>JBKOWM010000105.1:0-21720 GCA_046724395.1 Actinomycetota bacterium
CGGGGATCATCAGCGTGGCCAGGAACGCGAGGAAGACGATGTTGCGGCCCGGAAACTCGATCCGGGCGAAGGCGTACGCCGCGAGCGCGGACGTGGCGACCACGCCGAGCGTTACCAACCCGCTGACCTTGAACGAGTTCCAGATCCATGCCGACATCGGGAAGTCCCGCCACAAGCTTGTGTAGTTGTGGAACTGCGGATCCGACGGGATGAGCTTATGTGGTTCGCGGATGACCTCGTCCACCGTCTTGAGTGACGTCGCCAGCATCCAGACGAAGGGAAGGATGCAGACGACCGCGAGCGCCGCGAGGCCCAGATAGGCGACGGCGCGCCGCGAGACGGGAGGCGCCGCGCCCGGCTCGGGCGGCCGCTCGACGGCGTCGACCGGCGTTGCAGAGGTCTCGTCGATCGTGCTACCCGAGCTCATACTGGACTCGCCTGTTGATGACGCGGAACTGGATCAGCGTGAGGACGCCGATCAAAACGAAGAGGATCCATGTCATGGCCGCCGCGTACCCCATGCGGAAGTCGCGGAAGGCCTGGGAGTACAGCTCGAAGTTGTACACGGTCGTCGCCTGCGCCGGCCCACCGTGTGTCAGGAGGTAGATCATGTCGAACACCTGGAAGGAGCCGATCACCTCCAGCACCGTCACGAAGAAGGTCGTTGGCGACAGCAGCGGCCAGGTCACGTGCCAGAACTTCGCCCAACGCCCCGCACCGTCGAGCTCCGCCGCCTCGTACAGGTGCGCCGGAATCGCCTGCAGACCCGCGAGGAAGATGATCATGCCCTCTCCGAGCCCGCGCCAGACCTGAACGAGGGCCACCGAGGGCATCGCAAGCCGTGGGCTGCCGAGCCAGTCGAACGGCCCGAGGCCGAAGAAGCCGAGCGCCCAGTTCAAGATGCCGTTCTGCGTGTTCAGGATCCAGCCCCATACGAGCGCGACCGCCACGGCAGATGCGACGACGGGGATGAAGTACGTGGCGCGGAAGAACTTGATGGCACGAAGCCGTGTGTTCACGGCGAGCGCCAACAGCAGCTCGGCCGCAACCGACGTCGGGATGACCAGAACGACGTAATAGGCGGTTCGCCAGAACGTCGGCCAAAAATCCGGGTCTTCGAAGAGCAGGCGTTTGTAGTTCGCGAGGCCCACGAACTTCGGCGGAGTGAACAGGTCCCAGCTCATGAACGACAGGCCGAGCGAGACGACGACGAGCCCGAGGAAGAAGATCAGGAAATGGATCAGCGCGGGGGCGAGGAACAGATATGCCGCCAGCGTGTCGCGACTGAGCCACCGGTCGCGGAGCGTCGGTCGCGGAGCGGCTGGGATCGCTGCGGGAAATCCGCCGGGTTGATCACCCAGCGGTCGGGCTACCGCGTCCGGCGTCTGGTCGGACATCGACCCCGGTCCTCCTCGTCAGGCCGGCTGACTCAACCCGATTGTTCGGTTAGCAGCTGATCCACACGCTGACAGACCTCGGTCGCCGTCGCTTGGACTTCTGCCTCACCGCGCCATATGGGATCCAGGCCGTTGAAGATCGCGTCGTCGACCTCGAAGAAGTTCGACAGGAACGGGGCCGGCCGAACCGTCGGCAGCGACTGCACGAACGGCTGGAAGGCATCGTGCTCTTGCACGATCTTCGTGTCGGTGATCTTTGGGTCATCGGCGAGGGCGGGTCGCGATGGGATCCCCTGCATGTTCTCGAAGGCCTGCTGGATGCCCTCGGGACTCACCATGTACTTGAGGAACTCCCACGCGTTGGTCTTGTCGTTGCTCGCCGAGGTGATGGCGTACATCGCGAGGTGGAAGAAGTTGCTCCGCGGATGGTCCGGGCCATTGGGCCGGGGTGCGATCGCCCAGTTCAGATCCTTGACGCCCTCCAGGTCGAAGGCCGACCAGCGGCCCGAGCCGATCCACATCCCCGCATGCCCGGCGGCGAAGATCGAGAAGGGGTCCTGGCCCTCTTGCTCGAACACGGATGGCTCCGGCGCGTACCCGGCCTTCATGACATCGACGATGGACTGCAGCGCCGCGACGCTCTCCGGCTGATCGAGCAGGCACTGCTTGCCGTCCTCGCTGAAGACCTGCCCGCCGAACGAGTAGATTTGATCGTCGAGCGGTGCGAACCACGTCTCGTACAGCAGACCCCACGTCTTGCTCCCACCCGTTCCGGACGTGATCTTCTGCGCCGCCGACACGACGTCGTCCCAGGTCCAGTCCGCCGTTGGTTCTGGGACGCCGGCCTGGTCGAACAGATCTCGGTTGTAGTACATGACCTGCGTGTCCCAGTTATCCGTCAGACCGACCAGCTGGTTCTGGAACGTCAGCCCCTGGATGACTTCGGGATAGAACTGACCGAGATCGTAGTTGTCCTTCTTCACGAACTGATTGAGGTCCGTCGCGACGTGACGCTGCACGATGGACGGGATGACGACGTCGCCGGAGTTGAAGATGTCGGGTGCGTTGCCGCCGCCGATGCTCGTGAACACTCGCTCGTCATAGCCCTCGGAGGGGATCACCTGGACCTGAACCTTGATATCCGGATGCGCCTTCATGAAGGCGTCGGCCTGCGCGCGGCGGAGTTCGATGTCGCCGGGGTTGTCGCTCGGCAGCATCACGACGATCGTCCCGGGCGGGTTCTTGCTTTCGTTTCCGCTGCAACCGACGGCGAGGAGCATCATCACCACCATCGCAGCGAGGACCCTACGAGCGCCCGGCATCTGATCCTCCTCGTCTCGCGGACGGATCCTGGATGATACTCCCGTGTTTCCGTCGCCCGCCCACGGCTTGCGCACCGGCGAGAGCATCACGAGACGATGGTCGCCTCACGGATGTGCGGGTCACGGTCAGCGGTCCGGTGCTCATCGATCGACCCGACGTGCGCCATCCACGGCGACGACCGTGAATGCCTCGGGAGCGCGGAAGCTCCGCCGTGCAAACGCGGCTTCGACCTCGGCGACGATCTTGTCGACGAGGGGCATCGGTGCGAGGGCGATCGCACAACCGCCGAATCCGGCCCCGGTCATGCGAGCACCGAGGGCGCCCACCGCGAGCGCCGCGCCGGCGGCCTCGTCGAGCTCCGGGCTCGATACCTCGAAGTCATCGCGCAGCGATTCGTGCGATGACGTGAGGAGCGGTCCCAGCGAGCGCCATGCGCCGGAATGCAGATCCTCGACGAACGCACGTACGCGATCGTTCTCGGTCACAACGTGACGGGCTCGGCGGTACAGGCGTGCGCCGAGCCTCGCCCGCGCATCCTCCAGTCGCTCGAGCGAGGCATCCCGCAACGTGGAGACACCGATCGACTCGGCCGCGGCGTCGCACTCGGCCCGGCGCTCGGCGTACATCCCCTGCACCAGCCGGCGCGTCGCACGTGTGTCGACGATGACGAGCGCCAATCCCTCGCGCGTCGGCTCGAACGGAACGTGGCCGACCCACAGGCTTCGTGCGTCGAGGTGCAGGGCATGACCCGCCCGGCAGAGCACCGAGGCCATCTGGTCCATCACGCCGCAGGGCATGCCGACCGACTCGACCTCGGCGCGCTGCGCGACGAGTGCCAATGCGGATCCGTCGATGTCGGCACCGGCGAGCTCGACGAGACCGGCCGCGACCGCGCATTCGAGAGCCGCGCTCGAGGACAGCCCGGACGCGACCGGGACGGATCCATCGACGACCAGGTCATGGCCCGGAACGTCGATGCCCTCACGGTGCAACGCCCACGCCACGCCCGCCGGATACGCACCCCATCCGCGAACCACTCCGGGTCCCACATCGTCGAGGCCGATCTCGACAACGTCCGCTTGCTGGAGCGACCACAGCCGGATCGTCCGTTCGGTCCGGCTGCCCATCGCCACGACGACGTGCCGATCGATCGCGATCGGAAGGACGAACCCGTCGTTGTAGTCGGTGTGCTCTCCGATGAGGTTCACGCGACCTGGGGCGGCCCACACACCATCCGGCTGCCTGCCCGTCCGATCCCTGAACGCACCGGTCGCACGCCGGACCTGTCGCTCGAGCGCGGCGCCCGACATCGCAGACGTCACGGCACCTGCCAGGTCGAGATGACCTCGGTCATGCGGTCAGCCACGCGGAGGCGTTCGCGCCGAAGGGTGCCGTCCGGAGCCGACCTCAGCGCGTACAACCCCATCGGCTCCAGGTACTCCGCGATGGGCCGGCTACCCTCGCGGTACTCCCAATTCACGAGATCGTACAGCGGCCACCAGCAGAACCCGATCAAGGGAACTCCGTCGGCGCGCAACGTGCGGATCGTCTCGACGGCCTCGCCGAGCCACAGACTCCTTCGGTATCCATCCGGCCGCTCGAGCGGATACGGGGGAACGCCGTAGGCACGTCCCGGAACGGCGTTCTCGTTCAGGCTACATTCGGTGATAAAGATCGGTCGACGGTACCGTTCGTGATAGTCGCGGATGACCCTCGCCAGCCCACTGCCGCCGCCCCAGACGCCCTCCTGCCGCACACGTTCGCCGTCGGTCCACCGTCGCCACATGCTCATGAACGGGTAGTAGTTCACCCCGAGCACGTCGATCTCGACGGCGTTGTCGCGGAACCATTCGAGCTCGGCTTCCGCGATGCCGCTCGCTCGCAGGTACCGATCCAGGATGGACTCCGGTTCGATGCCGCCCCGAACGAGCTCGAGGACGGCGTGCATCCGCTCCATGTCGAGCGCGAGCCGCTCTCGGAGCGCGTGTTCCTGCGTGGTTCCGTAGCCGATCGCCTCGACATGCACACAGATCGCGTCGCGCCGCACATCTTTCAACGCACGCTGTGTGAGGACGATGCCACGTGCGAGCTGCCTCACGAGCGTCGTGAACCCCTCGTCGCCTCGGAGATACGGCGGCCAGTGCCCCGTGAAACCACAGAGCTCGGCGTTGACGAACGGTTCATTCGCCGGCGTGTACCAGCGGACGCTCTCGTACCGATTCGCGAAGGTGGCCGCGTAGGCGGCAACGCGGTCGGGATACTCGGCGTTCGCGAACTGGTGCTCGAGCCATACGGGAGTGCCGTAGTGGATCAAGTCGATGATCGGCTCCATGCCGCGTTCCAGGATGTACGCCAGAACTCGATCCGTGAAGGACCAGTCGAACGTTCCCGGCTCGGGCTCCACGCGGTACCACGGGATCCCGTAGCGGATCGCGTCGAAGCCGATCCCTGCGGCGATATCGATGTCTTCACGCCAGAACCGGTAATGCTGAAGTAGCTCGAACTCGTCCAGGCGCCGACGATGGGGCGACTCCTGTGGCACGAACGTGTCCTCGATGCCCGTCGCCCACCGGAAACGATCGCTCATTCGTCGGACTGCAACCGAGCAGGACGACCTTCCTCAAACGCCCGGATCGCCGCGTAGGTGAGTTCGAGGGCACGCAGTCCGTCCTCGCCCGTCACCGGCGGCGCGCGATCCTCGAGGATCGCATCTACGAACGCCGCCAGGTGATCCTCGATGGTGCGCCAGAAGTCTCGTTGGTCGGTACGGAAGATGCCGGGCCGCCACTCCCGGAAGCCGTCGTCGCCGGCACGAAACAGCCGCACCGAATCGACGATATTGTCGACCTGCAGCCGGCCGCCGATGCCGGCAACCTCGAGCGTTACCGCTTGCGGCTGATCGTACGAGGCGTCCCAGCTCCCGAGCAGCGTTCCGACCGCACCGTTTCGGAAGCGGACGGCGACGGCCGCGCTGGTGTACGTGCCGATCCCTCGAGGGTCCGTCAGGAAGGCGGACAGCTCATCGATCTCTCCGGCGAACAGCCGCATAGTGTCGAAGCTGTGGCCCTGTGTCTCGATGAGCATGCAATAGGGGTCGTTCAGCACGGGATATAGATCGCCGGTGAATCGCATCGAGACGTACGCGGGCGCTCCCAGCGCGCCGTCCCGGGTGAACTCGAGCGCCCGACGGTAGGGTTCCGAGAAACGATGATTGAAGTTCACGCCGAGCCGGATGTCGCTCGTTCGAGCCGAAGCGACCATCGATCGGGCATCCTCTAGTCGCCACGCCATCGGCTTCTCGACGAAGACATTGCAGCCTGCCTCGATCGCGGCAAGCGTCGGCTCGAGGTGCTCGGTGTTGCCCGTCGCGACGCACACGATGTCGAGTGACTCTGCTCGAAAGAGCTCCTCGGTCCCGACGATGGCTCGCACGCCGAGTCGTTCCGCGAGCTGGTCGACCCGCCCCGGAGAGCGGCCACAAACGGCGACGAGCCTGACGGAGGGAAGGGCCGCCAACGCTCGTGCGTGGATCTCGCCGACGAATCCCGCTCCGATCACCGCCGCGGCGAGCGGCTCCCGGCTCACGGTCGCACCACGACCTTTCCGGTGTCCCCCCCGAAGAACACCCTGCACGCTTCGTCGATGCGGTCGAGCGGGAATCGATGCGTCAGCACCGGCGCGGGGTCGAGCCGCCCGATCCTGACGGCTTCGTGAACGTCCGCGAACTCTCCCGGGGGGAAGTACTCCGATCCCAGGATCGTCCGCTCGATGGCGATGAGGTCGGGCGACGTCTGTATCTCGAGCGTTTCCTCGCTGTGTGCGACGATGACCACCACACCCGACGGTCCGGACATCTCGATCGCCATCCGCTGCGTCGAGGCGCGGCCTGCTGCCTCAATCACGATGTCGAAACCGTCGGGGACGAGATCACGAACGACGTCCACGGGGGGAACCGACCAGGCATCGACGGGCACGGCTCCCAGGCGAGACGCCAGCGATAGCCGGTACGGCGAGAGGTCGATACCGACGACGACCGGGATTTGCAGGCCGCGGGCAACGGCGATCGCTCCGAGTCCGATCGGCCCGCACCCTATGACGACCACTGTTCCCGCATCGGGGCGACAGGCCCGAGCGAACGCATGGCTCGTCGTTCCGAATAGATCGAGCAACCCCGTCGCCAGATCGAGGGGGATCGCATCGTCGATGGGAAGGAAGCAGTCGGAGCGAACGACGAGATACTCGGCGAAGCCGCCCGGTGCCGTGAACCCGTACGCAGCGTCTTTGCGTTGACATGCGTTGCGTCCGCCTTTCCGGCACGCCGCACAATGACCGCACGCGGCAACGAGGTAGACGACACCTCTCGTCCCGGGCTCGACGTCGGCGACCACGTCGGAGCCGAGCGCCGCGACCGTGCCTGACGTCTCGTGCCCGGGGATGACGTCACTTCCACGGCTCCACCCGGCTCGATCCGTACCACACAGCGCGCACGAATCGACGCGGACCAGCAGCTCATCTTGTCCGGGCGTCGGGACGGCGACCTCTTCCAGCGCGACCATCCCGTCGCCGGCGAAACGTGCGGCTCGCATCGAGGAGGTCATGACCCGATTCTTTCGTCGATCGAGCACCCGTGGCGAGTCGGGTCGCCGCGTCGAGGCCAGGTCGGCAATCCGGGAAGGCCTCGGGCATGGCGGCTCGCCGACGCCGCCGGGACGTCCCGACGAGTCGACCGAGGAAGCCGAAGCCCGTAAGGGAGGAACCCGCTCAGGCGCCGGCGTGCCGGTCGGGCGAAAGGCGCCGGGCCTGCGATCGACGAGTCCGCGAAGTACTGGGGGGCTCCCTGAACCTCGGCCTCAGGATGTCGCTCTCGCGATCAGGTCACGACGTCACACGTCGCCTCTATCTGCACGAACGCGCTCGACGGCTTTCGCCCTCGTCCGGATCGGGGCCGGCGGCACCGCCTCCGACCTGCGAAAAACGAAGAAGACCCCGGAGCCATCGTCCAGCGCCCAGGCGATGTCGTCCGCGATGCGTTCGGTTCCCACGAACTCTGAACCCCCATCGCTATCGTTCGAGGCCGATGGCCGAGGAGCTCGCACCGCCGGCACGACCGTTGGAGCGTTGGGTCCCTGGCGTGCACATGCTCCGCACCTATCGCGCGCCGTCGTTGCGCGCGGATCTGATCGCTGGCGCAGTGCTCGCGGCGATCCTGGTGCCGAAGGGCATGGCCTATGCCGAGCTCGCGGGGCTCCCGCCCGTGACCGGTCTGTACACGACGGTGGCGTGCCTCGTCGGGTACGCGCTGTTCGGGCCCTCTCATGTGCTCGTGCTCGGACCGGACTCGTCGGTGTCCCCGCTGATCTTCGCCGCGATCGTGCCGCTGCTCGCGGTGCCGGACCCTCCGAGCGCGATCGCGCTCGCCGGGATGATGGCACTCTTCGTCGGCGCGATCGAGATCGGCCTCGGGATCTGCAAGCTCGGGTTCGTCGCCGACCTCTTGTCCAAGGAGGTGCAGGTCGGTTACATGAACGGCCTCGCGATCACGATCATCGTGGGACAGCTGCCGAAGCTGTTCGGGTTCTCGACCGACGCCGACGGCTTCGTCGCCGAGGTGAGGGCGTTCGCGCAGGGGATCGGCGACACGAATGCAACCGCGCTTTGGGTCGGGGTGGGCACCTTGCTCGTGCTGCTGATCCTGCCGCGGATCACCGAGCGCATCCCGGCGGTGCTCGTCGCGGTCGTCGGAGCAACGGTGGTGACGGCGATCTTCGATCTGGCGGCCGACGGCGTCTCCACGGTCGGCGCGCTGCCGCAGGGGCTGCCGACCCCGACGTTCCCCTCGGTACCGGTGAGCAACCTCGCGCCGCTGCTGATCGCCGCGCTCGGGATCGTGCTCGTGTCGCTCACTGACACGATCGCGACGTCGACGAGCTTCGCGGCACGACGCGGCGACGAGGTCGCTCCGAACCAGGAGATGGTCGGGATCGGCGCCGCGAACGTCTTCGCCGGCTTCTTCCAGGGGTTCGCGATCTCGGCGAGCGGTTCCCGGACCGCGGTCGCGGAGCAGTCGGGCTCGAAGTCGTAGATCACCGGGCTCGCGGGCGCGGCGGTCGGTGGTCTTGCTCCTGTTCCTACCAGGGGTGCTCCAAGATCTCCCGCAGCCCGCTCTCGCCGCCGTCGTGATCGCCGCTGCTTTGTCGCTCGCGAACGCCGCGATCTTGCGCAAGTACCTGCGGATGCGGAGGTCGGCGCTCGCGATCTCGGTTGTCGCGACGCTGGCCGTGATCCTGCTCGGCGTGCTGCAGGGCATCCTCATCGCCGTCGCGCTGTCGATCCTGCTGTTCTTCCGCCGGAACTGGTGGCCGCACGGCGAGGTCCTCGGCCGCGTGCCCGAGCTCGGCGGCTGGCACAACGTCGGCCGCTACCCGGACGCCGAGCGGGTCGACGGCCTCGTCGTGCTGCGGTGGGAGGCGCCCCTGTTCTTCGCGAACGCCGGTATCTTCCGCGAGCTGATCCGGGACATCGTCCGCCGGCAGCGACCGCGGTGGATCGTGTTGCAGTGCGAGGCGGTTACCGACATCGACGTGACGGCCGCGGACATGCTCGAGCACCTCGACATCGAGCTGAACGAGCAGCGGATCAACTTCGCGTTCGTCGAGCTCCGTGATCGGCTGCAGGACCTGCTGCACCGGTACGGCTTGTTCGCGACGCTCGACCGGACGCACGTGTTCCCGTCGATCGATACGGCGCTAGCTGCGACCGGGGCGGAGTCAAACGATCTCGAAGCTGGACGGACGGCGTCGAGCGATCCCCCAGAGCTGCCCGAGGTCCCCCCGCCATCCGAGTGACAGCGCGGCGGGCGAGAAGGCCGACTGCGACGTGCAGTGGTGAGCGGATCGATCGAGACCGCCCGCGTCTGACCGAGAACGAGGAGCGTGGAGTGCCAGAAGACTCACGCACCCTCTCCGGTACGTGGACAGTAGCTTGTGACTCGGTGTTGCCATGACAGCTCACGCTGCGGCGCGCGGTGGCAGGTGTTGGACAGGCGCGGCTCTAAGAAGTGATCACGCACGGCGGCCGCTGGATACACATCTTCCCCGATGTCGCGAACCTGCCGCTCCGGCCGCCGGGGCGTGCTTGCGAAGACTGCCTCGTCGCTCGACGTTATGGGCGGCGGTCGGTTTGAGCTCGGCCTCGGCGCCGGTTCGTTCCGGGATGCGATTGCTGCAATGTGCGCGCCGCGCCGGCGTGGCGTCGTGGTGTCGCAGGCAGACCGCGTCGCGCATCGCCGGTGTGCTTAAGGTTCCTCTCGGCCATCGGCTGCGTACCATCAACTGAGGTGAGCCGACGCCCGAGCCCGGCGGATCTGATCCGCGTGGTCGTGGGCGTGAGCCGCGTAGATCTCGAGCCACGCCTCCACGCCATAGGGGCCACTCTCCGTATGCGTCCCACCCCGCGCCCACTGCCCCTCGTCGAGCCGGTCGAGGATCTCGGCCGTCGTCCGCCGCGCCGCGGCGACCGCCTCGACCGACGCCTCGATCGGGCGCTCACCGTAGAAGAGGCGTTGCGCGTATTCCTCTTGGTCATACCCCTGAATCGTCGGCGCGTCCTCGGCGATCAGGCGACGCAGCCGGATTGCCGACGTCATCTCGCTATCGGCCATGTGATGGACTACTTCTCGAGCCGTCCACTCTTCCCGCGCGGGACGTGCGTCGAGCTCGATGTCGGTGATCCCTTCGAGCGCCTCCGCAAAGACGCGAGTCCCTTCCTTGTAGCGCTCGACCAACTGAGCGCGCGTGCCCTGTTCCATCGCTATACCCCCAGTCATCCTGCCGCGCCTGACGGCTTGTCGATTATCCCGCGGAGCGGCCGTGTCGTGACGTTTGGATCGCCGAACGCAGCCGCACCGTGCCGAGGAGCACGGTGGTCTACCGCCTGCTCAGGAGATCGTACGCGGGCACACGGGCGGCGTCGGCGCTCTCGCTGCGCGGCCGCTGCCTCACCGGGCTGTCGGAGGGATCGTGAGCGAGCCCCGACCACCTGGCGCTTCGGCCGCCGGATCGAGCGCTCGGCTCTCAGAACGGATACTCGTCCTTGCGCCAGCTGCGCGGCTCCTCCGGCTGCGGCTTCGGCGTCCGCTCGAGCAGCATGTTGAAGAAGGGAGCGACGAACGGATCGGGCGCCATCACGGTGTAAGTGTGGTACACAGTCCCGTTCTCGCGGGCGAACGCGATGTAGCTCGGGTTCTCGCGGAGGCCGTCCTTGAGCTCCGCACCAATCTGCTCCGACCATTCCTGGAGCCAGCCCGGCGGATGGTCGATCATCTCCTTGAGCTCAGGGATCTGCTGTGCCTGCTCTTCCGTCAACGCAAGGTCGAAGTCGAACGGGAAGTCGGTCGCGTACGTCGACACGTAGGGGAACTGCCAGCCCATCCGCTCCTTGTAGGCCGCCAGGCGGTCGATCGGTGCCCGCGAGAAGCACAGGAGCGTGACGTCACGCTTGTTCAGGTGGATCAACTGGCCATCGAACCCGTCCGCGAGACTCGTGCAGCCTGGGCATGCCCCGACCTCGTAATCCGGCCCATACATGATGTTGTAGGCGAGGAGCTGCGAGCGACCGTCGAACAGCTCGGCGAGGGTCTTCTTGCCGTCGCCGGTGTCGAACTCGTACTCCTTCGCGAGAGGCACCCATGGGAGCTCGAGCCGCTTCTTCTTGATCTCCTCGTTTCGCTCGGCGTGTTCCGCCTCGAGCTTCGCCAGCTCGTTGCGTGCCGCCTGCCACTCTTCGCGCATCGCAATCTTGTGCCCGGCCACCTCGTCTCCCTCCTGTGAGCTCGGCCGCTCCGACCGATTCGACGTCTCGGCCGCAAGTTACTCCCACACCAACTACGACTCCAGATCGCCTCAAACTCATCGGGAAGGCGGCCGACAGGCCCTAGATTGGCCCACGTGCTTTTGCCGGGACTCCCTCGCGGAATACCTCTAAGCGTTACGCTCGAGGCAATGGATCTCCCCGTTCCGCGGTTCGGCGATCAGAGGATGAGCGCTTCTCTCGACCGATCGACGGGAGGGGGACGACGTGGTTACGGCGGAAAGTCGCAGGATGTTATGTAGGGCGGGAGCACGGATGACCGGACCGGCCGCGTAGGGGGAGCGAATGGCGACGTCCAAAGTTGTGACACATGACGAATGGCTCGCAGTCCGCAAGAAGCATCTGGCCAAAGAGAAGGAGTTCACCCGGCTTCGCGACCAGCTCAGCAAGGAGCGCCGCGACCTCCCATCGGAGCTAGTCGAGAAGGAGTACGTCTTCGAGGGGGAGAACGGTCGGCAGACGCTCGCGGACATCTTCCAAGGGCGGAGCCAGCTGGTCGTCTATCACGCGATGTTCAATCCAGAGACGGCAGGGAAGCACACGCCGTGGACGACCGACGCGGCGTGCTTCGTCTGTTCTTTCTGGATGGACAACTTCAACGGCATCACGCTCCACCTGAACCATCGAGACATCACGATAGCGGCCGTGTCGCGGGCACCGTACCCGGAGCTCGCCGCGTACAAGGCACGGATGGGTTGGCAGTTCCCTTGGTACTCCTCAGCGGACAGCGATTTCAACTTCGATTACCGGGTCTCATTCACTCCCGAGGAACTGAATGCGGGTGAGGTCGAGTACAACTACCGGCGAACCGCGTGGTCGGGCTCGGAGGCTCCGGGGATCAGCGTCTTTCTCAACGAGAGTGGGCAGATCTACCACACGTACTCGACATACGAACGAGGTCTGGACATGCTGAACGTCGCCTACCACTACATGGACCTCGTTCCGAAGGGCCGGGACGAGGATGGGGACGGGGCAGGCTCCTGGGTCCACCGCCGCGACGAATACCCGGACTGATGTCACTGAGTCGGGCGCTCTTGTCCGTTGGGCTGATCAGGCCAACGAGGCGGCGCGGATTTTGCCCTGCGTGCCGAGGATGGGCTGCCCCAACCGGGGGGCGCACCGAGATCGCTCCCCCCGCCTTCACAGCGCTGGCGTTCCTCGTCGTGGCCGCCGTCGCGTGGTGGCTCACGATCGAGCAGTCTCGATCCATGAGCGGAATGACAATGGATCTGGGAACGCCCGGCTCGTTCGCCGTCACGTGGGTCGTGATGATGGCGGCAATGATGCTGCCGACGGCGGTGCCGCTCGTGTTCGAGTTCGCCCGGAGTGCGGAACGAAGGAGCGGTTGGCAGCCCGCGACGGGCCTGCTCGGCCTCACCTATCTCTCGGTGTGGCTCGCGTTCGGACTCATCTGCTATGTCGTGCGCAGCGCGCTTCCCGTGTCCTTGCCGAACCAGGGGCTGATCGGCCTCGGGGCCCTGGTGCTGGCGGGCCTCTATGCACTGACTCCGATCAAACGGGCGAGCGAGGCGAGGTGCCGAGAGCTGTGCGCGCTCCACGGCTCCTTGCCGTTCAATCTGATGCGAAGTGCGCTCCTCGTTGGCGTGAAGTACGGGCTCAGCTGTGTCGGGTGCAGCGCCGCACTGATGGTTGCGATGGTGATCATCGGTATGTCGAACCTCACCTGGATCCTCATCCTGAGCGGGCTAGTGCTGGTCTACAAGCTCGCGCCCGCTGCCAGCACGCGGCGAACGTTGCTGCTTTCGGGAGCACTCGGCGCTCTCGGAGTGGTCTACGCCCTAATGATGTGACGGCGCCGGTAGCCGTCTGCTCCCGTTCGCTGGCGAAACCACATCATCGTTCCGTCCGATCGGCTCCTGGTCGACGTCGCAGATGTATGTCTTAACACCTTCAGCGTGTCTCGTACTTCGGACGGCCTCGGCACGCGAGAGCTTCCTCGACCAGTCCATCGTCCGGCACACAGGACAGCCGCGGGTGGTCGTCGATCCCGGTCAAGATCTTGGACTCCTGGCCGCCTCTCGGGTTCCAGAGGGCCTTCCCAGCCCGGTGCGGACGACCCTGCCGTTCCGTCGCCGGTCGAGCATGCTGACGGTGCGGTATTCAGCGACCGTCATCCGGAGGTGTTGCGATGGGCGGAACTCCGGCGGCCGGTCGGTTGGAAGCCGACCTCAGCCTGCCGTCGGCACCAGGTGGCTTCTCCGACGGGGAGCTCGACGGCCTGCCCGAGCCCGTGCGCCGCTACTTCCGAGCAGCCATCGCGCCCAGCGCGCCGCTGGCAGCGTCCGCGCGCCTGCGCATGGGCGGCAGGATCAAGCTCGGCCTCTGGCTTCCCTTCCGCGCGCGCCAGGTGCTCGCGCCGCATCGCGGCTTCGTTTGGGCGGCGCGCGTCGCCCGGATCATCAGCGGCTCCGACCAGTACATCGACGGCAGCGGCTGGATGCAGTGGAAGGTCCTCGGGCTGGTCCCGATCGTACGCGCGGAAGGACCCGACGTCTCCCGCAGCTCTGTCGGGCGGTTTCGGCGCGGAATCCGTGTGGTTGCCGACTTCGCTCCTCCCGCGGTTCGGTGTCGCTTGGACCGCGGGCGACGACTCACACGTCACCGCGCGGTTCCGTGTTGACGACGTCGAGCTGGCTGTGCACCTGTCGCTGGACGACCGCGCGCGCGTTCGGTCGATCCAGCTTGATCGGTGGGCCGATCCCGAGAGCTCCGGTGCGTTCGACTGGCATCCGTTTGGCATCGAGGTCGACGGCTACGCGACGTACGACGGCGTGAGCATCCCGAACCGCGGACGCGCTGGCTGGTTCTTCGGCACCGACCGGTGGCCCGAGGGCGACTTCTTCCACTACGAGATCACGGACCTGAGCCCGCAGGAACTCCGGAGGCGAGAGCCATGAGCGTGCTGATCCGAAGACGATGTGAAGGAGGCAACCATGACAACGATACGGATCAGAGACGTAGACCTGAACGCAAAGGTCATCGGGCATGGGTATCCGCTGGGATTGATGCACGGCGGACCCAGCGGCGATCTCTACACCATGCTTTCGTTCCGGCAGTGCAAGGACCAGTTCACCCTGGTCTTCTACGATCATCGCTGCAACGGCCGGTCGACGGGCGTGCCTGTCACCTCCATGACATGGGAGAACCTGACGGCAGACGCCGACGCGCTTCGCGAGAGGCTCGGCTTCGAACGATGGGCCGTGCTCGGTCACTCGTTCGGCGGCAACGTCGCGCTCGAGTACGCCCTACGCTATCCGGACCGACTCTCGTATCTCGTGCTCCTCAGCACGGGAGCCGAAGGCCGCTGGTCGCTCGAGAACGCGTCGAGGCTGCTGGCCAAACGCGGCTACAGCCCGGACATCGTGAATCTCGCCAAGCGCTGGTTGAACGGTGAGGTCCCACCGAAGGAATCCTTCCGCACGCTGATGAAGCTGGGGAAGGCCTACAACCCACATTCGGGGATGGGTCTGCTCGCGCGCGTGGCGCTCGAAGGAGCGTGGCGATCGAAGCTCCGGCCCGAGGCGCTCATCTTCGCGGCGCATTATCTGCTGCCAGGTTGGTCGGTCATCGACCGCCTTGGCGAGATCAAAGTGCCGACGCTGGTGATGGCGGGCAAGGACGACTTTATTTTCCCGCCCGAGCACCAGGCCGAGCTTGCCGCGGGCATACCGAACTCGCGCCTAAAGCTGATCGAGCGCGCCGGTCACAATCCGCACGACGAGCAGACCGCTGAGGTGATGAAGGAGCCGCGAGCCTTCATCCCTTCGGACGTCGGCGCGAGAGCAGCCTGAGGTGAAATATGGAGGACGGCCCGCTTCCCCTCCGGGATGGCCGGTCCTTCGAGCCGAACTGGCATGGATTCAGAGCCCTATCTGCCGTCGACCGAGTGCGCGTCTCCCTCGTAAGCCGCCAGGCACCGACCTCATGGACGAGCTGTTCGCCTAACGGTCCCGTCCAGCCCGGCGGTGGCTTGAATACCCACGGTGCAGAAGTGGCTGTTATAAGCCGATGAAGTACTAGTGCCGTACAGCGACTTCGCCGAGGTGGACACGGGGCTCTACGTCGGGGCTCACCCGCAGGGCGACATCGACCCATTCGAGCTCGGCGCGGATGTTGTTGTCACGCTGACGCGCGACCCGTCCACCGTCGCGGTTGCGCAGGGAAAGCTGCTGCTGCATTGGCCCATTGCGGACGGACCCATCCCGTGGCTGTCGGCGCCTCACGGCCTCGCCGCAACCATCTCGGAGCTCCTGGACGACGGAGCCGTGGTCTTCGTCCACTGTCACGCGGGCATGAATCGGTCGTGCATGGTGGCAGGCCTCGTCCTCATCTACCGCGGGATGGCTGGCGATGAGGCAGTCCGGCGTATCCGTGAGCGGCGACAAGGCTCGCTCAGCGAGTACTACGCCGAATGGCTGCGCACCGAGGAACCGGCGTCTGCGCGACGTCGCCTGATGTAGAAGGCGGCGTTAGTCCCTCTGGCGGCCTTCGGCGACACGCGCGTTTCCAAGGAAGCGGGCATACACCTCCCAGCTGGTCGGATGCATGGTCTCGCGGGTACCAGTGCAAGCCGATTCGGCAGAGAACAGCACCAAGCCTTCTTTCGCCACCGCATGATGCCGGCAATCCTCAATGGCCATCGCGCACCACTGCTAACGAGCGTCGTAGGAGTCGTATGAGCTACTCCTATTCTTCTTCTAAACAGGCACGAGACAAATCTCGTCAACGATTTGGGCTGCGTCCTCGATTGGGGAGCACCGCCCACCGAGGACGAGAGCGTACGCCGAGCCCGCTCGGTCGTGGACCAATCTGCGATCTCTTCGCCTGAGACAAACGGAGCGCTGTCGACCACGATGTTGGCGGTCGTTCAAGAAGGTCAGCGCGGACCCAGCTGACGAAACACGGCTGCGAAGGAAACCACCGGACGCGCACCGCTCGTGCCCTCGGCCAACATCTTGAGCACCTCGATCTCCCGGGCGGTCAGCTGCGCAGCGTCTCCCGGCCGTCGCCAGGCGGGACTGAGGCTGTCGGGAAGGACGATCTGCCCATCGAGCACGGCCGTGATGCAGTTCACGAGGCCAGTTACCGGCATCTCCTGTCATGTAGCCGCGGAATCCGAGGCGCAGCGCCTCCTCGGCGACCTGACGGTCCACGAGCGCCGTGAACGCCCCGACCTTCGCCTGCGGCCAGCGCTCGAGGATCCGCTTCCCTGCGGCCAGACCGCGTTGGTCCGGAAGGGCGACGTCCATCAGGATCACGTCCGGTTCCGAATCGGCGAGGCGCAGGCCGTTGGCGGCGGTGGCGGCGATGCCGGTCACCTTCATGCCCACCACCTCCAGCGCCTTCTTGACGGCCGCCGCGGTACACACACCGCCGTTCAGTCGGTCGCAACGACGGCAAGGACCGCGCGCACCTGCGGAGAAGCATCGCAGTCGGTCGACGGCGCGCGTCAGGTGCCGGGCACGAACAACAGGATCAGCTGCCCACCCTCACCTCTTGCTGAGTCGGGAACGAGCGTGCGGCCGGGCACCTTCATCTTCGTGTAGTGCGCCTGAACGTTCAGCAGCCAGTACCCGGCACCGAACGCGTCTGCGGCGCTCACGATGCCGCTCGACTCCCAGGCGCCCGGGCCGCGATCGTCGACGATCTTCGAGCTCGGGTCGGTCCGTGCGACCGGGGTCAGCGTCTTGGCGGCGAGGTCGTACGCCACGACGCGGTTGGAGCCGGACTTCTTCCAGTTCCGGTCCTCCTGAATCATCAGCGTGCTCGCCGAGATCCCTACGTTGTCCGGGCTGAAGATGTCGTCGCCATCGCGCGAGTCGAGCAGGACGGATAGCGTCGCGCGGTTGGGCCGGTCGGGGTTCACCTGCAGCTGATAGATCCGTCCGTGGGGCGCGTACGCGTGCGCGCGGCCCGTCTCGCTGAAGTACATCCGGCCGGGGTGGTTCGGGTCCTCGATCTGGTCCTCGATCCGGTCGAAGTCCCACGCCCCGAGCGCCTGGACCATCTTCTCAAGGCGGAGCGGCGTTATCCTGGCGGCGCCGCGGATCGAGACGAAATGACCGGCGACCTTGTCGCCCTTTTCGACGTCGTTGGAGGACGGGTCGCCGTCCTTCACTCCGCGGTTGGGAACCCACACGCGGAGCGACCCCTGCCGTCCCGACAGCGCTTCCTTGAAGGACTTGGCCACGTACGCAAAGTACTGCGAGTACTCGCTGAAGCCGTCCTCCGACAGGCCGATGAACGCCTTCGACACGTCCTTCACCGGCACGATGTTCTCGTGACCGAAGTGCCCGAACCACGGCGTCTCGTGGACCCGACCGGTCGTCGCCTTGATCGCGAAGGCGACGCCCTGCCGCGGCGAGTGCTTGGACTCCTCCCCCGCCGTGTACCAAGGGACGCCACCGAGCATCGAGAGCGTCGACGAGCAGAACCACTCGTATCCCTCGGTTCCGTCGATGACGTACTCGCCCGAAGTGACCTCGTGGCTCGCGTTCAGCGTGATGTGCGACACGCGCGCTCCGGACGGGTCGAACGCGTCGTTCAGCTCATGGTTGAAGTACACCTCGAACACACCCGGCGCGGAGGTGTACCAGCCGATGCCGTCGGGCACGCCCGACATCTGGTACGCACGTCTGCCGGTGCCCAGCGTGTCGCCCGTCGTGAGGATCGGCTGGACTGCCACGCCGGCGGCCACCGGCACCAGGAACGGTCGGCGTTCGGTGACGAATCCGGCTCGGCCGGCCGTTGCGGTCCCGGCCGGGGCGAGCATCGAAAGCGTTGCGGCAGCGACCGCCGCGCATGCGAGAACCCTCGGATGACACATGTCGCGTCGCCTCTCTCTTCGCGCGTTCGCGCACCGCACGGCGCCGCTATCCCAGATGCGACGCTACCGACGGCTCCGTCGGTCGGTCAAACGCGGCCGGGGGCGCCAGCTCGAAGAGAAAGGATTAGTCCTGGCCCTCGTCCCAGCGGCTCACCCCGAGCCCCAGCCGATCGCCTCGAACGTGCGCACGGGTCGCGTCAGAGGCCGCGAACGCCATCGCCGATGTCATCGCAGCGATCACGTGACTGGCGAGTCAGCCCAGCGTCCGCTCATCGGCAGATCGCTCGGGTCTTCGAAAGGCCTCAGGGTCGGCGGCCGTGCCGGCGGTGCTGCACGGCAGCTGAAGGGTCACCCGCCCGGTCATGTCCCTCGGACCAGTACCGAAGGGTGTCGCATCGTGACGGAAGCGCTACTCCTCGGCTTGTGCCTGGCCGAAAAGGTCCTTCATGCCCGTAGACGAAGCCCTTAAGGCGAACTCTTTGTGGCCGGGCGCCGTCATGCTGCGCGATCCCCGGCTGCCGAATGGAAATCGGCCATTCACGCGTCTTGATAGGTAGGGGAAGAAGAGCTGGAGCATTATGGTCGGCGTCGAGGTGGCCAGGCAGACCCGCAGCGACTCCCGTCGCCTGGGCGAGCTGTACGAGCGGCACGCGCCGGCGGCGGTCCGGCTCGCCTTCCTTATCACCGGAGACGGCGAAGGCTCGCGCGACATCGCGCAGGACGCGTTCGTCCGGGTGGCCGGCCGCTTCCGACACCGACAGTTCCCCGACGCCTTCGATGCCTATCTCCGCAGGACCGTGGTCAACCTGTGCGCTTCGCAGTTTCGACACCAGCGCGTCGAGCGAGAGTACCTCGAGCGCCAGGTTCGACAACGGGTGCCGACAACCGACCCGCCGGATCTCGGCGCCAGGGACGAACTGATAAGGGCGCTGCGCACGCTGCCGGTCCGTCAGCGCGCCGCGATCGTCCTTCGCTACTACGAGGATCTAAGCGAAGAGGCCGTCGCCGATGGGCTCGGCTGCTCGGTCTTCGCCGCTCGGTCACTGCTCGCGCGCGGGATGGGCAGGCTCCGAACGATCGTGGAGGACGACCAAGGATGAATGATCTCGAAACCCGGCTACGTAGCGCGCTCGACGATGCGGCGGGTACGTCGCCGCCGCCGCACGATCCTGACAGGGCGATCCACCGGACGCGACGCCGGCAGCTCACCGTCGTCGCCGGCTCGGCGTTGTCCACGGCCGTCGTGGTGGCCGTCGGCGTTACCGTCCTGTCCGCAACGCTCACGAACCGGTCCATCACGGCCGCGTCGACGGTGAACCGGACGATCAACGGCATCACCATCACCCTGCCAGAAGCCTGGTCGCTGATCGACCCCGACGCCGCCGGGCTGAACGGTCCCGCTCACCAGACGCATCTGCCGCGGCTGGTCCTGGCCGTCTCACCGCGGCCGGCCGACGACCACCTCGCGTGCCCGGGTCTTGGGCCCGAGCCGCGACCGACTTTCTTCCTTACGATCCAGCAGACGCCGCTCGCGATCTCGGGCGAGGCGGCGACGCCGTGGCCCGTGGAACCGCGGTCGCTTGCGTTGGAAGGTGAGGACACCGCCTGCTATCCGGGCTGGGAGTTCAAGCAAGCGGCGTGGACGGCGACGGGCCGGTCGTTCGAGGCGCGGATCGGCTTCGCGCAGGACATCGACGAGGCCGATCGCGACGCGCTGCTCGCGGCATTTCGGAGCATGACGTTCGAGCCCGTGACGGGCGCACCCGCGTCGGTCTCGCTCGCCAAGGGGACGACGGGGGGAGAGCACTGGCAGCTCACGGCGACCCAGCAGGAAGACGGTCTGGTCCTCTCCCTCGACGGCGACCGGTTCGGGGCGGGGATGGGCGGCCTCGATCCGACGCCCGATACCTTCCAAGCCTCGAGGCACGCGATCGGCGGTGGGTCACAGGTGATCGTCTTCGGCGCGGTCCCGAGGACCGTCGTGCGCGTCGAGGCGTTCACGACCGGAAGCACCATCCCGGCGCAGACGGGCGTTCTCGACATCCCGGACGAGATCGATGCTCATCTCGACGCCTTCGTGCTCGTAGTAGGAGCGCGCCCCGACCCGGGCGTCGAATTGACCGGGTACGACGCCGCGGGCGATGCTGTCCTGCACGGAGCTGTCGGAACGAACGGCCAGCCCGTGGACACCCGTGGCCCGGCCGACGACGCGCTCGAGGATGGACGGCACTTTGGGTACATTCGCTCCGTCAACGTCTCCGGTCGCACGATCGCGTTCGATCTCGCGACCTGGCTGTCCGGCGGCGAGGCGGACCGCGCGTATCAGCACGCCGGCGGCGAGGGGCCGGTACCCAACGACTATTTCGTCATCAACGACAACCCGCGTGTCCGGACGCTTCCGCTGTCGTCAGACCTTCGCCTCCGCCTTATCGACTGGAACCACTGCTGCGACAACTTCTTCGACGGCGAGCTGACGACGTTCTCGCGAGCGATCGAGACCGGTGACGCCGTGATCGAAGGAGGGCTCGTCTACCGAGCCCAGAGCAGCTGGTGGATAACGGTCCGCGGCGGCGTCGTCACGGAGATCGAGGAGCAGTACACCCCGTGACGAGCAGAGGGGCGCCCGAACTGGAGGCCACGCTTTAGCCGATTCAGGAGAACGTAATGGGCCCCCTTCGGTATTCCATCAACGTCACATTGGACGGGTGTTGCGATCATCGCGAAATGCCTACGGACGAAGACTTGCATCGTCACGCGGCGGAGAACCTCGACCAGGCCGATGCACTCCTCTTTGGCCGGGTGACTTACGAAATGATGGAGGCAGCCTGGCGGCCGCCGGCGCGGTCGGGAGCAAGGCCTGATTGGATGGAACTTTGGATGGAACCCTTCGCCCGGACGATCGACGGGGCAAAGAAGTACGTCGTGTCGAGCACCGTGGACCGGGTCGATTGGAATGCGGAGCTCGTACGAGGGGATCTGGGGAAGGCCGTTGAGGAGCTCAAGCGGCAGTCGGATAAGGGACTGTTCGTGGGAGGCGTGAAGCTCCCGCTCGTTGGCGGAGCTGGGATTGATCGATGAGTACGAGTTCGTGGTGCAGCCCAGGCTAGTGGGACACGGACCGACATTGTTCGCGGGGCTATCGAAGCGCGTCGAGTTGAAGCTTGTGAGCCGGCTGGAGTTCGCCTCGGGGGCGGTGGCGATGCGGTATGAGCCGAGCAGCTAGCCATCGGCACAGAAGTTTACGCTCTTCCAGGGCGTCTTGCCTTCTGAGAGGGAGGCCGGTAG
>JBKOWM010000061.1:0-32488 GCA_046724395.1 Actinomycetota bacterium
GGCACGTGCAGGAGATCATCGTGCAGAACTTTCGCGCCAAGGCGGGGACCGCGATGCGTCGCGCGCCCGAGCCGCGCGATGACGAATTCCTGGCCGCCGTCGCGACGACCCGGATCGCGTTGGGTCCCCGGATGCACGTGCAGGCACCGCCCAATCTCTCGAACGCTCAGATGCAGTTGCGGCTGCTCGACGCCGGGATCGACGACTGGGGCGGTGTCTCGCCGCTAACGCCGGATCACGTGAATCCGGAGAAGCCCTGGCCGGCCGTCGCCGCGCTGTCGTCGCGGACCGCGGAGTGCGGCAAGCAGCTGCGGGAGCGGCTGACGATCTATCCGGAGTTCGCGCTGCGGCCGGATCCGTACCTGGCGGCAAAGATGCGGGCCGCGGTCGTGGCGCTGATGGGCGACGACGGGCGCGCAGCGCCGGGTCGCTCGCCGGAGCCCGTGGCGTGGCAGGACCCCGACGTGAGATGGAAGCCGCGGCTGACGGGGCTCACGTTCGACAAAGGCGCCGCGGCCGGCCTGCGCGCGGACGCCGAGACCGTGTACGGAGGGATGGAGTCCTCCGACAACGCCGTCACGCGGCGCTGGGCGGCGGATCGCGTCCCGCGCGAGCGCGTCGACGCCGACGTCGCTCGGGCCCTCACGAAGGCCGGGGAGCGCCGACCCCTCCGCGACGGCGAGGCGCTCTCGCTGTTCCGCGCCGAGGGGCCGGCGCTGGAGGCGCTCTGCCGGGTGGCCGACGACCTGCGGCGGGAGTCGGTGGGTGATGAGGTGACCTACGTCGTGAACCGGAACATCAACTTCACGAACGTCTGCTACGTGGGGTGCCGGTTCTGCGCGTTCGCCCAGCGCGAGGTCGATGCGGAGTCCTACACCCTGACTTTGGGGGAGGTCGCCGCGAAGGCCGCCGAGGCCAGCGCGTCGGGGGCAACGGAGATCTGCATGCAGGGCGGGATCCATCCCGACCTTCCGGGGACCTTCTACTTCGACCTCATCGACGCGGTCAAGACGCGGACGCCCGAGATCCACGTGCACGCGTTCAGCCCGATGGAGATCCTGAACGGCTCCTCCAAGCTTGGTATCTCCTACGAGGAGTTCCTGCAGGAGTGCAAGTCGCGCGGGCTCGGCTCGATCCCGGGCACGGCGGCCGAGATCCTCGACGACGAGGTTCGGTGGCTGATGACCAAGGGGAAACTGCCGGCCGACACCTGGGAGGAGATCGTCCGGACCGCGCACGCGCTCGGGATCCCGTCGTCCTCGACCATCATGTACGGACACGTCGACGCCCCACCACACTGGGTTTTCCACATCCGTCGTCTCGCGCGCATCCAGCACGACACCGGCGGCTTCACCGAGTTCGTTCCGCTGTCCTTCGTTCACCACAATGCACCGCTGTATCTCGCGGGGAAGGCGCGTCCTGGTCCGTCGTTCGAGGACAATCGGCGCATGCACGCCGTGGCGCGCATCCTTCTCGACGGGGTTATCCCCAACGTCCAGGTCTCGTGGGTCAAGATGGGCGTCGAGGCGAGCCAGACGATCTTGAACGGTGGTGCGAACGACTTCGGTGGGACGCTCATGGAGGAGACGATCAGCCGAATGGCCGGCGCCAGCTGGGGGATCCGCATGCAGCCGCAAGAGTTCGACGCGGCGATTCGAGCGATCGGCCGCACGCCCGCGCAACGGACGACGACGTACGGTCGCGTGGGCGTCTCGGCGTTCCCCGGCGAGACTGCTGTGGTGGTCGACGCGCCCTCTGACCCTCATTTCCGTCAGGGAACTTGACGGAATCCGTCAAGCGGCTTGACGGCGAAGATTCCGCAAGAAATCTCTTGAAACGGCTCTCACATGCCGAGACGATTGCGATGAGCGATACGGAGATCGCTGTATGGACATCGGGTCGGTGGACGTGGAGATGCAGGTCTTTCCGAAGATCCCCCTTGTCAAGGAGGGTCGATATGCCTCAGAATCACACGCGTGTGATTTTGGGGGGAGAGGACGGTGCATCACTACATCCCATGGCAGGAGCGGGCTCGCTGTCGCGAACACGACCCGGAGATCTTCTTCCCCGAGAAGGGAGGCTCCTCGCGAGAGGCGAAGAGGATCTGCTCGGACTGTCCCGTTCGCATCGAGTGCCTCAACTACGCGCTCAGGCGCGACGAGCGCTACGGCGTGTGGGGCGGGATGAGCGAGCGGGAACGGCGACGCCTGAAGCGCATGGCGTCCTGACAGGGATGGAAAGGGGGTGACCGATGGCTCCCACGGCGAGGAAGAGATCGACCGCCAAGAGGACTGCGTCGAAGAAGACGTCGGCTCGTAAGCCGGCGGCTCGGAAGACCGCAGCCAGGAAGTCGACGGCGAAGAAGTCGACGGCGAAGCGTTCGACCGCGAAGCGGAAGTCCACCGCCAAGAAGGCGACGGCCAAGCGCAAGTCGACGGCGAAGAAGTCCACCGCCAAGCGCAAGGCAACGGCGAAGCGTTCGACCGCCAAGCGCAAGGCAACGGCGAAGCGTTCGACCGCCAAGCGGAAGGCGACGGCGAAGAAGTCCGCCGCCAAGCGCAAGTCGACCGCTAAGCGCCGGTCCAGCGCGAAGAAGCGGACCGCTGCGATGTAGGCGGCGCGATGCACGAGGAAGGGGGGGCGCTGCCGCGCCCCCCCTTCCTCGGTTTCGAATGACCGCGTGCTAGGCTCGCGCCGCGCGAACGCGCACCTACATGGTCACGTCCACACAAGAGCGCGCGAGGACATCGAATGAGGTACGCGCCCCGAGCGTCCTCGTCGTCCTCGTCGCCCACGACGGCGCCGCGTGGCTCCGCGAGTGCCTACAGTCGCTTGCCGCGCAGACGCACCCGCGACTCGGCATCGTCGCCGTCGACGTCGGATCGTCGGACGGCAGCGAGGCGCTGCTTCGACAGGCCCTCGGTGATGCGCGGGTCCTGAGCGTCGGGGCGGATGTCGGTATCGCCGGAGCCGTCCGCGCGGCGCAGGCCCTTCCGGCCGCTACCGCCGCCGATTACATCCTCATCCTTCACGACGACGCCGCGCTTGCCCCCGATGCCGTTTCGCGGATGATCGACGCAGCCCAGGGAATCGCCGGTCTGGAGCACGTCGGCATCGTCGGTCCCAAGGTCGTCGACTGGGAGGACCCCAGGATCCTTCGCGACGTCGGGCGTTCGACGGATCGCTTCGGGCATCCGTACTCGCCCCTGCAGGAAGGCGAGATGGATCAGGGCCAGTACGACCGCGTGCTCGAGGTCCTCTACGTCTCGTCGTGCGCGATGCTCGTGTCGCGCGAAGCATGGCAGCGGACCGGGGCGCTCGACGAACGGCTCGACGGCTATCACGACGACCTCGACTTTTGTTGGCGGGCTCGTCTTGCCGGCTTCCGCGTGCTCATGACGCCGCTGGCGCAGGTCCGCCACCGCGACGCGCGAGCCTCCGGCGCTCGAGCGCGCGGCGATCGTCACGGCGCGCAGTACCTATCGGAGCGCGCCTCGCTGGCGGCAATGCTCAAGAACTACGGGCTCCCGTCGTTGCTCTGGCTTTTCCCGTTGCATGTCCTGTTCGGCATCGTCCGCGTCGCGTACCTCACCGTTTCGCGCCGGTTCGAGGACGCATATGAGCTGGCGTCGTCCTGGACCTGGAATCTCGTGCATCTTCCGTCAACGGTCGGCCGCCGCGCCCGGGCTCAATCGGTGCGAAGCGTCCGCGACGGCTCCGTCCGTCGGTTCATGCAGTCCACGCTGATTCGCGTTCCTCGATGGTTCCAGCAGGCGGAGCGAATCTTCGAGGAACAGCTCGAGGGCGAGCGGGAGCGCGTGTCCGTGCGGGCGCGCGCGCGCTCGCTGGCATCACAGCATCCCGTCGTCGTCGGCTGGGGGATCGGCGGGATTATTGCCTTGCTCGCTTACAGGGTTCTCACGTCTCCGGTCCTCGTGGGCGGCGCGCTCCAGTCGTTCCCGTCACTCCCGACGACGTACTTCGGGGAGTTGCTGTCCGCCGTCCGCACGACGGGTCTGGGCGGAACGTATGCGGCGTCGCCCGCGCTGGCGTTGCTCGGGGCCGTCGCGTGGCTGCCCGGCATCGACGGTCCGGTCGTCGCGAAGGTCCTCCTCGCCCTCCTGCCGCCGCTGGCCGCACTCGTTGTGTATCGAGGCCTCGCGCGACAGACGGGCGACCGAGTCGCCGCGGTCGTCGCCGCGGTGACGCTCGCGGTCTCTGCCATCGTCTTCTGGGCGTTCTCGGATGGACGGGTCTCGTTGCTCGTGGCGCTCGTCGTCCTGGCCGCCGTCTACGACCGCCTCGATCAGGCGTTCTCGGAGCATCCGCCCGCATCCATCCGCTTCATCGTCGCGATGGGGGCCATCGTCGCGATCGGCGTCTCGTTCGAGCCGGGCGTCGCGCTCGGCATCGGAGCCATCGCCCTCGCCGCGCTCGTCACCGGGCCGCATCGGACGCGGGGGATCGCCCTGACCTTCGCCGCCCTCGCGGTCGCCGCGATCCTCGTCTTTCCGCTGCTCCCAGGGTTCGTGACCTCCCCGGGGTCGTCGTTCGGCTCGTGGGTCGGATCCGCCGATCTCCTGTGGCTCGGCCGGCTCGCCCCCGGTGCGGGCCCGGGAACCTGGATCGTGGCCTGGTTCGTTCCCGTCGCCGCGGTGATCGCGTTCACGCTCGTGAGTCCTTCGATGCGTCGTCGCGCGTGGCGTGCGGTTCTCGTGTCGGTGCTCGGCACGTTCCTCGCGTGGGCCTCGGCCGCGGGGTGGCTGCCGACGCCGGTGAGCAACGCCCCGGTCTACGTCGCGATGGCGGCAGTTGCGGACGCGGCCTTGATTGCATACGGCGTGGCGGCGATCGCGGCCGGCATCGAGCGCCATGCGTTCGGCTACCGGCAGATCGCCGTCGCGGCGCTCGGACTCGTCCTGCTCCTCGGCGTCGCCAGCCAAGCCCTGCAGGCGCTGCTCGGTGGGTGGGCGATTGGGGCGACCGGTCTCCCGTCCGCTTGGCCCGTCGTCGCGAACGCCCCGGCAGACGCGCGCGTCCTTTGGGTGGGCTCCCCGCGGCCCGGCCGGTTCCCGGCTCCGGGCGGCGATCCGATCGCCGTGATGGAGGCGGGAGCTGCGTCGGTTCGCTGGGGCATCACCGATCGCGACGGAGCCTCCGTGCTCGACGTCTCCCGACCCGATGGCGGCCCTGGCTACGACTACGTGCGCGTCGTGCTCGGCGAGCTCATGGCGGGCCAGACGAGCCACGCGGGGGCGTTGCTTTCGCCGCTCGGCGTCCGGTTCGTCGTCGCCGGTGCCGACGACCTGCCGGCCGACGCCGTGGCGCGACTCGACGCGCAGGTAGACCTCGATCTCGTGCCAGCCGAGGGTCTCCTCATCTACCGGAACGCCCGCGCGCTGCCGCCCGCGTTCGTGACGCAGGACCGCGCTTTCAAGCGGGCCGCCCGCGCCGACAGCCTCGTCGACATCGCCGGCGTAGGCGACGTGTCGGCCGCGCCCATGCGATCGTCTGGTACCTCTTGGACATCCGCGTCGCAGGGCGGCTTCGGGTACGTCGCCGACCAAGACGCCTCTGGATGGCGCGTCTCGACGTCGACCGGCGAGCGGCCTGCATCGCCGGCGTTCGGCTGGGCCATCGGGTTCCAGGCGCCGTCCGGCTCGTTCTCGCTCCGATACGGCGGTCAGGCGGTCCGAACCGCCGAGCTTGCTGTTCTCGCCGGGCTCTGGCTTGCCGTCCTGTGGGTGACGAGGCGACCCGGACGGCGATGAAGGGGCGCGGGCAGCTCGCCGCGGGGATCCTCGTCGTCTGTGTGGCCGTCGCGGCCGGGACCATCCTTCAGCGCGGCGTCGGCGCGAATGCGTTCGCTGCGGGCCAACCGGCGACGGCGCCGTCCGGGGCGTGGTTCTGTCCACACGGCGGCGGCAAGGGTTGGAAAGACACGCTCGAGGTCGCGAACCCGGGCGATCGTCCAGTCCGCGTTCGGGTGACGCGAGTCTCGGACGGTCCGCAGGGGTCGCCCCGGGAGTACACCGTCGATCCCGGCGCAGAGGTGCTCGTTGCGGGCCGGAACGACTCGCGCGCCTCGTCGAGCGTGGTCGAGTACTTCGGCGGGTGGGTTGCGGCCGCCTGGGTCTCGAAGGCGGGCGGCGAGGATTCCGGCGTCGCCGCGGAGCCGTGCTCGCCGACCGCCGGGCGGACGTGGCTCCTGCCAGATGGATCGACGGAGCTGGCCGAGGAACCCAGTGCCGGCCGGCAACGGGAGACGCTCGAGTCCTGGGTCATCGTGATGAACCCATTCGCCGCAGACGCGATCTTCTCGCTCACGCTGTACACGGACCGAGACCCGCCGGTTCGCGCCGGGGCGTGGACCAACGTCGTCCTCAAGCCGTTTCGGAGTCGGGCCTTCCGCCTGAACGATCAGCGTCTCGGCTATGCGACGGTCTCCGCGCGCGTCGAGGCCAGCGTCGGCCGCGTCGCGGCGTCCAGCCTCAACGTCTCGGCTACGGGCGGCGCTCGGTCCGCGCTCGGCGAGCTGGCTCCGGTCCCCGCGAACGAGGTGCTCCCAGGCGGGTTCGATCAGGGCAGAACCGAGCTCGTGGCGATGAACCCATCATCGGCGCGCGGGGACGTGACCGGCGTCGTCCTCGGCCGGTCCGAGCCGCAACCCTTCGGCGGGCCCGATGCGGGGCCGCTCGACCCGGAGTCCGCGCAGACCTTTGCACTCACGACGGACGGTCCCTCGGGGCTCGAGGTCGCCGTTCCCTCCGGGATGGCCGTCGTCCGGCGTACGTTCGGGCGTGCAACGGATCAGGCAGTCACGGTGCCCGGGGCTCCTGCGCGGGCGTGGGTCGTCCTGCCGGCAGTAGGCGGCAGGCCCTCTCACGCCGGAATGGTCGTGGCCAACCCCGGGGCGAGTCCCGTCGAGATCCGCCTCTCCTACTTGCTCTCCGGAACCGAGGCGGCACCACGTCCGATCACCATTCGGGTACCGGCGCTCCGCACCGTCGCCGTTCCCTCCAAATTCGTTCAGGAGCGTCCGCTCGGGGCGATCCTCGCGGTCGCCTCGGACGGCGGCTTCGTGCCCGTGGCGGCGTCGTACTCGCTCGGACGTGACGGCTATGCCGGGTACGCCGTGTCCCGCGGCGTTCCGATCCCCGCTCGCTGGATACCTCCGCCACCCTGACCCGCCGTATCATGTCGGTCCGCTCGCGACGGCGAGCGGTCTCGGCGGGGGCACGCTCGTGATCGCAAGGGGCAAGCACAGCCGCGGCGCGCTCGGCCGCGTCGTCGTCGGAGTCGTCGTCGTCGGCACCCTCCTAGCCGTGGCCGGCGGTGCCGCCTTCGCCGCATCCCGGTTCGATTCACGGTCCTCGACGCGCATCCTGCCGGGCGTGACGGTTGCCGGCGTCGATGTCGGTGGGATGACGCGAGACCAGGCCGTCCGGGCCGTCAAACGCCACGCCGACCTCAGACTCGAGGGAGAGCTCGCGGTCCACGCGGCGGGGTACGCCTGGCACGTAACACCCGCGGCGCTTGGCACGCGCGCCGATGTGCGACGAGCGGTCGGTCGCGCCTTCGCGGTCGCCGACGGGATGCCGCTCTTGACGCGCGTCTACCATCGCGTCTCCGACGAGCCGGTGAGCGCATCGATCGGGCTCGGCTACTCCTACGACGACGAGAAAGTCGCGGCCTTCGTCGAACAGGCCTACGGCGAGGTCGCGAAGCCGGCGATCGACGCGGGGATCGAGCTCGTCGACGGAGAGATCGTGATACGTCACGCCCACGTCGGGGAGGAGCTCCGCAAACAAACAGCGACCGAGCGCGTTCGCCAAGCTCTCGAACAGCATGTCGCGCACGTCCGCGTTCCGCTTCGAACGGTCCAGCCGCAGGTGACCGACGAGGCGCTCGGCGCGACGATCGTCATCGACATCTCGGAGAACCGGCTCTACCTCTACGATGGCTTCCAGCTCGTCAGGGAGTACCCGGTCGCGACGGCGGCCGAGGGATACGTGACACCCCAGGGCACGTGGAGCATCGTCAATAAGGTCGAGAACCCGTCGTGGACGAACCCGGATCCCGACGGCTGGGGTGCGAGCATGCCGGCATACATTCCACCGGGCCCGAGCAACCCGCTCGGCACCCGGGCGCTGTACCTCAACGCGCCCGGCATCCGGATCCACGGGACCACGAACGTCGACTCCATCGGAACCTACGCCTCGCACGGCTGCGTGCGCATGCTGATGCCCGACGTGGAGGAGCTGTATCCGCTCGTCCCCGTCGGCACGCCGGTGCTCGTGAAGGCCTGAGCGGAGGCCGGTTGAGGCGACCGCCCGGCCCGCGGCGATGCTTGAGGATCACACGTCTGTCATTTAGGCTCACGACGTGCGTACCTGCGCGAAGATGCGGTGCACCGCCGAGGCCGTGGCGACGATCGGCCTGTCCTACGAACAGCGCACCGTCGTCGTCGGGGGGCTCGTCGCCGACCCGAATCCCAACCTGCTCGACCTGTGCTCCGCGCACGTGACCGCGCTTACGCCGCCCCGAGGCTGGACCATCCGCGACGAGCGCGTCGTCGAACGCGCCGTCTCGGCCTAAGCCTCCGGCCCGGAACGGGCCTGTCCCCCAACCGGGCCGCGGCTCGGTCCCCCGAAAAACAGACGTGCTCGGCCTTTCGACTCGTCCCGATCGGTGGGCGGCCCAGGTAACGCCGGCCTCGGCGGCACGCCGAAATCAAACTCTCGGGCTATATCCACGAGATAGCCGTTCGGCCGAGGATAGGCCCATGACCGGCCAGCTCGAGGGCACGTGCCCCGTCTGTCACCAGGGAGAGCTCATCTCCATCACCATGTCGGTCAGCGGGAGCGACCTTTCGTTCACGACGTGCCACCTGTGCGAGGCCAAGTGGTGGTACCGCGACGGCGAGGCGGTCCCGCTGCGCTCCGTCGTCGACGGAGTGCTGTCGCGCAAACCCTGAGCGCTCGGGGGTTCAGTAGGATGCGGTGACCGTGCCACCGCCCCCCGATCTTTCGCGCATCTTCAAGGCGTACGACGTCCGGGGCGTCGTTCCCGGCGAACTGAACGAGGACATCGCACGGCGGATCGGGTCGGCCTTCGCCGACTGGGCGGCCGGGCCGCGCATTGCGATTGGTCGAGACGCCCGCCCCTCCTCGCCGACGCTCGCCGCCGCACTCTTCGAGGGCGCCACGCAGCAGGGCGTGGACGTGATCGACCTCGGCCTCGCCTCCACGGACCTGCTCTATTTCGCCTCGGGCTCCCTCGCTCTGCCGGGGGTCATGATCACGGCGAGCCACAACCCGCCCGAGTACAACGGGCTGAAGTTCTGCCTGTCGGGCGCGAAGCCGGTCGGACAGGACACGGGTCTCGCGGACATTCGCGAGCTCGCGGAGGCCGGGGTGCCGCCAGCGTCGTCGCGCGGGACGGTCGAGGAGCGCAGCCTGCTGGATGCCTACGTCGAGCACGTCCTGTCGTTCATCGACGCGTCGCGGATCTCGCCGCTCACGGTCGTCGCCGACACGGCAAATGGCATGGGCGGGCTCGTCCTCCCAGCAGTGTTCGAGAGGCTCCCGGTCCGGCTGATCCATCTGTTTCCCGAGCTAGACGGGACGTTCCCGAATCACCCGGCGGATCCCATCAAGCCCGAGAATCTGCGCGACCTCGAGCGATCGGTCCTGGAGCACGGTGCGGACATCGGACTCGCCTTCGACGGCGACGCCGACCGCGTGTTCCTCGTCGACGAGCGCGCGCAGGGCGTCAGCGGATCCGAGGTGACGGCCCTCGTCGCCAAGGCGATGCTCGCGCGATATCCGGGCGGGAAGATCGTCTACAACCTCATCTGTTCGTGGGCCGTCCCCGAGGTCATTCGCGAGAGCGGCGGCGAGCCCATTCGGTCGCGCGTCGGACACTCGTTCATCAAGCAGGTCATGGCCGAGACGGGTGCGGTGTTCGGCGGTGAGCATTCGGGGCACTACTACTTCCGCGAGAACTATCGCGCCGACTCAGGGCTCATCGCCGCGGTCGTCGTGCTTGAGCAGCTGTCGATACCGGGCCCGCTGTCGGACCTCCTCGCGCCGCTCCGCCGGTACTTCGACTCGGGGGAGATCAACTCGCACGTGGACGATCAGGCCGCGGCCATCGAGCATATCTCCTCGGCGTATTCGTCGGGCCGACAGGACCGGCTCGACGGCCTCACGGTAGAGTTCGACGACTGGTGGTTCAATGTCCGGCCGTCGAACACCGAGCCACTGCTTCGCCTGAACGTCGAAGCCAGGACCCCCGAGCTCCTCGATGAGAAGACCGAGGAGGTCCTCGGCCTGATTAGGAGCGAGGGAGGTGTGAGGTGACGCTCGATCCCGAGCTGGTCGAGATCCTCGTCTGCCCAAACGACCGCGGGGAGATCGAGGTGCTCGAGCAGGAGCAGATCATCGTGTGCAAGACGTGCGGCTACCGGTATCCGATCCGCGACGGCATCCCCGTCATGCTGATCGACGAGGCCGAGAAACCGTCCACGAGCAAGCGCCGGTGATCGATCTCGACGACGCGAGCGCGTTGTCGGCGGCCGACCCGGGCGGGATGCTGCCAGCCGTCGGCGACCTCGCGTCGCAATGTCGGGACGGCTACGAGTCCGGTCTTTCCGTCGATCGCTCGTTCGCGCAACGACCGGCGGCGATCGTCTGCTGCGGCATGGGAGGATCCGGCGTGGCGGGTGATGTCTTGCGCTCGGTGTTCGCCGATCGCCTCCGCGCACCGGTCGTCGTCATTCGCGGTGCCCATCTGCCCGCCTTCTGCGGCCCGGACACGCTCGTGATCGCGTCGTCGTATTCCGGCGCGACCGCGGAGACGCTCGCGGCGTTCGACGAGGCGATCGGGCGCTCGTGCCGGGTCCTTGCGATCGGCTCCGGGGGTCCGCTCACCGAGCGCGCCGAGGACGTCGGCGCCGGCGTTGTCGTGGTTTCGGCGGGCCTGATGCCTCGTGCGGCGTTCGGGCTCCTCGTGTTCGCGGCCGTCGGTGTGCTGCAGCGGGTTGGGCTGCTGCCCGACGTGCGGGATGAGGTCGCGTCGGCCACGTCCGCGCTCGACGGTGTGGCGGCGACGCTCGGCGCATCGGTGCCGACGGCGGTCAACGAGGCCAAGAGGGTCGCGATCGACATCGGGTCGCGCATCCCGGTCGTGTGGGGGGAGGAGGGCCTCGCCGCGACTGCGGCCGGCCGTTGGAAGGCCCAGATGAACGAGAACGCGAAGGTGCCGGCCATGTCGTCCGCGCTGCCGGAGCTGGATCACAACGAGGTCGTCGGCTGGGCGGACGGGGCGGGGGAGCCGTTCGCGGTCGTCGCCCTCCGACACGATGGCGAACGGCGCGACGACGCGGCGCGCTTTCCGCCGTCCCTCGAGATCGCCGCGGCCTCGGGCGCGCGCACGCGTGAGGTGTGGGCACGAGGCGAGGGCGGCCTGTCGCGGTTCCTCTCGCTCGTTGCGATCGGCGACCATGCGTCCATCTACCTGGCCGCGCTGCGGGGCGTCGATCCGACTCCGGTCGATGCGATCGCGCGGCTGAAGCGGGCCTTGGCGGACGCGTGATCGTTCGCGCTCTGCCGTCCCCCGGCGATGACGTCGTCGAGCGGGTCGTGGATGCGATCGGTGAGCGGACGGCCGAGCGCCCCGTCGCTGCGCTCGTGCTCGGGTCGGGGCTCGGGAACGTGCTGGACGTCGCGCGGGAGGAAGGGCATTCGAGTCCTGGGGTGGAGATTCCCTACGCGGATCTGCCCGCGTTCCCCCGACCCTCGGTTCTCGGGCACGCCGGCAGGCTGTGGATCGGCGAGATCGGCGGCGTCGCGTTCGCGGTCTTCCAGGGTCGCGTTCATTACTACGAGGGCCATCCCATGACCCTGGCCTCGATCACGGCCCGCGTGGCTGCCGGGCTCGGCGCGCGCTCGATCGTGTTGACGACCGCGACCGGCGGCGTCGACCGACGTCTCGAGTCGGGGTCGCTCGTCGTCGTGCGCGACCATCTGAACCTGATGGGCGAGAACCCCCTACGCGGGTGGAGAATGCCCGACGGGTCGCCCCCGTTCGTCGACCTGTCCTCCGTGTACGACCGCCGCCTCTCCGATGCCGCGCTCGAGGCCGCGACGCTCGTCGCCGACGCCGCACGGAGCAGCGGAGAGCCAGCGATCCCGGTGGCGGAGGGCGTCTACGCCGCCCTTTCGGGGCCGACGTACGAGACCCCCGCGGAGACGGAGCTGCTCCGTCAATCGGGCGCGACCGTCGTCGGGATGTCGATGGTGCCCGAGGCGGTCGTCTCCCACGCGCTGGGGCTGCGCGTGCTCGGGCTAAGCTTCGTCACGAACGCCGCGGGCGAGGCCGTCTCTCACGAGCAGGTGCTGGCCGCATCCGACCGGGCGGCGGCCTCGATCGGACGCACGCTCGCCGCGATCCTCGACCGGTTCTGAAGCGCGCGAACGAAAGGAAACGCCATGGAGAGCGACGTCAAGGATCCCGGCCTGGCCCGTAAGGGTCGCGATCGGATCGAGTGGGCCGAGGGCGAGATGCGCGTCCTCGCTCAAATCCGCGAGCGCTTCGAGAAGGAGCGGCCGCTCGACGGCGTGCGAATCGCGGCCTGCCTGCATGTCACGACCGAGACCGCCAACCTCATGCAGACGCTGCGAGCCGGCGGCGCGCTCGTCGCGCTCTGCGCGTCGAACCCGCTGTCGACCCAGGACGACGTTGCCGCCGCGCTCGCCGATGTCGGCATCGACGTCTTCGCGATCAAGGGCGAGGACAACGAAATGTACTATCGGCATATCGACGCGGTCCTCGACCGCCGCCCGCAGATCACGATGGACGACGGGGCAGATCTCGTGAGCGTGCTTCACCGGGAGCGCCCCGCCCAGATCCCGGAGGTCCTCGGCGGGACCGAGGAGACGACCACCGGCGTGATCCGCCTCCGTGCGATGGCGGCCGACGGCGCCCTCCTGTACCCAATCGTGTCCGTGAACGATGCGAACACGAAACATCTGTTCGACAACCGGTTCGGGACCGGACAGTCGACGATGGACGCCATCATGCGAGCGACGAACCTGCTCCTCGCGGGTCGAACGATCGTCGTTTCCGGGTACGGCATGGGGGGGCGAGGCGTCGCATCGCGGGCGCGCGGACTGGGGGCAAGGGTCGTCGTGAGCGAGGTCGACCCACTGCCGGCGCTCGAGGCCGCGATGGAGGGCTACACGGTGATGCCGCTGCGCGAGGCCGCCCGGATCGGCGACATCTTTATCACGGTGACCGGCGACAAGGGGGTCGTCCGGCGCGAACACATCGAGTTGATGAAGGATGGCGCCGTCCTCGCCAACTCAGGGCACTTCGACGTGGAGATCGACAAGAACGCGCTCGCGGATTTGGCCGAGGGCCGCGTTCGCCGCATCCGGGAGTTCGTGGACGAATACCGGCTAGCCGACGGCCGACGGATCCATCTGCTGGGGGAGGGGCGGTTGGTCAACCTCGCGGCGGCCGAGGGCCATCCGGCGGCCGTGATGGATATGTCGTTCGCCAACCAAGCACTCTCGGTGGAATGGATCGTTCGCGGCGGAGGCCGCCTCGAGCCGGGCGTCCACGCGGTGCCGGCGGACATCGATGCCGAGGTCGCACGGCTGAAGCTTCGGGCGATGGGCGTCGAGATCGACGACCTGACGACCGAACAGGAGGAGTACCTTCGCTCGTGGCAGCAGGGGACCTGACAGCGTTTCGCGACGCCGGGCGCGCTCTCCTGTCGCTCGGCGTGATCCGGGGGACGGAGGGGAACCTGTCCACCTGGGACGGTGACCGTCTGGTTATCACGCGGACGGGCTGCGAGCTCGCGCACCTGGACGAGGACGACGTGCGCGAGGGGAGGCTCGACGCGCCACCCGAAGGCGCCTCGTCCGACCTGAAGATCCACGTTGGGATGTATGTCGAGCTCGGACCGGGCGCGATTGCGCACGCGCACCCGCCGGGGTCGGTCCCCCCCGGATGGATCGAGGGCCTCGAGCACGGACGGTACGCGCATGCGCCGACGCTCGAGGACGCCGTCGAGCGAATCGTCGGCGAAGCGAGGGCGACCGGTGAGTGAGCTTCGCGTTCACGCAGCGGTCGACGCGGACCCGCACCTGATCCCCGCGCCGGTGACGTGGCGTGGGCACGCCGTTTCGATCCTGGACCAGCGTGCGCTGCCCGACCGCGAGGAGTCGATCGAGTGTGGGAGGGCCGAGGACGTGGCGGAGGCGATCCGGTCGCTCGCCGTCCGAGGGGCGCCGATCATCGGCGTGACCGCCGCCTGGGGCCTGGCGCTCGCGGCCTCGACGTCAAGCGCCGACCGATGCGAATCGCTGCTCGGCGAGCTGGAGCTTGCCGGGGAGCGCCTCCGCGACGCCCGACCCACCGCCGTCAACCTCTCGTGGGCGGTCGACCGGATGCTCGCGGTCGCGCGGGGCTCCAGCGCGGTGGCCGGGTCGACGACCGAGCAAGTGCGGGACGCGCTCGTCGGCGAGGCACGACGGATCGAGGGCGAGGATCGCGAGGCGTGCGAGGCGATGGCGGCGGCCGGCGCCGAGCTCGTTCCCGATCCGGCACAGATCCTCACCCACTGCAACACGGGGGCGCTGTGCACGGCCGGCATCGGGACGGCCCTCGGCGTCGTCGTCGGTGCGCATCGATCCGGCAAGCGTGTCCACGTTTGGGTCGACGAGACCCGGCCGGTGCTTCAGGGCGCCCGCCTGACCGCATGGGAGCTGCAACGTCGGAGGATCCCGATGACGCTCATCCCGGACGGCGCCGCAGCCTCGGCGATCGCCACCGGCCGCGTGGACCTCGTGGTCGTGGGAGCGGATCGCGTCGCCGCCAACGGCGACGTCGCGAACAAGGTCGGGACCTATCCGCTCGCGGTGCTCGCACGCCGCCACGGCGTTCCGTTCTACGTCGTCGCTCCCACGTCATCCATCGACTGCGCCACCGCGTCGGGAGCGGAAATCCCGATCGAGCGACGCGACGAGCGCGAGGTAACGACCGTGCTCGGGACGCCTGTCGCACCCTCCGGCACGTCGGCCTGGAACCCCGCGTTCGACGTCACCCCGGGCGAGCTCGTCTCCGCGTTCGTCACGGAGGGCGGGCTCGCGCGTCCGCCGTTCGAGCGCTCGCTCGCGAAGCTGTCTGATGCTCGGGGGGCCTCGTGACGCAACTGCTCTCGGTGCGCGCGAGGTTCGAGCGATTCCCCGCGACGCTTAAGGGTGCGTTCATCCTGCGGGGCGAGGATCCGAACCCACATCAGGTCATCCTCGGTCCGGCGAGGATCGTCCCCATCACCGGCGGTCGCGGGCGCCCGATCGCGATCGCCGAGTCGACGCTCGATATCGCCCCCAGACAGGACGTGTTCGTGCCGTTCGAGACGGGCGTCGGCGAACTCGATCCCGGATGGTACGAACTCGAATGCGAGATCGAGGTCGACGGCGTGCGACGCACGTATCCGGGCGGACGCAGGTTCTCGATCGCCTGGCCACGCGCGACGACGCGCCGGGGATCCTTCCGCGTCGACAAGGAGCTGAAGCTCGACAGCGTGCACGTGTCGCTCCTGCAGATCGATTTCGCGACGGATCACGTCACCGTTCGGCTCAAGACGATGCCGCCGACCGAGGTGGACGTGCGGCTGCGAGCCGACGGCACCCCGATTCCGGTTCTCGAGCAGGAGCGCAACGACGGCACCGGCGCAACGACCGTCACGGCCTACCCCATCCTGAAGTCGCAGCGGGCCGTTCGCATCGATGTGGCCGTTGGCCGGGCCTCCGCCGGCCTCGACGTTCGCCTCCCCTAGCGGGCGCTGTCGGCGGCGCGAAGTAGCGTTCGGCGGTGGCTGGGATCGCAATGGACCTGCTCTTTCCGGCTCGGTGCGCCGGCTGTCGAGCCGGCCCGTGGCCGTTCTGCGCTCGGTGCCGCGAGAGTCTCGTCCCGTTCACGCCGCCGTGGTGCGTTCGCTGCGGCATCCCTCTCGACGGATACGACGACTCGTGTCCCGAGTGTCTCCCCGGCGTCCTCTTCCGCGCGCGCTCGGCGTTTCTGTTCGACGGCGCCGCACGGCGCGCCGTCCACCGGCTGAAGTTCTCGGGGTGGCGTCCCGTCGCCGCCGCGCTCGCGGCCTCGATGAACGCCGTCGCGGAGGGATTCGCGTTCGATGACGTCGTCACGTGGGTGCCGTTGTCCCGTCGTCGCCGCGCTCGTCGCGGATTCGATCAGGCGGAGCTGCTTGCGCGGGCCTTCGCGGCCGAACGGGGCTCTGGAGTCGTGCGAATGGTCTCGCGCGTTCGCGAGACGTCGCCGCAGACGCGCCGGAGCGGGGGAGAGCGGCGGATGGCGCTTCGCGGGTCGTTCTCGCCGGTACGGCCCGCGCCGCCCCGCGTGCTGTTGATCGACGACGTCGTCACGACGGGTTCAACGGCCGCGGCGTGCGCGGACTCTCTTATCCGCGGCGGTGCCGAGAAGGTCTCGTTGCTGACGGTCGCGCGCTCGGTCTCGGCGTCGCTACCCCGTCGCTATACTCGCGCCGGGCTCGCGCCCGGGTCTGTGGTTGCCCGGGGGATCGTCTCCCGGTAGTCGATGCCAGCCGCAGGCGAAGCGACCCACGTAAGGCGACCCTTGGTCGTCGAGCATGGTGCGGTTTAGAGGTAAGTCCTGCCCCGGCAACGGGAGAAGGCGCTAAGCCGTCGCTTGCGACGGTGACCCCCTCGGCAGGCGGGTGTGGGGGCAAAGACCAGGTCAGCCGGGCGCGAGCTCATCTCTTCGCCCGATCTCGAGTCGCGTGACCTACCTGCTCCGCCCCTCGAACGCAAGAGTCGCGGCGGCCCAGCGAGTGGCAGTAGCCTGAGGCCGGACACGGCGGAAGGAGCCTCATGGACGTCGTCGTGAACGGGCGCGGCACGAAGATCACGGACCGCATTCGGGGCTCCGCCGAGCACAAGCTCGCCCGACTCCAGCGGATGGAGCCGCGCGTCACCCGGATTCACGTCCAGGTCATCGCCGAGCCCAATCCTCGCCAGGGCGGCGCCAAGCGGGTCGAGGCAGCGCTCGAGACAGCCCGCAAGACGTTCCATGCGCACGCACAGGCCAGCGACGTCGACTCGGCGTTCGATCGGCTCGCGGACAAGCTCGAGCGCCAGCTGCGCGACCATCACAGCAAGCGCCGGGCTCGGCTGAGCGCGACGGGCAAGGGTGTACGATCGGCCGAGACCGCAACGCGGGGTTCGGAGGGGGCCGGGCTTTCCGAGACGACGGCCGTCGACGGCGCGGGTGGCGAGGAATGACCGCGAGCGTCGGGTCCAGGAGGCAACGTGGCGGACGAGCGCGACCAAACGGAGATCGCTGGGGATCGTTTGCGTGTCATGGTGGTCGACGACCACGCGCTGTTCCGCCGCGGCCTTCAGACGATCCTGGATCAGGAAACCGATCTCGAGCTGGTTGGTGAGGCCTCCGACGGCGCCGAGGCCGTCGAGAAGGCGCAGGAGCTGATGCCCGACGTCGTGCTCATGGACGTGCGGATGCCGAAACGCTCGGGGATCGAGGCAACTACGCAGATCAAGGATCTGCTGCCACACGCCAAGATCCTCATGTTGACGATCTCCGACGACGAGGCTGACCTTTACGACGCCATCAAGGCCGGAGCGTCGGGATACCTGCTGAAGGAGATCTCGATCGAGGAAGTTGCTGATGCGATTCGATCGGTGTGGGCCGGCCAGTCCCGGATCAGCCCGTCGATGGCGTCGAAGCTCCTGAACGAGTTCTCCGCGATGGCGAAGGGCGGGGAGGACCGCCCCCAGGTGCCAACGCCCAAGTTGACGGAGCGCGAGATGGAGGTGCTCCGGCTGGTCGCGACCGGAATGAACAACCGGGACATCGCCAGGCAGCTCTACATCTCCGAGAACACCGTCAAGAACCACATCCGCAACATCCTCGAGAAGCTGCACCTGCACTCGCGCATGGAGGCGGTCGTCTACGCCGTTCGCGAAAAGATGATCCAGATCACCTAGCACTCACCCGCAGGCCGGGGTCGTGCCGTTCCGTTCTCGGGTCCGCGGCTCGCCGTCCTCCCGCGCGGAATCGAGGACCTGCCCGGCCTCGACGCAGAGATTCGGTTCGAGCTCGATGAGTTCGAGGCGCTCCTCGGACTCCACGAGGGCGACGCGCTCGACGCGAACGAGGACGCGGTGCTGCTCCGTGCGCCGCTGCTACCGCCCGAGCGAGTGCTGCTGCTCCACGAGGCTGCAACGGCATCAGCCGCCTTCCCCGGGTCGCGTCGAACCTGTATCCGCCGCGGCCGACGCGCCGTCCGCACGAACGCCGCTGGCTCCAGGGCCGCCGGAGCGCCGAGGTGAGAAGGCCGGTTCGGTAGAATCGGTCGTCTGGGGAGCCGCGTCCCACCCACCCATCCCAGAAGACGAACCGCCAGGAAAGAACGGCCAAGGAAAACCGAAGGGAATGCCCGTTGGTTCTGCAGAAGCTCGGCTCTATCGGCGAGGGCCGCAAGCTCAAGCGATACGAGCAGATCGCGCAGCTCGTCGCCACCTTCGAACCCGAGACGGAGGATCTGACCGACGAGGAGCTGCGGGCCAAAACGCCCGAGTTCAAGCAGCGTGTGGAGAACGGCCAGAGCCTCGACGACGTCCTCCCCGAGGTCTTTGCCGCCGTCCGTGAGGCGGCCCGCCGCACCATCGGCCAGCGACATTTCGACGTGCAGGTCATGGGCGCCTTAGCGCTTCACGAAGGAAAAATCGCCGAGATGCGCACCGGCGAGGGCAAGACGCTCGTCGCCACGATGCCCGCGTATCTCAACTCGCTCGCCGGGCACGGCGTCCATATCGTCACGGTGAACGACTACCTAGCCAAGCGTGACTCAGAGTGGATGGGTGGGATCTACCGCGCGCTCGGGGCGACCGTCGGTCTGATCCAGTCCAACATGTCGCCTGTCGAACGGCGTCCCGCCTACGCCGCCGATATCACGTACGGAACGAACAACGAGTTCGGGTTCGACTACCTGCGCGACAACATGGCCATGCGGGCGCAGGACATGGTCCAGCGCGGGCACAACTACGGAATCGTCGACGAGGTCGACTCCATTCTGATCGACGAGGCGCGAACGCCGCTCATCATCAGCGGCATGATCGCGGACAGCGCCAAGTGGTACCAGACCTTCGCGGGCCTCGTCCCGAGACTTCGGTCGGAGGAGGACTACGAGGTCGACGAGGCGAAGCGAACCATCGCCGTGACCGAGGCCGGAGTTGCCAGGGTCGAGGACGCGCTGAACATCGAGAACCTTTACGAGCACGTCCACACCCCACTCGTCCACCACCTCCAAAAGGCGCTCCAGGCCAAGGAGCTGTACAAGCGGGACGTCGACTACATCGTCACGCAAGGCGAGGTCAAGATCGTCGACGAGTTCACCGGCCGCGTGCTCGAGGGCCGGCGGTACTCGGAGGGTTTGCACCAGGCGATCGAGGCCAAGGAGGCCGTCCGGATCAAAGAGGAGAACCAGACGCTCGCGACCATCACCGTCCAGAACTACTTCAAGATGTACGAGAAGCTCGCGGGCATGACCGGTACCGCGAGGACCCAGCTCGCCGAGTTCCAGGAGGTCTACAAGCTCGACGTCGTCGAGATCCCGACGAACCGCCCGATGATCCGCGTCGACGAGCACGACCAGATCTTCAAGACCGAGGACGCGAAGTGGAACGCCCTCGTGGAGGATCTCGTGGAGCGGCACGAGCAGGGCCAACCGATCCTCGTCGGCACCGTCTCGATCGAGAAGTCGGAGAAGCTGTCGGGGTTCCTGAATCGCCGCGGCGTTCCGCACTCGGTCCTGAACGCGAAGAACCACGAGAAGGAGGCCCAGATCGTCGCGCAGGCCGGCCGCCTGGGGGCGGTGACGGTCGCGACGAACATGGCCGGCCGGGGCGTGGACATCCTGCTCGGCGGCAATCCCGAGTATCTGGCTCGGCAGGAGATGGCGGCACGAGGCTTCGACAACGACCGGTATCTGCTGTTCGAGATGGACGAGCAGGAGCGGGCCGAATACGAGGGCGAGTACGGCCCCATCTACGCGAAGTTCAAGCAGCAGACCGACGCCGAGCACGAGGACGTCGTCGCGCGGGGCGGGTTGTACGTCCTGGGAACGGAGCGGCACGAGTCGCGGCGAATCGACAACCAGCTTCGTGGTCGCTCGGGCCGCCAGGGCGACCCCGGCGCGTCGCTGTTCTACCTGTCGCTGCAGGACGACCTGATGAGGATGTTCGCGTCCGATCGCGTGTCCTCCATCATGGAGCGCCTGAAGTGGCCCGACGACGAGCCGATCACCGCGAAGATGGTCACGCGGGCCGTGGAGAGCGCGCAGCGACAGATCGAGGAGCTCAACTTCGAACGGCGCAAGAACATCCTGAAGTACGACGACGTCATGAACACCCAGCGCCAGGTCATCTACGACGAGCGTGCGCGGATCCTGCGCGGCGAGGACTTCAAGGGCCAGGCGCTCGAGATGGTCTCGGACGTCGTCGAGCGCACGGTGGAGCGGTGGGTCGGCGAAAGCGACTTCCGCGAGGACTGGGACCTGTCCGCTCTGCGGGCCGGACTCGCCGAGGTCTTCCCCGTGACGCTCAGCCAGACGCAGCTCGAGTCCGCGGGAAACGCGGCAACGATCACCGAGATGACGCGTGAGGACGCCCTGCTGGTGTACGAACAAAAGGAAACGCAGCTCGGGTCGGAGGTGATGCGCGAGCTCGAGCGCATGGTGCTCCTCAACATCACCGACACGAAGTGGCGGGAGCATCTGTACGAGATGGACTACCTTCAGGAGGGCATCCACCTGCGGGCGTACGGACAGAAGGACCCGCTGACCGAGTACCGTCGCGAGGCCTACGAAATGTTCCAGGAGCTGACGCAGGGCATTCGCGACGACTTCGTCCGCTACATCTACCGCGTCGAGCTCGTTCGACAGGACGAGCCGTCGCGCCCGCGTCCGCAGCGTGTCGTCACGAGCCGCGGCGAGGGCGACCAGGCCAACACCGGGCAGGCGCAGCAGGCGCGGAGCGACAAGGTTCCGCGCAACGCGCCCTGCCCCTGTGGGTCGGGCAAGAAGTACAAGAAGTGCCACGGCGCCGTGGCCTGACGTCCCTGCGACATCGATCACGCGGCCGGTACCATGGCGTCATGAGCGACTACACGGAACGCCTTCGGGACTTGTCGGAGCGCGTCGCGGCGGCCAAGGAGTTCCTTTGACGTCGACGACGTCCGCGCACAGGTTGCCGAGCTCGAGCGCGAGACGGCCGACCCTTCGCTCTGGGACGATCAGGCGCGAGCGCAGAGGCTGACGACCCGCTTGGCGCGGCTCCGTGCCGACCTCGACCGGTACGACTCGCTCGAACGCCGTCTCAACGACGCCCGGGCCATCGACGACCTCGTCTCGGAGGAGCCGGACGCCGAGCTGCATGCGGAGCTCGACACGCTGGTGCGCGACGTGGGCGTCGAGATGGACAAGCTCGAGCTGGGCGCGCTTCTCGGCGGGGAGTTCGACGCCCGCGACGCCGTCGCGACCGTTCACGCGGGCGCGGGCGGGACGGAGTCGCAGGACTGGGCCGAGATGCTCCTGCGGATGTATCTGCGGTGGGCCGAGCGCGAGCACATGCAGGTCGAGCTCGACGAGGTCCTCCCAGGCGAGGAGGCCGGGATCAAGAGCGCCACGCTCGTCGTTCACGGATCCAACGCCTACGGTCTCTTGTCGGCCGAGCGTGGGGTGCACCGGCTCGTGCGCATCTCCCCCTTCGACGCACAGAAGCGGCGGCACACGTCGTTCGCCTCGCTCGACGTGATTCCGTTCCTCGAGGAGGCGGACGAGGACGACGTTGAGATCGATCCGAAGGACCTGAGGATCGACGTCTACCGCTCGACAGGACCGGGCGGGCAGTCGGTCAACACCACCGACTCGGCCGTCCGGATCACGCACCTGCCGACCGGAATCCAAGCCGCCTGCCAGAACGAGCGATCGCAGCTGCAGAACCGCGCGACGGCCATGCGGATCCTGAAATCACGCCTCGCCGAGCTCGAACGTCGCAAGCGCGAGGAGCGCATCGAGAACCTGCGGGGCGAGCGACGGGGGATCGACTTCGGCTCGCAGATCCGCTCGTACGTCCTGGCGCCGTATCGAATGGTGAAGGACCATCGGACGGGCACCGAGATTGGCGACGTCGATCGCGTTCTCGACGGCGATCTCGAAGAGCTCATCGAGGCCGAGCTCCGACGCCGCGCCGAAAACGGCGAGGCGGCGTAGGGCGTCGCGGCCGACGATGCGGTCGCGGCGGAAGGAGGACGGACGGGCAGCCTGATCTATTCGGCGATCACCTCGCTCGACGGCTATGTCGCGGACGAGACCGGCGGGTTCGAGTGGGCCGCGCCGGATGAGGAGGTCCACGCGTTCGTGAACGACCTCGAGCGTCCGATCGGAACGTACCTGTACGGGCGCCGGCTCTACGACGTGATGGTGCCGTGGGAGACGATCGACACGGCCGACGCGGCGCGCGCCGTCGAGGACTACGCCGGGATCTGGCGGTCGGCCGACAAGGTCGTCTACTCGCGAACGCTCGACCAAGCTTCCAGCGCCCGGACGCTCATCGAGCGGGACTTCGATCCGGACGCGGTCCGCCGCATGAAGGCGGAGTCCACTCGCGACCTGAGCATCGGCGGCCCGGCACTGGCCGCAGCGGGGTTCGCCGCCGCCCTCGTCGATGAGATTCGCCTGTTCCTGACGCCGGTCGTCGTGGGCGGCGGGACGCGGTCACTGCCCGTCGGCGTTCGCCTGTCGCTCGAGTTGCTTGGTGAACGCCGGTTCCGAAGCGGCGTCGTCCACGTTCGCTACCGCGTCGCACGCTGACGACGACGCGACGCCGCGGTCGCTGCGGCAACCGTCGCAAGGGCGAGCGCCGTCCAGGCCATCGCCGATCCCAGGAGTCCGCGCCCGATCGTCGGGTCCCGGTACGTGAGCCGGATCACGTGGCGGCCCGCCGATACGGGGACGCCTTGGAGGAAGTAGTCGGTGCGCAGCACCGGCGCCGGTCGGCCGTCGACCGTTGTGCTCCACCCGGCGTCCCAGGCGTTGCGGATGACGACGATCGAGGCGGCCGCCGCGTCGACCGTGATCCGAACGTCCTCCGGCCATCGCTCGAGGTATGCGGCGCTTCCGCTCGGGCCGGGCGTCCCGGTCGAGGACGAACCGACGCGATCGCCCTCGACCACGGCGTGGCGACTGGGATCGAACGTCGGATCCAGGACGGTATGGAGCGCCTGGACGCCGTTGCGCGCCTCGGTCCAGCTCGGAACGACCGATGTGCGAGGCTGCCAACCCGCGACCTCGACGAGGACGTATCCGCGCTCGGTCGCGACGACGCGCCCGGGCACCGTTCGTTCCGTCCCGTTCGGCACCGTGGGCGGAACCCCGTTCGCCTCGATCAGGTAGCGGACGCCAAGGAGCCGTACGTCCTGCATCGAGGGAAGCTGGATGACCGAGGCGTTGTAGAAGACGGGCAGCGCGTCCGTCGCGCGAACGTACGACCAGTAGCGGGGCTGTTGGAGCGGTGAGTATCCGAGGGCGTCGAAAAGCTCGAAGACCATCGCGCGCCCGAGCAACAGCGCCGGCCAGTCGTTCGGCCCCTGAGTGAAGAGGTAGCCCTTGTTGAAGTACGCGGCGGGCGGGATCCACGCGAGGTAGCGTCCGTCGTCCGGGCCCTGCGCGGCGATCGTCCTCGCGATCGGCCCCGGGGTCAGATAGCGCCCGACCGGCACCGTTGGCCATCGAAGTGGCTGCGGCGACAGCCCGGCGTGGTCGGCGCCGCTCGCGCCGGACGGCTCGCGTCCCTCGAGCCCGAGGAACACGGTCCCACCCGAGTAGACCGACGACCAGATCGAACCGCCGAGCAGGTCGGCTGCGAGCACCAGCGGGACGCCCAGGCGGGCCCATCCACGACCTCGAAACAGCGCCACCAGCGCCACGCAGGCGGCCGTCACACCGATCGCCGGGAGAACGAAACGAACGGGGTTCGCGCCGAGGGCGATCGGCGCGACGACGGCGAGCGTCACGGCGCCGCCGAGCCACCACTGCGCCTCCCGTCCGGACGGCAGCCGGTCGATGAACGACTGCAGCCCGAGCGCGCCGAGTGCCGGCGCGGTGATCAGCGCCACGTACCGGAGCCGTCCCGGGTTGTGCAGGTACACGTCCCCAAACGGCAGGCGAAGGATCGAATTGCGGAACCACTCGGCGCCGACGAACAGGTTCAGCGTGAGGACGTACGCGACCGCTCCCACGCCGAGGAACGCAAACGTGACATGCCGGCGTCCTCGTGCGCGAAGGGCGGCCGGAACGCACAGCAGGATCACCGCTCCGAGATAGGCGCCGGGAGCGCTCGCGAGTGCGAAGGGCCAGCCGCTCCAGACACCGCTCGTGGGCAGAGGCCGGCCCTGGGCGTCGGTGCCCGCCACGCGCGCGAGCGTCCTGCCGAGCGAGGCGTAACCGCCGCGCAGACTCGAGCGATCGGCCAGAGCGAAGTGCGGGATCAGCAGGGCGAGGTTCGCGAGCGGCAGGAACCCCAGGAACGCGACGACAAGCGCGATTCCGCGAACCACCGTCGTGCGTCCCGCCCGCACCTCGTGCCCCGTCCGCGCGATCGAGTACGCGAACACCAGCGCGGTGCATATGACGAGGCCGTGCGAGAGATGCGCCGCCGCGACCTGGCCCCAAGCGAGAGCCGCGAGCGAAAGCCACCACACGCGCCGCCACGTAGGCGTTCCAAAGTAGCCGGAGGCGCCGACGAGCACGAAGGGCGTCCACGCGATGGCACCGGCGAACGGCAGCGAGATGACTACGTTCGACGCCGCGACCGCCATCGCGATGGACAGCCCCCCGGCCGTCGCGGCGAGGCGGCTCAGCCGCTCGCGACGGAGGAACCAATACAGACCGAGACCCGCGAGGATCGGTTGCAGCACGATGAACGCCCGCAGCCCGCCGCCACAGCCGAAGAGGACGGACGTCAGCATCCACGGTGCATAGAGCCACCCCGACTGCGGGTCCGCGGCGAACGGCGTCCCGGTCATCTCGAAGGGGTTCCAGAGCGGGACGTGACCGAGCGACAGGCTTCGTCCCATAAGGCACGAACGTGGCAGCCAGAACGAGAGGATGTCGGGATGCTGGTTGGACAGGAGGCCGGCGAACGTGATACCGCGCAACGCGATCAGCACGCAGACGACGATCAGCGCCGGGCCGGCGGCACCGGAAAGCGCGCGAACGCGGCGCCGGGCGTCCGAACGGCGTTTGCCGCCCGTCGCCGCGTCGATCTCGGTGGGGGCGGCGCCCCGGTCGGCCGTTCGCATGGCCGCTCAGCGTAGCCGCGGTTCGTTCCTTCGGCGGGGGTCGTCTGTTACACTCGCCCGCGGCTCGGCCCCCTGATATCGCCCGCTACCAGGTGAAACGTGATCAGTGTTCAACACGTCACCAAGACGTACAAGAACGGCGTGACGGCCCTCGAAGACGTCACCGTCGAGATCGAGAAGGGTGAGTTCGTCTTCATCGTCGGCACGTCCGGTTCCGGCAAGTCCACGTTCATCCGACTGCTTCTCAAGGAAGAGGAGACGTCCAGGGGCGACATCTTCGTGGCCGGCAAGCATCTGGCCAGACTCTCGCCCTGGAAGATCCCCTACCTTCGCCGGAATATCGGCACCGTGTTCCAAGACTTCAAGCTGCTCCAGGACAAGACGGTGTTCGAGAACGTCGGTTTCGCGCTCGAAGTCATCGGCAAGCCCAAGCACATCATCGATCAGCGCGTTCCCGAGATCCTCGATCTGGTCGGGCTCGGGGAGAAGCTCAACAACTTCCCCGACGAGCTGTCCGGCGGCGAGCAGCAGCGCGTATCGATCGCGCGCGCCTGCGTGAACCGTCCGCTCGTGCTCCTCGCCGACGAGCCGACCGGAAACCTCGACCCGAGCACCTCCGTCGAGATCATGCGGCTGCTCGACCGGGTCAACCGGATCGGCACGACCGTCGTCATGGCGACGCACGATCAGGCGATCGTGGATGCCATGCGCCGCCGCGTCATCGAGCTCGACTGCGGGAAGGTCGTGCGCGACCAGGCGCGGGGGGTCTACAGCTGATGGCGTCGCGGCGGTTCGAGTTCCTGTTCCGGGAGGTGACGTCGGGACTCCGGCGCAACGGGCTGGTCGCGTTCGGGGCGATCTCGACCACGTTCATAGCGCTCCTGCTGTTCGGCCTCGCGCTCCTCATCTCGCGACAGGTCGGGCTGATCATCGAGGCCACGACCGGGAACGTCGAAGTGGCCGTGTATCTTGCGGACACGGCGAACGCCGACACCGTGAACGCGGTGACGAGCAAGCTCCAGACCCTCGACATCGTCGAGAGCGTCACGTACCAGTCCAAGGCGCAGGCGTGTGAGGAGTTCAAGGACCTGTTCAAGCAGCAGCGTGCGCTCACGTCGGGGGTCTCCTGCGAGCCGGGCAAGAACCCGCTCCCGGCGTCGCTTCGCGTGAAGCTGAGCGACCCCGAGCAGTTCCGTCAGGTCCCCGCGGTCCTCGGCTGCAGCTTGGAGCAGGACGGCTACGTCTGCGCTCAGCCGGGGATCGACAACGTCGTCGATCAGCACAAGGTCGTCGACACGCTGTTCAAGGTGACGCGGATCCTCCGCGTCGGAGTGCTCGTGGCCGCGTTCGTGATGCTCATCTCGGCGGCGGTGCTCATCGCCAATACGGTGCGAATGGGGCTGTTCGCACGACGCAAGGAGATCGGCATCATGAAGCTGGTCGGCGCGACGAACTGGCGCATCCGGCTGCCGTTCCTCGTCGAGGGGCTGTTCGAGAGCCTGATCGGCGCGACGGTCGCCATCTTGTTCCTGTTCGCGATGAAGGTCGCGTTCATCGACCCGCTGTACGGCAGCACCGCGCTCCGGTTCATCCCATGGATCACCAACAGCGACGTCGTCGCCATCATCCCGTGGATCGTTATCGCGGGCGCGGTCGTCGCGGTCGTCGCCGGTCTTGTCGGGATGCGCCGGTTCCTCGACGTCTGAGATCTCGGGCGTGAGCTCCAAGACGCCCCCGGGCGAGAAGACCGTCGTCTCCAATCGTCGCGCGTACCACGACTACGAGATCCTCGAGAAGTACGAGGTCGGCCTCAAGCTGACCGGCGCGGAGGTCAAGTCACTCCGCGGCGGCCGGGGCTCGCTGTCCGAGGCGTACGCGCGCGTTCGCGGCGACGAGGTGTGGATCGAGGGCATGCACATCCCGCCCTACGAGCAGGCGATGGACAAGCATCGCTACGACCCCACCCGCACGCGCAAGCTCCTCCTGCGTCGCGACGAGATCGAGCGGCTGATCGGGAAGACTGCGGAGCGCGGACTCGCGCTCGTGCCGCTCAGGGTGTACTTCACGCACGGACTCGCGAAGCTCGAGCTCGGTCTCGGTCGGGGGCGGCGCCGCTTCGAAAAGCGGCAGGCGATCGCGGAGAGGGAGCACCGCCGCGAGATGGAGCGCGAGACCGGCCGTCGCCGATAGCCCGTTCGCTCGCGTCGAGCGCTCGCCTGCGGCCTAGCCGCGCGCCAGCCGGGCGAAGATCGGAAGCGCGCGCTCGACCATCTCGTCGTTTCCGGTGAGCGAGATTCGGAAGTATCCGGGCATCTCGACGACGCCACCCGGAAGGACGAACACGTTTTCCTCCGCCAAGCGATCGACGAACGCGGCGTCGTCCGGATCGGGGGAGCGTGGGAGAAGATAGAACGTGCCCTGTGGACTGTGCAGGTCATATCCCGACGCGCGCAGACCGTCGACCATTCGATCTCGCCGCTCCTGCAGATGCTTGACATCGATCGACATCCGCTCGAAGTCGGCGAATCCGCGCTGCAGAACGGCGTTCGGCACGCCGTTGCCACCGAACGCCAGCTGACCGAGCATCAATGCGGCTCGGACCTCCTCGGGCTCCGGCATCTCGGGCGGGATCACCACATAGCCCATCCGCTGACCGGGCGTGAGGAGCGTCTTGCCGAACGTGTACACCAGGAACGAGTACGGGTGGAACTCGGTTGGGCTTCGAAACGGGACGTCGTCGAACACGATGCGCGAGTACGACTCGTCCGAGATGAGGTAGACAGGATGCCCGATCCGTTCTCCGGCGTCTCGCAGGACATCGGCCAGGCGTTGCAGCGTCTCGGCCGAGTAGATCTTGCCCGTCGGGTTGTTGGGCGTGTTGACGATGATCGCCTTCGTCCGCTCCGTGATGGCCGCCGCAATCGCGCCGACGTCGAGATCCCACGTCCCGAGGTCGCATCGCACCCGAACGGGAGTCGCGGACGCTCCCAGGACGAGCGCCCGGTAGAAGAACCACGGCGGGCTGACGAAGATCACCTCGTCGCCGGGGTCGGCGGCGAGCCGGATCGCCAGCAGGAGCCCGGCAAAGGCGCCGTCGGTGAGATAGACGTCCTCGACTCGATACTCGACGCCACGACGCTCGCGAAGGGCGTCGACGACGGCCTCCCGGGCGTACGGTTCGTTGAACTTGTACGCGAACCAGCGCGGGTCCTCCGGGATCGCCCACCGCTGGATCGTCTCGACGAACTCGGGGAGCGCCATCTCCTGTGGGTTGCCGGCCACGAAGTCGGCCGTTTCGGGATTCGAGGGGTCGTGCCGAACGTACGCCGAATCGACGAAGAACCGCCAAAGCTGGGCGTCGGCCTCCTGGATCCGGCCGATCGTCGACGACAAGCGATGCACGCCCATCCGCGTTCCTCCTGGAGGTAGCCGACGCTACCACGGGGAACATGTTCCGGGCGCAGCCGGGGTTTCGTATAGTGACCGCAACTCAATAGGGGGTGTACTGGCTTCGACCTGGGCGTTCGCCGCTCAGGGGAAGCGGGCCGACGTCGCCGCATGCGTCGCTAAACAGGTGGCACAAACACAAGCGCCGATTCTGAATACGCGCTCGCTGCCTAATTAGTTAGGTAGCCGTCCGCCCGGGAGTGCCTGCTTCCCGGGGCCGGGCGTCGTGAGCAGGCTGACGGAGGCGGCTCCGCCCGGGGGCCGCCGCCGGACACCGCGCCCGGGCTGGCCGAGAGGTGCTCCGCCGGTGGGAGCCTCGAGGCGAGATCGACCGCCGGCTGCGCCCGGAGAAGCCCTGAACGGTCGCCTCGGCACGGGGGTTCGATTCCCCCCACCTCCACTTACAGCGCCGCCGCCATCATCATGGCGTTCCGGCGGGCGAGTTCCGTTCCGCGACGCCGTCGCGGCCTTGAAGCAAGATCACTCGCGATCCGGCCGTCGTCCAACGCTGGCGCGTATGCGGAACCATCGTTGACCTCGCGTGCCCGGGGGTGTTCTGGCAGTAGCACATCGAGCGAGCGCGACGGCTGTCGCGCACGTGTCCCGGAGTACCCGTATGGAGGCAGCTCGCTTCGGCCGCTAGCGGATCCGACCGGCGACGTCTCGCCGTGTGTGGTCACGAGGGACGAGCAGCGCTACGTTCGGTGCCGAGACGACGTGCTCGATTCGATGCGCGTCCCGGCGCATCCATCGCACTATGACGGCGACCGGCAGGGCGACCGGGACGAGCAGCGTTGCCGCGAGCATGACCGCGACGACGACCAGAGTCCGCACCCGGCGCGCGACGACCCGCACCTGCTCCACGCCGACATAGTGGCAGGCTGCGCGACTCGCGGTCTCGGACACTTTTCCCGCGCACGGGGTCGTGAAGGCCGACGCGGCGCTGCGCCGGAATGTCGTCAGGACTAGGCTCGTCCGGTCTATCCGGAAGTCTCTTCAGGACGGGAGCCGCCTATGGACGACGAAGGCGTTCGCGGCACGACCAGCGTGACGGCGCCCGCGCCCGCGGTCGGCCCGTCGCCGCCGCCGTGGATCGCGCCGATGATCCGGCGCGGGATCTGGTGGGCGATCTCATACGTCCTCATCACGCTGGCCGCGCTTTGGTTCCTCGACGCCGAACGGAGCCTTGTCGGGTACCTCGTCACCGCCGGGCTCCTAGCGCTTGCGCTCGACCCCGCGGTCACGTGGCTCCACGAGAACCGCGGATGGCGCCGGGGAGCGCGACCGGGCTCCTGCTCGTCGCCCTGCTCCTCCTCATGGTGTTGTTCGCCGTCACGCTCGCGGCGGTCGTGGCGCGGGAGGCCAACCAGGTCGTCGATCAGCTTCCTGCCTACATCGACAAGCTGAACGAGTTCACGCGCGACCAATTTCAAACGACGTTGATATCGGCATCGCAGCGGGCCGACGCCGCCAATGCGACCGCCCATCTCAACGACTATCTGAGTCAACACACGGACGAACTCCTCGGTGGGCTGACGTCGGCTCTCTCCGGCATCTTCGCATTGTTCACGATCGGCCTCTTCACCTTCTATCTGGCGGCCGACGGGCCCAAGGTCCGCCGAGCGCTCTTGTCGAGGCTCCCGCCCGAACGACAGCAGCGGGTGCTCTTCGCCGGGGAGACCGCCATTCGCAAGGTGGGCGGGTATCTGTACTCGAGGCTCACGCTGGCCGCTATCAACGGCGCATTCATGTATGTCACGCTCAAGATCGTCGGCGGCCCGTTCGCGCTCCCCATGTCCTTGTTCGTCGGCGTCGTCGCCGAGTTCATCCCCATCGTGGGGACGTACCTCGCCGGAGTGCTCCCGATCCTCGTCGTGCTCGCGGAGGTGGGACCCGCCGGAGCAGTCATCGTCCTGATCGAGATCCTCGTCTACCAGCAGGTCGAGAACTACCTTCTTAGCCCCCGGATCAGCGCCAAGACCATCGAGCTCAACGCCGGCGTCGCCTTCGGCGCCGCGATGGCGGGCGGAGCGGTGGGCGGATTCCTCGGCGCGTTCTTCGCGTTGCCGATCGCGGCCACGATCCAGGAGTTCATCAAGGCGTACGGGACGTCCTACGCCGTGATCGATTCGTCGCTCACGCGCATCGACGAAGCGCCACCACCGAAGGCCCGAACGCGGCGCGGCTTCCGATCGAGGATCGGTGCTCGACCCCGCGAGGGCGACGAGGACGAGCCGACCGCGTCTACGTGACCCCCCGATCGCCTCAGCTGGGTTCCCTGTCGCGGCGGTCCGCTGCGACGGTGGCGTTGGCCCGGCGTTCCTTGGTGAGCTCGGCACCGAGAAGGAACAGCCACATCGCGAGATACAGGAAGGCCAACAGCCCGAACAGTGCGCCGATCGCCCCGTACAGCGCTCGCGAACGCGCGACGACGTGATCGACGTAGGCGGCTCCGAACCGCTCGAGTACGAGGAACGCGACCGCGAAGGCGGTCCCGCCCATGAGGTGATCTCGGAACGACGGACCCGCTCCGGGCGTCGTCCATACATACACTGTGGTCCAAACAAACCCGCCGCCCGTCAGCAGCGCGCCGAACTCGAGTATGTCGATCACGACGCCGATGGGACCGGTGACGTCACGGGCCGCGACCCAGGAGATGGCGGCGGCATACCCCAACAACAGGAGAAGCACGGGGATGCCGAGGAGGCCGGCCCTCAGCCGGCCGGTGACGAGGCCGAGCAGCCCGGTCCGAAAGACGGCACCGAGCGCGTGGCGCGCGCGGACGGCGAAGCCGGACGCCGCCCATACGAGGCTCAAGACGCCGACAACGCCAGCACCGACGACGCTCTTGGCGCTCAGGCGAAGTCCGCTGTCCACCAGCTCGCCGAGGCCAGGTACGGCCGCCTCCGCGCTGGCGATCACCTGCTGTGCCGCATTCGAACGGCTAGAGAAGAAGACGTCGATCGCCGCGACCGCAAGCAGGAGCATCGGCGGGATCGACAGGAAGGCGCCGTACGTCATCGACCCGGCCTCGACGCCCACCTCGTCTTCGCTCACCGCCTGGAGTACATCGACGGCCGGACTCCCTACCGCTCGCCACAGTCGCGGGAACCGATCCTCGATCCGCGCCGCGACACGGGAGCGCGTCGGCGATGACCGCGCCTCCGGCGCCGGCGGCGGCGTGTTGGAGCGCTCCACCGCGCAACTGTAGGGCGACGTCGGACGCAGGGCGATCGAGGAGACGGCCTGCCCAACCGCGACATGCAGATCGCGCTTGCGCTGCTCGAACCGATCGTCGAGGCGCTCCGCCCGGGCGGTCTGCTCGTCGCCGACAACGTCGTCTCCCACGCGGCTGACCTCGCGTCGTTCCGCAACGCGGCCCTCGGCCATCCGGCCCCGTCGCGCCTGGTCGTTCCGATCGGTCGCGGCGAGCTCATAGCGGTGAAGTCGCTCGCGGATACGAGACGAGCCGGAGTCAGGCGGGAACCGGGCCCTCGACGTTGACGCTCGACTCCCCTCGACCGGCTCGGACCACGATGACCTCACAGGGCTGACTCGCCGGCGTCGACTCCCGATGGACGAGGCCCCTCGGGACGAGCGCGAA
>JBKOWM010000149.1:0-10059 GCA_046724395.1 Actinomycetota bacterium
GTGCTGAACCGCTCGAGCACTCTGCCGTCGACGAAACGGATCTCGTCGCGCGCCTCGTCCTCGGTTCCCTGCAGCGAGCGCATCCGCGCGAGCGCGTCGTCGCCGTCGACGAGGCTGGATCGGAGATGCTCGAAGAGCTCCGTCCGCGACATGGCACGGATGTCGTCCTCCGTCGTGTCCAGCATCTCCAGGAGGCGACGGTTCCACGACACCATCCCGCCGCCTTCGTCGACCACGAGGATCCCCTCGTCGGATGCCTCGGCCTGCTCCTCGAGGACGAGGGTGCGGAACCGCAGCTCCGCCTCGGCCCGCTTGAGCTCGGTCACGTCGTGGAAGACGTTGACGACGTGGCGGACGCGCCCCTCGTCGTCGCGCATCGCCGTCGAGCGCACGTACCGCCAGTTCTCCTCTCCGGTCGCGATCGCGCGAACCCTCAGCAGGGCTTCGGCCTCCGGCTCGCCGGCGAGGATGCGACGTCCAGGGAGTCGGTCGAGCGGGAAAGGACTCGCGTCCTCAGAGAGGATCTCGAACCGGCCTACGGTCTCGCTCGTGGGCGCCTCGAGGAGCGATCGGGCGTCCTCGTATCCCGACAGCCGCGCGGCCGCGTCGTTCGCGTACACGACCCGACCAGCGGCGTCCTGAATGGTGATGCCGTCCGCGCTCGCGCTCGTGATGATGCTGAGCTGGTCGCGCGCGTGCTCGAGGTCGCGCTCGAGGGCCACCTGTTCCGTGATGTCGCGAGCGATCGTCGCCGCACCGACGATCGCACCCGTCGGGTCGCGCACCGGCGAGATCGATAGCCAGACGTCGACGAGCCTGCCGTTGCGCGTCACACGCTTCGTCCGGAAATCTCGGATCTCCCCGCCGCTTCGCAGGCGGTCGAGGATTTGCTGGATCTCGCGTTTTCGATCGTCGGGAGCGAGCATCGACACATGCCGGCCGATGACCTCGCGGGCGGTGTAGCCGTACATTCGCTCGGCTCCCCGGTTCCACGACAGGACGATCCCCTCGAGCGTCTTGGAGAAAATCGCGTCGTTCGAGCTCTCGACGATCGCCGCGAGCTCGGCGGGCGTCGATCCCAGGAGTCCGCCGATGCGTGGGCCAACCTCGCGCAGGACGAAAACGAACAGCCCGTCCCCGGCCAGAAACGCGCGACCCTCGGCACCGACCCTCGCCCCGTCTCGGCGCAGGAGGTCGATCTGCCCCCGCCAGACGCCCTTTCGGACGAACCGCTCGATGTCGGCCTCGGCAGCCTCGGGCGGCATCGCGATGACGTCCGGCACCCGGAGGGTGCACAACTCGTCTTCGATGTATCCGAGGAGACGCTGTGCAGCGGCGTTCGCCGCAACGAACCGGGAGTCCCGGTCGGCAACGAGGGCCGCATCCGGCATCAGGTCGAACAGCTGTCGATAGGGCAGCGGGCCGCGAGCCGACGGGTCGCCGGCTGGCTCATCCCAATCGTGCGCGCGCCTCTCGGACCTGGCCATGCGGACCGACCGAGGATAGCGCCGGCAAACAGGCTCGCGGAAGCACCCCGCGATGTTCGAACTAGGGCCAGGCAGGGAACGTTCCTGCAGGACGGACAATCGAGATCGAGCCATCCAAAGGAGGAGGATTCCATGGGTGACGCAACGCAGGATCGTGCCGAAGGTCGCTGGGACGAGACCAAGGGCAAGGTCAAGGAGGCCGTCGGCGACGCCACCGACAACGAGTCGATGGAGCGCCAGGGCAAGGCCGATCAGGTGCGCGGAAAGGGCGAGCAGGCCAAGGGGCACGTCAAGGACGCCGCCGAGGACGTCAAGGAGGGCGTGAAGGGGGCGTTCGACGACGACTGAGCGCGGGGTGGAGGTGGCGCGATGCGGCTGAGAAGCTTGCTGTTCGGAGCGGCGATCGGGGCAGCGATCGCGTACCTATTCGACCCCGATCGAGGACGTGCGAGAAGGGCGCGGCTCGGGGACCAGGCGGCCGCGCTGCTGCGCCGGACCACGGCGGCGACCGGCAGACGCGGCCGCTACCTGGCGACGACTGCGGCGGGGAGGATGTTCGAGGCCCGCTCCCGTCTGACCCCGCCCGCACCCGTCGACGACGCGACTCTCCGCGACCGAATCCGGAGCGAGGCGCTCGGCCACGCGCGAATCGCGGCGGGGAAGATCAACGTCGACGTCGCCGACGGACGTGCGACGCTGCGGGGGGAGATGGACGACTCGGCGCTGATCGGCGAGGTCGTCGCGCGGGTTCGCGCGGTTCCTGGCGTCGTGTCGGTCGAGAGCCTTCTGCATACGCCCGAGGAGGAGCCCGCTCCGAACAAGCGGCCGGCCGTGCGAGCGAGCCAGCGGGCGGCGGAGTCGGCGCCGTCGACGGGCGAGGCCATCGAGTAGGGCGGCGCGAGAGGCCCTGCGCCGCAACGCCGGAACGGGCGCGGGCAAAACCACTGCGCCGTTTCCGTGCGGTTCCTCGCGGGTAACGACGCCGCGGGGCGCCGGGGCCTGAGCTTGAGGGGCGTCCCGTGACGGGACCTGACCGACCCGAGGAGGCCGGCGTGCCGAAGCGGATCGCGCTCATCTCCGAGCACGCGTCGCCGCTCGCCGTCCTCGGCGGCGTCGACGCGGGCGGCCAGAACGTTTACGTCGGGCAACTCGCACGCCACTTGGTACAGATCGGGTACGACGTCGACGTCTTCACACGCCGCGACAGCGAGGCGCTCCCCGAGGTTGCGGAGTGGGTCGACGGCGTCCGCATCGTCAACGTTCCGGCGGGGCCGCCCGAGTCCGTACCGAAGGAGCGTCTGCTCCCGTGGATGAACGATTTCGCGATGCACATCGTCCGGTTCTGTCGTCGAGAGCCGGCGCCGTACGACCTCGTCCACGCCAACTTCTGGATGTCGGGCCTCGTCGCTTGCGAGATCAAGCGGTCGCTCGGCATCCCGTTCGTCATCACGTTCCACGCGCTCGGGCGCGTCCGGCGGGCGCACCAGGGGGCTGCAGACGGGTTTCCGGACGAGCGTTTTGCCATCGAGGAGCGCGTTATCCGTGAGTGCGACCAGATCGTTGCCGAGTGTCCGCAGGAGGAGGAGGACCTGATCCGCTTCTACAACGCGGATCCAGCGAAGATCTCGATCATCCCGGCCGGCTTCGATCCGGCGGAGTTCTCTCCGATGAGCAAGGAGCTCGCGCGCGCGGCGCTCGGCCTCGCGACGCCGGAATGGACCGTCCTCCACGTCGGGCGAATGGTTCCGCGCAAGGGCGTGGACAACGCGATCCGAGGATTCGCGCGGATGATCGCACGAGCCGGCATCGAGGGGCGGTTGGTCGTCGCCGGCGGTGACGCCGACGGGGCCGAGTCTGCGGAGGTGACCCGGTTGCGCGCCGTCGCGGAGGAGGAGGCCGTCGCGGACCGTGTGACGTTTGCCGGGCCCGTCGGCCGCGATCGGCTGCGGTACTACTACGGCGCCGCCGACGTGTTCGTGACGACGCCGTGGTACGAGCCGTTCGGCATCACGCCGCTCGAGGCGATGGCCTGCGGCACCCCCGTCGTCGGTTCGAACGTCGGCGGTATCAAGTTCACGGTTCGCGACGGCGAGTGTGGATATCTCGTCGCGGCGAACCAGCCGGACATGCTTGCCGAGCGGCTGGTGCATCTGTACCGGCACCCCAGGCTCGTGTCGGTGTTCCGACGGCAGGCGATCAATCGCGCCAACGACCTGTTCACCTGGCGTAACGTCGCGAACGAGATGGCGGCGCTCTACGAGCGCCTCGTCGCGTCGGGAGCGATGCGAGGTCCCGAGGACGCTGACGAGCTCGCCGCGATCGAGCGCCGTTTCGACGACGGCATCGCCGCGCTGGAGGAGTCGAAGCGGTTGCTTCCGGCCGCCCTGCTCCGCGCGAGCCAGGAGATCGCCGGCGGGCTTGCCGCCGGAGGCAAGCTGCTCATCTGCGGCAACGGGGGAAGCGCGGCCGAGTCACAGCACCTGGCGGCCGAGCTCGTAGGCCGCTTCAAGCGGCCGGATCGCGCCGGTCTGCCCGCGATCGCTCTCACCGCGGATACCGCTGTCCTGACGGCGTGGGCGAACGATGCCCGCTTCGACGAGGTCTACGCCCGTCAGGTGGACGCGCTGGGGCGCCCGGGAGACGTCCTCGTCGCGCTCAGCACGACGGGGCGGTCGCGAAACCTCGTCCGCGCGATCGAGGCGGCGCGAGAACGCGGGATGCGGTCGGTGGCATTCCTCGGCCGCGACGGAGGCCAGTGCCGCAAGGTGTCCGACGTCCCCGTCGTGGTTCCGGTGAACGACACGCAGCGGATCCAGGAGGTGCAGCTGCTCGCGTTGCACACCCTGTGCGAGCTCGTCGAGGAGCGGCTGTTCGCACGCCGGTGGCGCGACGATGCCGCCGTCGTCTCGGACGAGGGCGATGTCGGCGCGCCCGCGATCGCCGGCTGACGGGATCGCTTTGGAGGAGGTCGTGTGGCGCAGAACGTGGAGACGAGAGCGACGAAGGCCCACGCCGTTCTGGGCGATGCCTCGATCCCGCCCGACGACGCGCTCGAGGGTCGCGTCGTCGTCGTTACAGGGGCAGCCCGCGGCCTCGGCGAGGCCGTCGCGAGGCGTCTCGCCCGCTCGGGCGCGCACGTCGTCGCCGGCGACGTCCGAGCCGATCTGACGCGGCAGACCGCGGCGTCGATCCGAGATTCCGGCGACCGCGCGGAGGCCGTCGTCCTCGACGTCACCGATGCCGACGCAGCCTCGACCGCCGTTCGGACGATCGCCGATCGTCACGGACGTATCGACGTGCTCGTTAACAACGCGGGCGTCGACGTCACCGCCCCGTTCGAGGAGATCTCGATCGAGGATTGGGACCGCATCCTCGGCGTGAACCTGCGCGGGCCGGTGGTCATGTCGCGCGCGGTCTTCGGCATCATGCGGGAGCAGGCCGGCGGTCACATCGTCAACATCGTGTCTACGGCGGCCAAGCGCGCGTGGCCGAACGCGTCTGCGTACCACGCGAGCAAGTGGGGCCTCCTCGGGTTCAGTCACGCGCTGCACACCGAAGGCCGCCCGTTCGGCATCAAGGTGAGCGCGGTCGTCGCCGGCGGCATGCGCACGCCGTTCCTGCTCGACCGGTTTCCCGACCTCGACCCCGACGTGCTGCAGCGTCCCGAGAACGTCGCCGAGACGGTGCGGTTCGTGCTGCTCCAGCCGGACGAGACGGTCATTCCCGAGGTCATGGTCATCCCGATGCGGGAGACGTCCTGGCCGTGACGGGCACCTGGCCCGCCGCGCGCAACGTCCTCGCGGTCCGGCTCGACGCCATCGGGGACGTTCTGATGACGACGCCTGCGCTCCGCGCGCTCCGCGGCGTCGACGGAACGCGCGTGACGCTGATGACGTCGCCCTCCGGCGCGCAGGTCGCCCACCTCATCCCGGAGTTGAACGAGGTCGTCGCGTACGAGGCGCCGTGGATGAAGCACACCAGCCGAGCCGACGCCACGGTCGATCTCGCGACGGTCGAGACGCTCCGACGACGGCGATTCGACGCCGCCGTGATCTTCACGGTATTCAGCCAGAGTCCGCTTCCGGCGGCCGTGCTTTGTCATCTCGCCGGCATCCCGCTGCGGGCCGCGCACTGCCGTGAGAATCCGTATCGGCTCCTGACCGACTGGGTCCGCGAACGCGAGCCCGAGCGTGGGATCCGGCACGAGGTTCGTCGACAGATCGACCTCGCGGCGGCGCTCGGACGCACGACCGACGACGACCGGCTGTCGCTGGCCGTGCCCGACGAAGCACGGGTCCGCGTGCGTGAGCTGCTGTCGTCGCTCGGGCCCGATCTCGACGACGACTGGGTCGTCGTGCATCCGGGCGCGACGGCGGCATCGCGCCGATACCCGCCGGAGCTGTACGCGGACGCGTGCTCGCTCCTGGCCGCTCGCGGTCTCCGCGTCGTCTTCACGGGGTCGCTTTCGGAGCGCCCGACCGTCGAGTGGATCCGCGGCGCGATGCGGGCGCCTTCGTGGTCGCTCGCCGGGCGGCTCGACGTCGGCGGGCTCGCCGCGCTGGTCGAGGAGGCGCCGGTCCTCGTGACGAACAACACGGGACCCGCACACATCGCCGCGGCCGTCGGGACGCCGGTCGTCGTCCTGTACGCGCTGACGAACCCGCAGCACACGCCGTGGCGAGTCCCGTCGCGCGTGCTCTTCCACGACGTTCCGTGTCGGAACTGCTTCTCGAGCGTCTGCCCGCAGGGCCATCACCGGTGTCTGCGCGCCGTTTCACCCGACTCGGTGGCGTCGTCCGTCGAGGAGCTCGTCCGGCGGGCGCGCGCGCAAGCCGGCGGCGGCTCAGGCGGGCCGCTGGTGCCAGCCAACCCCTAGGATCCGCGGGCCGCTTCGCGCGGCACGCCCGTCGGTCAGCACGTTTCGGCCGTCCAATACGACGTGTCCGCGCATCAGCTGACTAGCCGCATCCAACGACGGCGATCCGCATCACGCGGTCGTCATCGCCCCGTTGGCGACATCGACCGATGAGGAAGCTGTCGATGCAGACGCACGGCCGCTCGGTACCCCCGAGGCCGTTGCAGCCGAAACCGATCCATCGTTTGCCCCGCCGGATGGCCGGGTACGCCGGCTGAACCGCGTGCGAACACGGAGGGTCGGGTTGGCAAACGTGCTCGGGATCAATGCCGTGTTCCACGATCCGGCGGCCGCGCTCGTCGTCGAGGGCGAGATCGTGGCCGCCGCCGAGGAGGAGCGTTTCTCCCGCCGCAAGCACGGGAAGGACTCCGTCCCCTTCTCGACGTGGGAGCTGCCCGAGCACGCGGCTCGGTGGTGCCTTCGCAAGGGTGGGCTCGCCGCCGAGGATCTCGACGCGGTTGGGTATTCGTATGACCCGGCGCTTGCCGCCCGTTCCGGCGCCGACATCGCCACCGACGGGTGGGAGGGCCTGCGAACGCTCTACGCTGAGCGCGCACCGTTGTTCCTGCGGACGAGCCTGTCTCTCGACCCGGCGATCGTCCGATTCGTCCCACACCACCTCGCGCACGCCGCCTCCGCGTTCCTCGCCGGGCCGCATTCGACCGCGAGCGTCATGGTGCTCGACGGCCGCGGCGAACGCAGCTCGTATCTCGCGGGGCGCGCACTCGATGGGGAGCTCTCGATCCTCGCGACGCAGCCGCTGCCACACTCGCTCGGGCTCATGTACGAGGATGTCACCGAGCACCTCGGCTTCCGGCGCTCGTCGGACGAGTACAAGGTCATGGGTCTGGCCGCCTACGGCCGTCCCGTCTTCCTCGACGACCTCCGCCGAGCGATCCGTCCGACGTCCGACGGCGGCTTCGAGGTCGATCCGATCGACTGGTCGACGTTCGTCGATCGGCGAACGAGCGAGGCGTGGGAACTCGCCCACGCCGACTTGGCGATGAGCGTGCAGGTCAGGCTGGAGGAGATTCTCCTGCACCTCGCGGAGTGGATTCACGAGCGAACGGGCGACGAGGCGCTCGTGATGGCCGGAGGCGTCGCGCTGAACTGCCTTGCGAACTCCCGCATCTCGCGCGAGGGACCGTTCCGGTCGCTCTGGGTGCAGCCGGCGGCCGGTGACGCCGGCACGGCGCTCGGGGCGGCCCTCGCCGTCGCGCGCGATCTAGGCGACGACGTGCGGCCGATGACGACGGCGGCCCTCGGGCCCGATTGGTCTGACGCGGAGATCGAGGAAGCGCTCATCCGGGCGGATCTCCGGTTCGAGCGCCCGATCGACGTCGCCGACGCGGTCGCGGACGTGGTTGCCGACGACGGGATCGTCGCGTGGTTCCAGGGCGGGGCCGAGTACGGACCCCGTGCGCTCGGTCATCGCAGCCTGCTGGCCGACGCGCGCAATCCCGACAATCTCGAGCGGCTGAACGACGTGAAGGGCCGCGAGCAATTCCGTCCGGTCGCGCCGATGGTCTTGGCAGAACGCGCCGAGGCGATCTTCGATGGACCGCTGCCGAGCCCCTTCATGCTCTTCACTCACGAGGTTCGCCCGGGGTGGCGAGGCCGAATCCCGGCGGCAACGCACGTAGATGGCTCGGCCCGCATCCAGACCGTCGATCGCGGCGACGAGCCCCTGCTCGCGCGCATGCTCGAGGCATTCGAGCGCCGGACGGGCGTCCCGGTCGTCATCAACACCAGCCTGAACACCGCGGGCCGCCCGATCGTCAATTCGCCGCGGGACGCGCTCGAGGTCTTCGGATCCGCGCCCGTGACGGCGCTCGCCATCGGCTCCTTCCTCGTCCGCCGGGAGCGGCTGTTCGGCCGGCTCGCCGCCTGACGGCGTTGCGCGCGGGTTCGGCTCTGCGAGCCCCCGATGCGGTGCTACTCGACCGGGACGGAACGCTGATCGCCGACGTCCCGTACAACGGGGATCCGTCGAAGGTCGTTGCGGTGCCGGGCGCCCGTCGGGCGCTCGACCGTCTTCGGGCGCGCGGGATGAAGCTCGCGATCGTCTCGAACCAAAGCGGCGTCGGTCGAAGGCTGATCACGATGGAACAGGTCGAGGCGGTCAACAGACGGGTCGAGGAGCTCCTCGGTCCGATCGGTCCGGTGTTCGTATGTCCGCATGCGCCCGACGACGCGTGTCGCTGCCGCAAGCCCGAGTCCGAGCTCGTGGAGCGGGCGGCCGCGGCGCTCGGCGTCGCGCCCAGCCGTTGTTCGCTCGTCGGCGACACAGGAGCCGACGTCGCCGCGGCGCTCGCGGCCGGCGCGCGGCCGATTCTCGTGCCGAACGAGTTCACGCGCCCGGAGGAGACGGCTTCCGCGCCCGAGGTGGCGCGATCGCTCGAGGAGGCCGTTTCGATCCTGTTGGGAACCTTGTCGTGAGCGATGGCCTGGTTCCGGCTGGTGATAGGTGCGACGGTGGCCGGCTAGGCGCGCAGCCGGACGTCACGCGGACCCGAAGTCCGGCTCCCAGTCACGGATCGCCTCCGCGGCGCGAACGAGGATCGCCGCCCCGCCCGCGAGCGCTATGAGTCGACCGACGGGGTGCCGGCGGACGCCCGGCAGACGCATGACGAGCGGTGCGGCGACGATGACGCCGGCGGCGACCATCGCGCGTGCTTGTCGGCCGCTGGGCGATGCGAGAAGCACTTTCGCCGTGTCGGCCGTCTCCCCGATGACCCCCACTACGCACTCGCCTCCTCGACGTCCTCGCTCGTTGCGATCCTCGACTCGAGGGGCGCCACCAAGGCCGGACTGGCCTTCCCGCCGAGTTGCGGCTCGTCGTCCCGCATGTCAATCCTCTTGCGTGTTGACCCTCACGTAGCGTGCGCCTCCCGCTCGGCGCGCGCCTGATCGTCGACGCAGAAGCGCGCTTCCGGCCTGGCCTCGAGCCGCGCCGGCGCGATCTCGCGGCCGCACGCCTCGCAGATGCCGTACGTCCCCTCTTCGATCCGCTTCAACGCGCGATCGACGTCGGCGAGCTCTGCCTCTATCTGCTCGACGATCGACTGGTCTTTCTCCTGCTCGAACATCTCGGTCCCCAGGTCCGCGGGGTGCTGGTCGGCGAGCGAGAGCTCCGATAGTGCGTCGCGCTCGGAGACTCCCTCGCCCGGCTCGCCGGAGAGACCGTGCCGGATCCCCTCGAGGCGTTCGCGCTCCTGCAACAGTCGCTCGCGTGCCCTTCCGATGTTCACGTGTGAAGGCATGGCGATCCTTTCGGTGAAGGCCGTCCGATATACCCTGGCGGCGACGCCGTTGAACGTGCCGTCGAACGGCACCGTCGGACGACCGGTCGGTCACACACAGTTTGCCGCGAATCTCGACGGGGTAGCCCGAGGACGGACTCGCGAGGTTCACATGCTCGAGAAGAATATGAACAACCGCCGTCACGCGGGCGATCCGCAGCCGCCGGGCCCAGCACCCGAGCCGCCGCAGCCGCCCTCCCCGCCGACGCCCGTCCCACAGCCTCCGCCGCCGCCCGATCAGCCGCCCGTTCCGACCGCCGAGCCGGCCGGGGGGCGTGCGCGACGCGAATCTCTGCGGTAACGGCGCCACGAGCGTCCGGCCGGTAGCGTGCGGGGCCGAGGGGAGGTCGGACCG
>JBKOWM010000103.1:0-5000 GCA_046724395.1 Actinomycetota bacterium
TCGATGGCCGGCTTCCAGCAGACGGGCGTGAGCCCGGGGGTCGCGGATGCGCTGGCACACGACCTCGCGATCAGAGAGGTCAGCGAGATCCGTCAGGGACAGTTCGGCATCGACGGAACGGGGAAGACCGTGTTCGCCCTCGACCCGTTCACGCTGCGCGACATGATCACGTTCGACCCCGCCACGCTTCGATCGCTCTCGGCGCTCAACGACGTCGGGGTCCTCGTTCGCCGCAGCGTCGCCGATGCCGAGGGGTACCGCGTCGGCCACAACCTGCCTATGCAGTACCAGCGCGTCGGGATCGTTCCCACGCCGATCCAGGGCTTCTTCGAGTCCGACGCGCTGAACGGCAGCGACTACCTGATCACGATCGGCGAGTACGAGCACCGGTTCGTGCAGCAGCTCGACGCGCAGGTGTTCGTCCAGGGAACGCCGGGCTCGACGCCGCAGGCGGTTCGCTCGGCGATCGACCGGGCGCTCGCCGAGTATCCGAACGTCACGGCGATGAACCCGGCACAGTACGCCGACGCACGGGCGCGGCAGGTCGACTCACTGCTCGTGTTCGTCCAGGCGCTGCTGGCCCTGTCCGTGATCATCGCGCTGTTCGGCATCGCGAACACGCTCGCGATGTCGATCCTCGAGCGGCGGCGCGAGCTCGGGCTGCTTCGGGCTGTCGGCATGACTCGCGGACAGCTGCGCGCGATGGTCCGGTGGGAGGCGGTGGTCATCGGCGTGATCGGTGCACTCCTCGGCCTTGCGGTCGGGACGTTCTTCGGATGGGCGCTTGTCCGGGCGCTGCGCGACCAGGGGTTCAGCGAGTTCGCCGTGCCGTTCGCCCGCCTGGCGATCTACGTCATGCTGGGGGCGGTCGCCGGCATCGTGGCCGCGCTGCTTCCGGCGCGGAGAGCCGCGCGGCTGAACGTGCTGGAGGCGATCGCTACTGAGTGACGTCGCTCAGCCGCTCTAGCGGGGCGGCGCAGCCTTCGTCCCCGTCCGCCCGATGCGCGGACGCTCGCGTGGGCCGGAGCTCCGGTTCGCGGTGACTTGCTGCTGAGGTCACACAGGAGTGTCACTTCGGACACGGTAGGGTTCGTGGGACGCGCTCGAACATGGCTGCGACCGCGCGCCCGACGACGAAGAGCCTCCGATGGGTCGATTGGTCGTCAACAACGCCATGACCGTCAACGGCGCCTTCGAGGCGCCGGCGCCTGAGCCCGATGGATGGCTGTTGCTCGCTGGTGACAGCAATCAGGTCTTGGAGCAGTTCCTCGTTGCGGATGCGATGGTGCTGGGGCGCACGACGTACGAGAGACTGGCCGCGGTCTGGCCGCAACTCGCCGATGACCCTGGGGAGTTCGCGGACCGGATGAACAAGATGTCCAAGTACGTGGCCTCCCGGACCCTGCGCGAGCCGTTGGGGTGGAACGCCAGCCTGGTGGGAGACGACCTGGCCGAGAGCGTGACAGCCCTCAAAGAGCGCCACGACAGGACGCTCGTCGCCGTCGGCGCCGGAGCTCACCCACGCCCTGACGACTCTGGGTCTCGTGGACGAGTTCTGGTTCTGGGTGAGCCCGTCGCTGTGGCCGACCGGGCCGCGATCTTCGATGGTGTTGTGGGTCGAAGCTGCTGAGGCCGGACGCGTTTGGGAGTGACGAGTGGGCCCCGGATCAGGCGGACATCGATAGAGAGCGACGTTCCAGAACGGGATGTAAGGGGTCGGGCCAGCGCGGACCGATTGGACGGAGGGAGAACACGTCGGTCTGGTCGAACTGATCCCTGACCTGATTCTCAGCCTTGCGTGCATCGGCGTCGGCGTGTTTCAGCTCGTCGCGCCTCGGCGAATGGCCCGAATCAACGTCCGATACAACCGTTGGTGGTATGCGCGCATCCCGTGGTTCTATTCGCTCCCGACGATGAAGAAACACCTCGACGAAGACGCAGAGGCCCGGGCGAGCAGGAGATTCTTTGGGCCGGTGTCCATCGCAATGGGTGTTGTCTTCACCGTTCGAGCCGTTATGGTCGCCATCTCAGCGAAGTGAGCCTTCGAAGCAAAAGGCGTCGAGACTGGATCAGAGTCACCTTGTTGGGGCATGGACTATCGCTCGGTGATGAATCGACATCGGTTGCCGGTGCCGAGACCAGCAGCCGAGACCGCGAGCCGCAGGTGCACCGCGAGAACCGAGGGAGGTGGCCTAGAAGGATGAATGAAAAGTCTGTTGTCGTGACGACTCCGCTGCGACTTCGCTTAGGCACTCTGAGGATCAAGCCGTCACCGAGCATTGCGGCAACGGAGGCCGGCGTTTAGACAGGCAGCCTCAGAACCTCGGCGGACGTGAGGCGACGCGTGCCCTTCGACAGCCGGAGTCCGAACATCCCGCGCGGCGCTGACGTCCAGATACCTTGCTTCAGGACGTCGACTCGCGGGGCTCCTTCGTCCGACTCCTCCATTCGAAGCGTCTTTCCCTGCTCCGTTCTGAAGAAGTCGACCACGTTGGCAGTGTACTCGGTTCGCAGAGTGGCCAGGATTGGAGGCCGGACTCCCGGTCCCGACAGCCTGACGCCGACCGAACAGGCGGTCGCCGAGCTGGTGGCGAGTGGGCTTACTAACCGGGAGGCGGCGCACGCCCTGTTCTTGAGCGTGAGCACCGTAGAGGCGAATCTTCGCCAGATCTATCGGAAGCTCGGGGTACGGTCGCGGGCCGAACTGTCGCGAAGGCTCCCCGAGCGATAGTCGCGGATCGATCGGGGCACTCGAGCGATGCTTCGTTCGCTCGGGGCCTCGATTTCATGGCGGCGAGGCGCACGTAACCGTGCGGGTTTCAAGGTTTGCGCCGCGCTCCCTTCACCCTAGCGTCGACGCTGGCCAGGAACGACGTCGCCGTGACGGAAGGGATCGATCGGATGGCAGCCGCCACGACTCCAACGGCAGTGGGGCCATCTCTCGCGAGGGAGCACGCGCCTCGCGAGATGATGCCGAGAGATGCGGAGGCTGGCCTCATGGCGGCGCTCCTACAGAAAGAACCCGAAGCCGCCGAGACGCTCTACGCCCGGTACGCATCCCGGATCTACGGCCTTAGTCTCGTGCTGCTCAAGAACGAGGCGGACGCCGAAGACCTCACCCAAGACACCTTCCTCAAGATCTGGCGTACAGGCTCGGCATTCGATGCTCAGAGAGGATCCCTGGATGTCTGGATCTTGCTGACGGCTCGCAGTCTCGCGATCGACCTCCTTCGTCGCCGAGCTCTGGAAGCTAAGAAGCAGTCGTCCGAGCCGAGCCGTTTTGAAGCGTCGGACGAGCCGGGCCCCGAGTGGCATGCGGAGCAGCGGCGACGTGATCCAACGCGCGCGGATGGCGATCGACCGGCTTCCGCCACGGCAGCGCTCGGCCGTCGTGCTCGCATACCTCGGGCAACGATCCTCGACCGAGGTTGCCGAGATACAGGGCGTCCCTCGCGGCACGGTGAAGAGCCGCATCCGAGCTGGGATAGCGAGTGTCCGCCAGGCCTTCGCCGAGGACGGCTCGCGCCGGCGGCCGATCTACGAGCGGGCCGAAGGGACCCAGACCTCGGACGGTGGGAACCCGAAGCGGATCGACGAGGATGTGATGTTTTCCTTTGTCGGTCAAGAGATCGCAGGGGGCCTTTCAGGAGGAGGGTCGCCAGCAGGCGGAGCGACAGAGGCTTGCCCCGCGGCCCGGATGTGATGCCGCGGTCGGCCTCCGCCGAGGCCGGGTATCGGCCTTTGCGCGCTGGGCCAGAGGGATGCGCTGGCCGCCGACCTGCTCGCGGTGCTCGGGCAGACGCTTGTGTCCGCGCCGATGTCGCACCGCCAGTTCAGGCTCGTGCGGCACGAATCGCCTACGGAAATGCGGCCTCACACCATCCCGTCGCAGGAACGCGGAGACGCTCTTCCAAGTTCCAGGACCAATTCCTCGTACGGATGGGCCGAGCACAACGCCTGTCCGTACACCTGCAGATGGACCGGTGGACCGACGACATACATCTCATCGAGATCGGAAGGGGGATTTCGGATTTATCAAGCTCGCTACGCAGATTCCGGTCGTTCGGCTCCAGCCATAGCGCGAAGAAGGAGGGTACGGGTGATTTCCATACATGCACGAGCGATCCTCACGAGGTCGCTGAACCCATTCCGTCTGTTGCTGTTTGCATCTGCCGCGTTGTTCCTTCTCGTTTCACTCGGAACGTCGGCCGCGGTTGCCAGTCCCACCACGGGGTTCGGCTTCACCGCCGGCGACGTCTCCGGATTCCCTACGGGTCGGGTCGCCCTGACGGGCGGCGGCGCCTTCAACCTCAACACCTCGGGCGGATTCGTTCACGCGGGGGGCGGATTCAGTTGCACCTCGGACGTCGGTCAGGCCTTCCTAGCCGGCTGTCTCACGGGGGAAGGAGTTCGCTGGGATACCGCGGCCCTCCTATCGAGCACGTCGTTCAAGTGCACCGGTGCGGCGACTGAGGCCCTCAAGCCCGCGAGCACCGACGACGACACCGTCGTGCTCCAGGCCGACTTCTACCGGGCCGGGGACGGGATCGACGAGTCGTTCAGCGCGCAGATGATCGTCTCGACATCCGATATCGCCGACGACATCCAGGGCGTTCAGAACGTCTGGGTGCAGGGCGTGGGCTGTGGTAGCGCGGTGGTGCACTTCGGGGCCTGAGGAAGGTCCGAGTCACCGTTCGATCCGGTGCCACAACACGAGATTGGGAGGTTTGTATGCGAGGAACCAAAGTCACATCGAGGATCGGAGTCATCCTCGTCACGGGGGGCCTGTTGGTTGCCCTCACGGGCGGCGCGGCGCTCGCGCAGGGGAGCGCGAACGGCGCTTCGAGTCAAAGGCCCGTCTTTTACGAGGGGCAGCAAGTCACCGTCAACATGTTCGAGGTGCCGGCGTCTGACCCGCTGCTCGCGAACAACACGGGCGTCAACACGATCTACGCCACGAACGACCTCGACGAAGAGCAGGACTTCCTTTCGGTGATCGA
>JBKOWM010000091.1:0-8781 GCA_046724395.1 Actinomycetota bacterium
TCCGCGTCCAACGTAGTTGAGACGCTGTGGCCCGACACGGCGTCGTCGTCTCGGGACTCGTTCCGTCATCGACGGACGCCGATATGAAACCGCCAGATGCCGGACCGCTTCCTGAACTGAACATCGGCTGTCGTAGGCTTCTGAGCTGTGGGCCCCGTCGGTGCCGGGGCCCACAGCTGTTCAGCCTTCTTGGGTCTGATGGTCAGGATTACTGACTCGAGACAGACCCGTCGTTGGCAATGGCTAGCGCGGTCTTCTCGAGACACGTTGCCGGGATGTCCCGTTGCGCCGAGTTCGTGCTGTCGTAGCTCACCTCCCATGACACATTTGCTGCAGTTGTCGACACCGTCGTGTTGTCGGTCGACACCGTCTTCGGCGACGGACCACTCACCGAGACGTTCTTGGTGTAGATCGCCGTGCCGGAGCAGTCGCTGCTCTCGAACAACTTGAACGTAACGGTGCCGGCCAAGTCCCCGCCCGCCGGCGCGCTCACCGTCGCCGAGTCGTTCGGGATGAACGACTGAGCAGAGCTCATCGACGATGCCACCGAGGTGACAACGACGGTCTCGTTGGACTCCGAGCAGTCACCGTTGAATGTCGAACCCAGGTTGTTCGGGTCGCCGGTCGCTGGGGCGTAGACGGCCTTCCAGTGATACGTGCCTGCGGCGTCTGGCGTGAAGCTGACCGGACCGTAAGTCCCGTCCCCGTTGACTTGCACGGACTGCGGGTTGGTCCCGGTCCCCGTCGCCAGCGTGGTGCAGTCGTCCTTGAGCAGCGTGAAGGTGATCGTGCCACCCGCCTTCGCGCCGGCGGTGGTCGGGTTGATCGCTGGCGTGCCGGGCTGGTTCGACGTGCCACCCAGCGCCGCCGTATCGGTGACCGGCTTGCCCAGCACCACGTCGTCGCCGGCGGTGGTCGGGAGTGCCGGTGTCACTGGGGTGACGGTGAAGCACTCGTTCTTCGTGTCGTCGACGCCGTCCGGGACCCCGGTGGTGCCCGAGGTGAACTTCGCCGACCAGCAGTAGTCCCCGGCCGCGGTCACGCTCGCGGTATCGGACTGGACGGTGGGAGTCGTGTTGCTCACGTTCTTCGGTGTTCCGATATTCGCGGTCGTCTCGAGAGCGGACCCGAGCGGGCCCTTCAGGCTGAACTGCACGGTGCCACTCCAGGTCGTGACGCCGGTGACCTGGACGGTCGCCGAGTCACTGACCGAGACGGAGCCGGTGCCGATCGAGATCGATCCGGTTTCGCTCGACTGAGTGGTGACCTTGGAGCCGCAGGTGCCGAAGCCGCCGAGGACGAAGTCCTTCAGCGTCGCCGTTGTCGACGTCGACGAGCGCGTCTCGGAGGCGACGGTTGAGAAGCACCGGTCGCCGAGGCCAAGTGCGGTCAGGTTGACACCACCCTCGAAGAACTCGCCCTGCAGGTAGGTGTCGTTGCCGCTCTTGTCCGTGTACGGCCACGGCGCGGTCGTGCCGTTCGTCGGGTTGACAATGCCGCAGAACTGGTCGCTCGCGGCGGCCGAGGCGCAGTTGGCGTTGTTCGACGTGCCCTTGATCCGCAGGTTCGCATCACCGCACGTGCCGGCGGTGCTCCCGGTGGTCTTCGTGCACGTCGGATCCCACGCGTACACGGTGATCGTCGACGTGGTGCCGCCGTTGCTGAAGTCGGTCACAACTAGGACGTCGCCGGCCTTGTGGACGCCGGTGAACCCTGTGCCGCCGCCGACACTATTGCTTCCCAAGGCGATCGGGTTCTGGAAGAACCAGAATCCCTGCTGAGCGTCCCCGCTGTTGTCGAGCCGGTCCGATCCGAAGTACAGCACCTCGCCTTGATTGGTCGTGTAGCGCGCCGCGAAGCTGTGCAGCAGGTTGTCCTTGTCGGGCAAACCGCCTGCTCCGTCCTTCCACGCCCACTTGTTGACGTCGATCGGGTCCTTCGACCCACCGCCGGTGAAGATGCTGGAGTTCAGGTTCGGTTCTGCCACCCAATCTACCGCGGTGGCGCCGGTCGTATCGGAAGCGCTCGTACACAGCGGCGTGGGCTGCGTCTTCGTGACCTGATGACAGACGTTGTCCCAGTCATCACCCGGTGCCGCCCCGTTCACGGCATTGCCGTCCAGCTCGAAAGCGCCCGTGTCGTGGACGGCGAGCGCCGCCGGGATCGCGATACTCATGGCGACGACGGCGGCGGAGACCGCCACCAGTACGCGCCACGCTGGCTTTTTCGTCTTACTCTTCATCCCTCTCCTCCTTCGACCCGGACCGAACGGTCCGCGTCGATGCCTGCGAAGGCCCCCCTGGGCCTCTTGGGTCGACATCCGTCTACGGACGTCTCCTGACGACCGGTCGATGCCGGTCTTAACTGCTCCAGTCGCTTCCTTCCGCTCCCTCCTTTCTGGCGCCGACGCGCTCATGGGGCATGGACGGACGCCTCGCTCCGTCAGCCCTTCCGTACTGCCATTGCTCTAGGGCGAATGGCCGCATCTGTGTACGCCGGGGAATATTCGAAGACAACCCCCATCTGGTAGTTGTCCACCGGGTGGCCCACGGTATATGCGGGCATGGGCGCTCGAGACCACTGTCGCACAACGCTGTGGAGGCGTCGGCCGCTTGACCTGGGTCTCGGGTCAACCTACCCGCCGCGCTCGGAGGAGTTTCTGGGCTGTGCAATTCGCCCTTTCGGCCGGCCGCGCGATCGAGCCGCGAGGACTCGCCGGCGCGGGCGTTCAGGCCCCTCTGGGGGTCCTCCTGGACGACTGCCGACGCCGCACCTATACTTTTCTCTGGCCCCCGTCCGGGGGCCGTTTCCGGCTCGCGGAGCGGCGGGTCGGCACGTCCGTCGAGAGGTCTGCCCGGAGCTTGCCGAAGAAAGACGCGATCGAGATCGAGGGAACGGTCACCGAGCCGTTGCCGAACGCCATGTTCCGGGTGGAACTGCAAAACGGCCACAAGGTGCTGGCCCACATCTCCGGAAAGATGCGGATGCACTACATCCGGATCCTCCCGGGGGATCGCGTGCTGGTTGAGCTCTCGCCGTACGACCTCACGCGGGGGCGTATCACGTATCGCTACAAGTAACGGAGGAAGGCGAGGCAGATGAAAGTCCGGCCGTCGGTGAAGAGAATGTGCGACCGGTGTAAGGTCATCCGCCGGCGCGGCACCGTTCGGGTCATCTGCTCGAACCCGCGTCACAAGCAGCGGCAGGGCTAGAGAGGGAGGCAGGCGTGGCTCGCATCGCAGGCGTCGATCTTCCCCGCGACAAGCGGGTGGACATCGCGCTCCGCTACATCTACGGCGTCGGTCCCACCAGGGCCTTCCAGATCGTCGCGGGGACGGGCCTCGACGGCGGGACGAAGGTCCGCGACCTCTCCGAGGAGGAGGTCAGCCGGATCCGCGAGTACATCGACCGGACGTACAAGGTCGAGGGCGATCTCCGCCGCGAGGTGGCTCAGGACATCAAGCGCAAGATCGAGATCGGCGCGTACAAGGGAATCCGGCATCGCCGCAGCCTTCCCGTCCGAGGACAGCGCACGCACACCAACGCGCGCACTCGCAAGGGCCCCAAGAAGACCGTGGCCGGCAAGAAGAAGGCCACCAAGAAGTAGTCAACACGGAGTGAGGAGCTGACGTGGCGAAGCCCAAGGCCAAGAAGACCAAGCGCCGGGAGAAGAAGAACATCGTCCACGGCCAGGCTCACATCAAGTCGACGTTCAACAACACGATCGTCACCATCACCGATCTGCAAGGCAACACGATCTCGTGGGCCAGCGCCGGAAACGTCGGCTTCAAGGGGTCTCGAAAGTCGACGCCGTTCGCCGCGCAGCTCGCGGCCGAGGCCGCCGCCCGTCGGGCGCAGGAGCACGGCATGCAGAAGGTCGACGTCTTCGTCAAGGGGCCCGGATCCGGGCGCGAGACGGCGATCCGCTCCCTCGCCGCCACCGGACTCGAGGTCGCCGGGATCCAGGACGTGACGCCGGTGCCGCACAACGGCGTCCGGCCGCGCAAACGTCGCCGCGTCTAGCGACCGGCGCCGCACAACCGGCCCGTCCGTCGAAACGGGCCGAGCACGACATGGCGGGGCAGAAGTGGATGATCCCCCGTCGAAGGAGGAAGCAGTGTTCATCGTCGCAAGACCACAGATCCAGGAGGAGCACGTCGCTCCCAACCGGTCGCGGTTCATCGTCGAGCCGCTCGAGCCGGGCTTCGGCTACACCGTCGGCAACTCGCTCCGTCGCACATTGCTGTCCAGCATTCCGGGCGCCGCGATCAGCTCCGTCCGCATCGAGGGCGTGCTGCACGAGTTCGCGACCATTCCCAAGGTGACCGAGGACGTGACCGACGTGATCCTCAACCTCAAGGAGCTCGTCGTTCGATACTCCGACGGCGACGAACCCGTCACGGTGTACCTCAAGGCCAAGGGTCCCGGGGAGGTGACGGCGGGGGACATCTCGCCGCCCGCCGGCGTCGAGATCCTCAACCCCGACTTGCACATCGCCACGGTCGGCAAGGGCGGCTCGCTCGAGATGGAAATGACCGTCGAGCGCGGCGTCGGCTACCGGATGGCTGACAAGAACAAGAAGCCGCGCGATCCGATCGGCGTGATCCCGGTCGACTCGATCTTCTCGCCAGTTCGCAAGGTCAGCTACTCGGTCGAGAACACGCGCGTCGAGCAGATGACCGACCGTGACCGTCTGATCCTCGACGTCGAGACCGACGGGTCGATCAGCCCGCGCGAGGCCCTCGCGTCGGCCGGCGGGACGCTCGACGAGCTCGTGAAGATGTTCGGCGATCTGGCGGAGGCCGCCAGTATCGCGGTGCGTCCGGCCGAGGACGAGTCTCAGCCGTCCGACTACGCCATCACGGTCGAGGAGCTCAACCTGTCCGTGCGCTCGTACAACTGCCTCAAGCGCGAGGGCATCAACACGGTCGGTGACCTTGTCCAGAAGTCCGAGGCCGAGCTGATGGACATCCGCAACTTCGGCCAGAAGTCGATCGACGAGGTGAAGGCAAAGCTCGAGGAGCTCGGCCTGAACCTTCGCGAGGAGTAGGCGCACGATGCCTCGCCCGAAGAAGGGCCCGAGGCTCGGCTCGGGTCCGGCGCACCAGCGGCTCATGCTGAACGGCCTGGCCGCGCAGCTCTTCGTGAACGAGCGGATCAACACGACCGAGGCGAAGGCCAAGGCCGTCCGCCCGCTCGCGGAGAAGATGATCACGTTCGCCAAGAAGGGCGACGTGGCGGCCCGACGCGAGGTCCTCAAGGCCATCCCCGACCGGGACGTCGTCCACAAGCTGTTCAGTGACATCGGGCCCAGGTACGCCGAGCGGCCGGGCGGCTACACGCGGATCCTCAAGCTCGGTCAGCGCCAGGGCGACGGCGCGCCGATGGCGCGCATCGAGCTCGTCGAGTCCGAGTAGGCGCGAATGCCGGTTGTCCGGCTGACGCTCGCCTACGACGGAACCGACTTTCGCGGGTGGCAGAGGCAGCCGGGGCAACGCACGGTTCAGGGCGTTCTCGAAGACGCTCTGAACCGCCTCCTCGGCAACGTCCCGAAGGTCTCCGTCGCCGGTCGCACCGACGCCGGCGTCCACGCGCGCGGGCAGGTCGTCTCGTTCGAGGCGCGCGCCGATCTCGAGCGGTTGCAACGCGCGCTGAACGCAATGCTCGGCCCCGAGATCGTCGTCACCGACGCCCGTGCCGTGCTCGACCGGTTCGACGCGCGGTTTTCAGCCACGGCGCGCGAGTACCGGTACCGGATCGACGTGGGGCCGGTGGCCGATCCGTTCACGGCGCGCTACGTCTGGCACCGGCCAAGCGACCCGTCGCTCACGCAGATGCGCCGGGCAGCGTCGCAGCTCGTCGGCGAACGGGACTTCGCGTCGTTCTGCCGACGGCCGCTCGATGACGAGTCGACCGTCCGCGTCCTCGAGCGGCTGTCGATCGTCCGCGACAACGATCGCATAGAGATCACCGCCCGCGCGGACGCGTTCCTGCATCAGATGGTCCGCAGCCTCGTCGGCACCCTGCTCGCGGTGGGGGAGGGAAGGATCCCGGCGAGTTCGATGTCGACCATCCTCGAGGCTCAGACCCGGGCGGCGGCGGGACCCGTCGCTCCGGCCCACGGGCTGACGCTCGAGCGCGTGTTCTACGGCCGCGGATAGCGGGGCAGCATCGCTACGTCTCGGCCGCGACCAGCCGGTAGACGGGGCCGGACAGCGACAGCACGTAGAGCTCGCCGTCGTGATCCTGCCCGAACGCCGCGACGTTCTCCGCGCGCAGGCCGAGGTCCTCATGGACGATCGAGCCATCCGAGCGCTGGTGAAGTGCCTTCAGCGCACCGCGGCAGAAGTCGGCGAAGAGATACCACCCTACGAGTGCGCGGATGGCCGACCCGCGATAGACATAGCCACCCGTCACGGCGCACGTCGAGCCGTCGTGCGGGTACTCGAAGACCGGGCGCACGAACGACGGGTCGGGCTCTCCTCCTCCGTATGGATGATCACCCTCCATCGCGTTCCAGCCGTAATTCCTCCCGCCGCGTGAGCCCTCCCGCTCGAGGTCGACCTCCTCCCACGCGCTCTGTCCGACGTCGCCGATCCAAAGGTCGCCCGTTCCGGCATCGAACGAGAATCGCCACGGGTTTCGGAGCCCGTAGGCCCAGATCTCCGCTCGCGCTCCGGCGCGGTTCACGAACGGGTTGTCGGGCGGAATGCGGTACGGATGAGGCCTGTCGGGGGTCGGCGCGATCCGCAGGATCTTGCCGAGCAGGGTACCCAGCGACTGACCGTTGCCCTGAGGATCTCCGCCGCTGCCGCCGTCGCCGAGGGCTATGTACAGGTACCCGTCCGGGCCGAACGCGAGCTGCCCGCCGTTGTGGTTCGCGTACGGCTGATCCACGTACAGGATCTGTCGCTCCAACTCCTCGTCGGCGCGCCCTCGGGTCATCGGGAAGGCCTGAACCCTCGTGTCCCCCGCGACGTCGGTGAAGTCGACGTAGAGCCACTGGCCGCCGGGCGAGAAGGCGAGCCCGAGCAGCCCCTGCTCCGAACCGAGCGAGACCTCGTCGTGCACGTCGAGCACCCTCCTCGGCGAACCGCCGTCACGCTCGAGCGACAGGACGGTCCCCGTCTTCTGCGCGATGTAGAGGCGGTCGTCGCCGGGTCGGACGGCCATGGCGACCGGCTGCTCGAGCCTCGCGATCTCCCGCAGAGCGAGCACTTCGGCGCTCGGTCGTTCCCGAGCGGAGCCGGACGGGCCTTGCTTCGTGATACCCAGTGGGGAGGGCTGGTTGCGCGTCGACACGCAGGCGGTGAGCATCGCCAACACGAGCACGAGCGCTCGCGCGCCCCGGCGCGGCCGCACGACGGCCCCCGTCACCGACGCCGGATCAGACGGTGCGCCGCTTCCTGCCGCGCGTGGCGACGAAGATCACCGACACAAGGACGAGCCCGAACCCGGTCGCCGCGATGATCGGCCACGGGCCGACGGAGGCCGCCGACGTCTGCGCGGCGGCCGAGCCGACGTCCACGAGCCCGGTCGAGCCGGGCGACACCTGGACGACCGGGCCGTCGACGGTCGTCGTCCCGGCCGCGCCCGGCCCTCGAGCGTCTCCTACGACGACCACGCCAACCATTCCCGGGTGGTACGTGCATACATACGGATATACGCCGGAGCGCACGAATCGGTATGACTCCTCCTGACCGTGCCGGAGTGTCTCGAAGCTGCCCCACGCGCCGTTGGCGCCGAGCACGGTGTGTGGGACGTGATCGGAGTTGCGGAACGTGACGACGGCGCCGGGCTCGGTGCGCAGGACGGTCGGGCCGAAGCAGAAGGACCGAATCGAGACGGCAGCGCCCCTCCAATCCGTGACCGGTCGGCCGCAGCCGCCCCCGCCGCTGGCAACGGCGTCGGGCGCTCGTGCCCCGACCATGACGGCGGCGGCGGTCGTCGCCAGCGACACCCCGATCAACCACCGAGCGATCGAAGCGGTGGCGCGCATGGGTTCCTCCCTTCCTCTCCCGAGCGGGTCGCCGGGCATTCGTTCCGTGTTCTGCAGAAACGGTTGCAGAAACGACCGTCGCCGCCGGACGGTGGTTCCAACTAGGCGGGACGGTGGTTCCCAGCCAGTCCCAGCTAGCCCCAGCCAGTCCCAGCCAGTGAAGGAGTCGGCGCTAAGCGGCCGCATGCTGTCGGTCTTTGACGACGGCGTAAATCCGCAGGTAACCTGATGCGTCGGCCGCTCCGGCCGGCGTTTTCACGTATGAAGACCTACGCTCCGAAGCCGCGCGACATCGAGCGGCGCTGGTACGTCATCGACGCCAGCGGCGCTGTGCTCGGCCGTCTCGCCACGGAGGTCGCGGCCATCCTCCGCGGGAAGCACAAGCCCATCTTCGCGCCCCACATGGACACCGGCGACCACGTGATCGTGGTGAACGCCCGGGGTGTTCGGCTCACGGGCGGGAAGGAGCTCAAGAAGGTCGCCTACCGGCACTCTGGCTACCCGGGTGGGTTGACGGAGACGTCGTACGAGCGCCTCCTCGCCAGGAAGCCGCATTTCGCCGTGGAGAAGGCCGTCAGGGGCATGCTGCCCAAGAACCGTCTCGGACGCGCGATGGCCAAGAAACTCCAGGTTTACCCCGGCCCCGAACACCCGCATCAGGCACAGCGTCCGGAGGTCCTTCGGCTCGGCGACGTGCCTCGGTGGGAGGGGCTGCCCGTGCGCAAAACGGCCGCCGGGCCGAAGCCCGAGCGCCCGACCTCCCGTCCGGCGGCCAAGGCCTC
>JBKOWM010000067.1:0-56278 GCA_046724395.1 Actinomycetota bacterium
TGCGCATCTGACGGATGAGCCACTCGTCCTTGGTGGTCTGGAGCATGTGGTAGTCCATGATGTACGGGGAGCTCGGCTGCAGACCCTGATACCGCTTGGTCGCTGCCTCCTCGAAGGTCTCCTTGAACATGTAGAACTCGAGCTCGGATCCCGCCTTGATCTGATAGCTCTCGGCGGCGGCGCGCTCCACCTGGCGCTTGAGGATCTGCCGCGGCGCGACCTCCACCGGGTCGTTCGTCTCCTCGTCATGGACATCGCAGATGACGATCGCGGTCTTGTCGATCCACGGCACCACTCGCAGGGTGGACAGGTCGGGCACCATCCTGAAGTCGCCGTAGCCCGTCTCCCAACTGGCATATCGATAGCCGGGGAGCGGCTCCATCTCCATGTCGATCGCGAGGAGATACAGGCACGCGTGCAGCCCCTCCTCGCCGAGGACCTCCTCGAGGAAGAAGTGAGGAAGGACGCGCTTGCCCATGAAGCGACCCTGAAGGTCCGTGAACATGCAAAGGACGGTGTCGATCTCGCCCGCGTCGACGAGCTCTTCGAGCGTCTTGACGTCGATCTTGCCCCGTTCCATCAGGCCCTCCTCGTGGACGCCAGACGCCCGAGCGGTGGGCGAGAACGCCCACCGCTCGTCGTGCCCGGGCAGCGTGGATCAGCGGACCGTCGGTGATTCCTCCGTGCGTTCCTGCCCGTACTGTCCCAGTTCCGGGTGTCCCTTCTCCCCGCCCGTGAGCGCGAACTCCTCCTCGGGCGAAAGGACCAGGCGGTGGCGTCCGGCTATCGCGAAATACAGAATCCCGAGGACGAAGTAGATGAGCGTGCCCCAGACGCCCGGCCGGTAGTCCGAATTCGAGTACAACGAGATCAGCGAGACGACGGCGATGGTGCCGGCGATCCCCGCACCCCATTCGTTGACCGGGCTGCGATACGGGCGGTTGATGTTCGGGAGCTTTCGCCGGAGCAGGATGAAGGAAAGGCACTGCATCGCGTACGAGATGACGGCGCCGAACACCGCCATGTAGAGGAGCGCTCCGACGATCTGTCCGGCGAACCGACCTTCGGACTTGCCGAGCTCGTAGATGAGTACGGCCAGGGCGTACCCAACGACGCCTCCCGCGATGAGCGCCACGTGCGGCGTCTTGCGCGTCGGATGCGTGAGCGAGAGGACCTTCGGGAAGTAGCCGGCTCGCGAGAGCGAGAACGTGTTCCGGCCGTACGCGTAGATGATGGTGAAGAAGCTGGCGAGCAGACCGAACCAGCCGATCAGTGCGAGCAACTCGGCGGACGTCCCCTCGCCGAAGATCCCCTTGAAGCCGTCGAACAGCGGCGTAGCCGACACGCGGATCACCCTCGCGCCGCCGTCGACGCCGGTGTTGAGGAACAACGTCAAGAGTCCCGTCACGAGCAGCGTCGTCATCCCCCAGATGGTCGCCCGCGGGATGTCTCGCTTCGGATCCATCGACTCCTCCGCGGCGAGCGGCAGTTCCTCGATCGCGAGGAAGAACCAGATGGCGAACGGGATGGCCGGGAAGATTCCTCCGATGCCGTGGGGAAGGAACGTCGATCCGTCGGCGTCCGGACGGATATTGGTCCAGAGACTGCTGTCGAACTTGCCGGAAACCAACACCGCGATGAAGAAGAACGCCAGGATCCCGAGTGCGACGATGTTCACGGCGACCGTGAACCGCATGGTTACCTCGATGCCGACGACGTTCAGGCCCACGAAGACGATGTAGAACACCGCCCACCACGTCACGGGGCTGTTCCACCACGGCTCGCCCGTCAGATCGAACAGACCCGCCACGATGTCGTGCATCAGGAACCCCATCGCGCCGACCACGACCGCCGGCGTGATGACGTATTCCATGTTCTCCGCGAGCCCAGTGATGAATCCGCCCCACGGGCCCATCGCCGACCGGGCGAACGAGTACGCGCCACCGGTGTGCGGTAGCGCCGGCGACATCTCGGCGATGCTGTAGCAGAGCCCGTAGTACATGACCGCGATGAAGGCCGTCGCGATCAGCAGTCCCCCGAACCCGCCGGCGTCCAAGCCTAGGTTCCAGCCGTAGAAGTCGCCGGAAATGACGGCGGCGACACCCAGCGACCACAACGACCAGAAGGCTGCGTGACGGCGCAGCCCTCTCCGGTGGAAGTAGTCCTCGGTCACGTCGCGATAGGTGACCGACCCCATCTTCCGCTGATCACTCAACGGGCCACCTCCCTCCCAAGGAGCCAGATGTGGCCGTATCTAGCCCTACTGCTCGCCGCCGTGTCAAGCCGAGATGTCTGACATAGGGTTGACATCCACGCCCGATATGTCTGACAAATAGCCCGGGCCGACTCGCCGGGGATCGGAGGGGGATGGGCTCCGGCTCTCGCATGAAGCTGCGTTCGCTCGCCGTCCGCGACCGGCTGCTCTCCCGGATCACCCGGGGCAAGCTTCGGCCGGGCTCGCAGCTGCCGGCGGAGCCGGAGCTGGCCGCCGAGCTGGGAGTTTCGCGCGCGACCCTCCGGGAAGCGCTTCGCTCCCTTCAGGACGAGGGCCTGCTCACGCGGGCCCGAGGGACCGGAACGTTCGTCTCGCACATCCCGCGGGTGCTCACCAGCCTCGACGCCAACTTCGGCGTCACCGACGCGATCCGTGCGGCCGGGATGGAACCCGGCTTCCGGGAGGCCGTCACGCGGATCGAGCCGGCGGGCGATGCCGAGGCGGCTCGCCTGCGCGTCGAGCCGGGGGACGATGTGGTCGTCGTCGAGCGGGTTCGGACCGCGGACGGCCGGCCCGTCGTCTGGTCTCAAGACGTCCTTCCGATCCGGGTGGTCGAGCTTCGTCCGGAGGCGCTGCCGCACCTTGCACGCGGTTCGATGTACGAAACGCTCGAGCGAGAATTCGGCGTGGTGATCCATCACGGCGTCGCGACCTTCGCGCCGATGAAGGCCGACCGGGCGACCGTGCAGAAGCTCGGTGTGGCCCGAAATACCCTCGTGCTCTACCTGCAACAGGTCGACTTCGACGATGGCGGGACGCCGGTCCTCTCGTCCCACGAGTGGCATCTCGCCGGCGCCTTCGACTTCACCGTGGTCCGGCGCGGGCCGGGGAGGAGGTTCACGTGACGACAGAGGTCGGAAAAACGATGCGGCTGAAGCGGGTCATCGATCAGATGGGCGTCTGCGTGATCTGCGCGCTCGACCACGGGATGACGTCGCCGGAGTTCCTCGAGCCGCTGGCGGACATCACAACCCGAACCCAGGAGGCGGTGTCGGGCGGCGCGAACGTCATCATGATGAGCAAGGGGATGATCCGGGTTGCGGCGCCGGCGTTCTCGCCCACGACGTCGCTCGCGCTCCTGCTGTCGGCATCCGCGGATCCGGGCGTCGGGCGTCCGACGGTCGTCAACATCGCCGACGTCGAGGAGGCGCTGGTCCTGGGCGCCGACGCCGTCGTCCTGTTCACCGCGCTCGGCGGTGACGGTGAGGCCGACATGATCGGCGTCCTGGCCGACGTCGGCCGCCAGTGCGGGCAGCTCGGCATGCCGTTCATCGCGGAGGCCGAGTTCCCGACGACCTATGCCTCCGTCGAGGAGCTCAAGCAGCAGTACGGCTTCGAGTACCTCCGACGCAACGTGCGCCTGTGCGCTGAACTCGGTGCCGACATCGTGAAGACGAACTGGCCCGGTGACGAGGGTACCTTCGCGCGCCTCGTCCGGGCCGCCAACGGCATTCCCGTCGTGCTCGCCGGCGGCTCGCGGCTCGAGGATCTGGAGCTCCTGACGCGGATGGAGCAGGCCATGGCCGCCGGGGCGATCGGATGCTCGGTCGGCCGCAACATCTTCATGCACCGCTCGCCGGAATCGATCACGCGGGCGCTATCGAGGGTGATCCGCGAACGGTGGAGCGCCGACAAGGCGCACGCGGCGCTCCAGGACGAGATCGGCGGCGCCGCATGAGGGCCGCGTTCATGACGGCGGTGGACGCCGTGGAGGTGCGCGAGACCGAGGAGCCGAAGCTCGACCCGGCCGGCGCGATCCTGGAGGTCGACGCCTGCGGCGTCTGCGGCACCGACGCTCGGACGTTCTTCAACGGCGACCCGAGGGCGCCGGTTCCGTGGATCCTCGGGCACGAGCCCGTCGGAACGCTCGTCGAGGTGGGTCCCGAGGCGGAGCTCCCGCCGGGTGTGGCGCGGGGCGACCGCGTGTTCCTTGGATCGATCCTGACCTGCGGAGAGTGCGCGTGGTGCGTGGACGGATACCAAAACCTCTGCGAGCACCACTTGCTCTACGGCTACGAGCCCTTCCCCGGCGCCTACGCCGACCTGGCCGTCGTCCCTCCGATCGCTACCAAGAACGTGATCAAGCTTCCGCCGGAGCTGCCGTCGGATCTCGCGACGACGGCCGACCCGTTCGCCTGCGCCCTCAACGGCATCGAGCAGCTCGACATTCGGCTGGGCGATCGCGTGGTCATCGTCGGCACCGGTCCGATCGGCTGCTGGCAGGCCGTCATGGCGCGCGATCGTGGCGCGGGGAGGGTGTTCGTGTCCGACGTGAACCGAGATCGACTCGATGTCGCTCTGGGGATCGTCGGCTCGTTCGTCGACGACGCTTGGGTCGCCGGCGAGGACAACGGAGTGGATGAGGTCATGTCGAGAACCGGCGGCGCCGGCGCCGATCGCGTGAGCGTGGCGGCGCCGTCGAAGCGGGCACAGGAGGCCGCGCTCGAGATGGCGGCGAAGCGAGCGCGTGTCGTGTACTTCGCAGGGCTGCCGAAGCACGATCCGATCAGCCCGCTCGACGTGAACCAGCTTCACTACAAGGAGCTCGCCGTCTTTGGCGCCTATGGAGCTACGCACCGGCAGTACCGGGTCACCATGGACTATTTGGACCGCCGCCGCGACGAGCTCGGCCGCGTCGTGACCCATCGGTACCCGCTCGAGCGCATCTCGGAGGCGTTCGAAACCATCCGCTCCGGCACCGGGTTGAAGATGGTGATCCTCCCGTGAGCGGTCCGTACGTGATCGGATGCGACGTCGGGAGCCAGGGGACGAACTGCGCGCTCTACGCGGCCGACGGCACGCTCGTCGCATCGTCTTACCGCCCCTATGACCTGTCGTTTCCGTTCCCCGGCGCGGCCGAGCAGGACCCGGAGCTCTGGCCGGATGCGATTGCGGCCGGGGTGCGCGATCTGCTGTCGCACGTCCCCGAGGGGCCGTCGGCGGTCAAGGGCTTGTCGTTCGGATCACAGCTCGACGGCATGGTGGTATGCGGCGGCGACGGGCGCGCGCTGCGCCCGGCGATGATCTGGATGGACCGCCGCGCGGAGGATCAGGCGGCCGCCATCGCGGAGGTCATGTCCCCGCGCGACTTCTACGAACGAGTGGGCGCGAACCTGGATTCCTCGCACGCCGTTTTCAAGGCGTTGTGGGTTCGCGACAACGAGCCGGAGCTGTTCGCGGACGCGAAGAAGCTGATGCCGCCTGGATCGTTCGTCCTTTGGCGGATCAGCGGCGCCCTTGCGGTCGACTACTCGAACGCCTCGTCCCTCGCGCTGCTCGATCCCCGGACGCGGACGTGGTCGCAGGACGTCCTCGATGTCTGCGAGGTCGACGTCGCGATGCTGCCCGAGCTCGCCGCGGGGACGCAGCCGGTCGGAACGATCGCGTCGGCGTTTGCCTCCGCGACGAGCCTGGATCCGTCAACCGTCGTCGCGATCGGGTGCGGCGACGAGATGGCGGCGACGCTCGGGGCCGGCGTGTTCACGCCCGGCGAGGTCTGCGACGTGGTCGGAACGGCCGAGCCGGTATGTGCGGCCTCCTCCGAGCCGCGCGATGACCCTTCGATGCTCGTCGAATGTCACCCGCACGCCGACCCGTCGGCGTGGCTGCTCGAGAACCCGGGGTTCGTCTCGGGAGGGAACCTGCGCTGGTGGCGAGACCACTTCGCGCCGATCGAGCGGGGTGCCGAAGCGGAGGGTCTCGGCGATGCCTACGATCTGCTCTCGCGCGAGGCGGGTCGCATCCCGGCCGGCAGCGATGGCGTCGTCTTCCTGCCGTGCCTCCAAGGTGCCATGGCCCCCGAATGGAACGGGGCGGCACGCGGCGTCTTCTATGGGCTCACCCTCGCCCACACCCGCGCGCACATGACTCGCGCCGTGCTCGAGGGCAGCGCGTACGCGCTCCGCGACATCCTGGAGGCGATGAGTGCAGCCGGTCTCGAGGTCCGGCGCCTCACGCTCGTCGGTGGCGGGGCGAAGGGCGAGCTGTGGCGGCAGATCAAGGCCGATGTCACCGGCCTGCCCGTTCGCGTGCCCGAGAGCGTCGAGACGACGGCGACGGGCGCGGCGATTCTCGCCGCCGTCGGCTCCGGCGTGCATCGGACAATCGACGATTCGGTGAAGGCCTTCGTCGCGTACCGGCCCGACGAGCACCAGCCCGATCCCGACCGTCGACAGGCGTACGACGAGGCCTACCGTCTGTACCGCGACGTGTACGGCGCGCTGAGAAGGGTGTTCTCGCCGCCGTGAGCCGCGAGGCGCGGATCAGTCCTCCGGGGTGACGTAGGCCGCCGTGATGCCGCCGTCGACGATGAGCGACGCCCCGGTCATGTAGCTCGAGTCGTCGGAGGCGAGGAACAAGGCCGCCCTCGCCAACTCGTCGGCGCGGCCGAGCCGGCCCATCGGGATGTGCACGAACCTGCGCTGTCGCCGGGCCGGGTCGGAGAGCAGCTCCGCGAGCAACGGCGTGTCGATCGGGCCCGGGCACAGCGCGTTGCACCGAATCCCGCGGCGGGCGTACTCGACGGCGATTTCGCGGGTCATGGCGAGGACGGCGCCCTTCGACGCGGTGTAGGCGGTCTGCGACGTCGCCGCCCCCAGCCACGCGACGAACGACGCGACGTTGACGATCGAGCCGCCGCCCGAGGCGGTCATCGCCGGAATGCCGAATTTGCACCCGAACGCCACGCCTTTCACGTTGATCGAGAGCGTCCGGTCCCACACGCTTTCGTCGGTCGCGTCCACCGAGCCGTCGTCGCTCAGCATGACGCCGGCGTTGTTGTACAGGACGTCGAGGCGTCCGAACCTGTCGACCGCCGCCCGAACCATCTCGGCGGCGTCGCCCTCTCGCGAGACGTCGGCGTGGACGAACAGCGCCTCGCCGCCCTCCCTGTCGATCCCCTTGACGACCTCGTTTCCGGCATCGTCGTTCACATCGGTCAGGGCCACCCGGGCGCCCTCGGCCGCGAACAAGGAGGAGGCGACACGGCCCATCCCGCTGCCGCCGCCGGTGATCAGCGCGACCTTGCCGTCGAGCCGCCCCACACGACCCCCTCCGAACGTTTCGACTGCGCCGACGAGCGTCGTTCGGAGCATACCGATCGCGCGGGCGCGTCCGGCCGCATGATGGGACCGCCGTGATGGCGTTGGTAGGCTCGCGTTCATGCAGCTGCCACCGGAGCTCGCCAACCGCCCGCGGCGCAAACCCGGGCAGGAACCGACCGCCACGCTGACGCTCGACGCGTACAACCGGCTGCGAGGCGAGCTAGACGATCTGCGCTCGAACGGCCGGTCGCACATCGCGGAGCGGCTGCGCGTCGCGCGTGAGCACGGTGACATCCGCGAGAACGCCGACTACGACGCGGCCAAGAACGATCAGGCGCTGATGGAATCGCGCATCCGCAACCTCGAGCGGATGCTGCGCGATCCCGAGATCGTAGAGGGTCCAGTCGATGCGGACAGCGCGACGCCCGGCATGCTGATCACGCTTCGGCCCCTCGAGGAGGACGAGCCGGAGGACGAGACCTACCTTCTCGCGGAGTCGGGAGAGGAACGCGTGCCAGGCGTTCGCACGATCACCACTACGTCGCCGCTCGGTCAGGCCGTCTCCGGGAAGCGCCTCGACGACGAGATCGAGTACCAGGCGCCGGGCGGGACGTTCCATTACCTCGTCGTCGGGCTGAAGCCGCGCGAGTAGCGACCACGCGACGCCCGGCGATAGCCTGCGTCGTATGACCCGTCCGTCGGCCGAGGAACGTCACGCGGCGCGCGTCCGAGACATGCCAGCACCGCGGAAGACGCGCGGGCTCGCGGGGCCGGCCATGCGCTTCCTGTTCACGTGGCCTTATCGTGCCGGGCTTGCCGCTCTGTATCGCCTCGGCGTGCGGCCCTGGCAGCTCACGGTCGCGTCGCTCGTCACGAATGCGATCGTCGGAGCGCTCCTGTTGACCGGACGCCGGCTGGTTCCGGGCTTCCTTCTGATCGTCGCCGGCATGTTCGACATCTTCGACGGGGGCGTGGCGCGTCTGCGAGGTGAGGAGCGTCGGTCCGGCGCATTTCTCGACTCGGTGCTGGACAGAATCTCAGACATGATCCTGTTCGCGTGCCTGTACTGGGACGAGGCCGGTCAGGGAAACGACATCGCGGCTGCGCTGGCGCTCGTGACACTCGTCGTCGCGCTCGGGGTGAGCCACATCCGCGCCGAGGCCGAGGCGGCGGGCGTCGCCCTCACCGAGGGACTGTTTCAGCGGCTCGAGCGATACGTCGTGTTGATCCTCGGACTCATCGTGCCGGATGCGCTGTTGCCGGCGCTGGCGATCCTCGCCGCGCTCGGGGCAGCGACCGCGCTTCAGCGGGGGTGGTCGGCGCTCCAGCGCATTTCGGAAGTCCCGCGCACGTGAGCGATCAGGGACCCTACGTACGCGTCGCGTCCGCCGTCGAGATTCCGGAGGGCGAGCTGCGCCGCTACGAGATGCCCGATGGCCATGTGGCGGTGGGGCGGGTCGAACACGAAGTTTTCGCGCTCGCCGACGAGTGCCCGGCGGACGGATGTTCCCTGTCCGAGGGGGCGATCGACGAGGTGAACGAGGCCGTGGTGTGTCCGTGCGACTCGAGTGCGTTCGACGTGCGAACGGGTGAGCCCGTCGACGGCCCTTCTGTTGACCCCGTCTCGGTCCGCCGTGTTCGGGTGGACGAGGGCTGGGTCGAGGTGGGACCCGAGATCGGAGGCCGTGGATGAGGCTCGGCATGGTCGGGTTGGGGCGTATGGGTGGCAACATGGCGATCCGGTTGATCCGCAACGGCCACGAGGTGGTGGGCTTCGCGCCCTCGCAGCCGGACCGCGAGACGGTCGCCCGGGAGGGCGCCGGGACGACGACGTCGTTGTCCGAGCTGGTCGCCGCGCTGCAACCGCCCCGGGTCGTCTGGCTGATGATCCCCGCCGGTCAGGTGACCGAGTCGACGGTCGGTGAGCTGTCCGGGCTGCTGTCCGACGGCGACATCGTGATCGACGGCGGGAACTCCTACTACAAAGACTCGATGCGCCGAGCCACCGAACTCGCCTCCGCCGGCATCCGCTTCCTTGACTGCGGCACCAGCGGCGGCGTTTGGGGCCTGGCGAACGGGTACTGCCTGATGGTCGGTGGCGACGACGCCGCCGTGCGCGTCGTCGAGCCCGTCTTCCTCGCGCTCGCCCCCGAGGGCGGGTACGCGCACGTCGGCCCGAGTGGCGCCGGGCACTTCACCAAGATGGTTCACAACGGCATCGAGTACGGACTCCTGGCGGCGTACGGCGAGGGTTTCGAGATCCTCGAGCGCTCACAGTTCGACCTGGACCTCGAGCGGATCTCCGGGATCTGGCGCTACGGGAGCGTCGTCCGCTCGTGGCTTCTGGAGCTCCTGCACGACGCGCTGGGGAAGGATCCGGACCTCCAATCCGTGCGAGGATGGGTCGAGGATTCCGGCGAGGGGCGCTGGACGGTTCAGGCGGCGATCGACGAGGACGTTCCGGCGCCGATCACGTCGCTCGCGCTGTTTCTGCGGTTCGCGTCGAGGCAAAGCGAGTCCTTCTCCGCGAAGGTCATCGCCGCGCTCCGCCAGGAGTTCGGCGGTCACGCCGTAAGACCGGAGGAGCGACAGGGCTCGAGCGGTAGCCCCCAGAAGAAGGCCTCTGGGACATGAACGGCATGCCGGCCCAGACGATCGTGATCTTCGGCGCGTCGGGTGACCTCACGCGGCGAAAACTCCTCCCGGCCTTCTTCCACCTGCACGTGGAGGGCCTGCTGCCGCGCGACTTTGCCATCGTCGGTTTCGCCCGCACAGAGTGGACCGACGATTCGTTTCGAGAGCACGCCGAGCGGTCGATCCGCGAATTCGGCCGCGCCGATCCAAAGGGTCACGTCTGGGACGATTTCGCCCGGCATCTTCTGTACTTCCGTGGCGAGTTCAACAAGAAGGGCGCCTTCGACCCCTTCGTCGAGTACCTCGACTCGGTGGACCGGCAATTCGGGACGCAGGGCCGTCATTTCTTCTACTGCGCGACCCCGCCAGAGGTGTACGAGGACATCGTCGCGCGGCTCGGCGAGAGCGGCCTGGCCAAGGACGCGAATATCGTGTTCGAGAAGCCCTTCGGGCACGACCTCGAGTCGGCACGACACCTGAACCGGACCATTCACGCCGTGTTCGACGAGGATCAGATCTTTCGCATCGATCACTACATGGGCAAGGAGACGGTTCAGAACATCCTGGCCTTCCGGTTCACCAACGGCCTGTTCGAGCCGGTGTGGAATCGTCGCTACATCGATCACGTCCAGATCACGGTCGCCGAGGAGATCGGCATCGAGGGGCGCGGCAACTTCTACGAGCAGACCGGCGCTATCCGCGACATGGTGCAGACGCACCTATTGCAGGTGCTGACGTTCGTCGCGATGGAGCCACCGGTCTCGTTCCAGGAGGACCGGCTGCGCGACGAGAAGGTGAAGGTCCTCCAGGCTATGCACCCCGTCGATCCCGAGAAGGTCGTGCGCGGGCAGTACGAGGGGTACCTGAACGAGCCGGGTGTCGCGAGGTACTCGACCGTCGAGACGTTCGTCGCGATGGAGCTCGACATCGAGAACTGGCGATGGGCCGGCGTGCCGTTCTTCCTGCGGACGGGGAAGAAGCTCGCGAGGAAGACCAGCGAGGTTACGATGGTGTTCAAGGATGTCCCGTTCAACGTCTTTCGCGGGACCCGCGCGGGGCGTCCCCGGCGCGATCACTTGACGATCCTCATCCAGCCCGACGAGGGCATCACGCTGGCGGTGAACGTCAAGGAGCCGGGGCCCGACCTGCGGCTCGGCCGAGCGACCATGGACTTCGACTACGACAGCGAGTTCCAGTCGGACCTTCTCGACGCGTACGAGCTGCTGATGCTCGAGGCGATGGAGGGCGATCACACCTTGTTCCTGCGGCAGGACACGGTCGAGCGCGCTTGGCAGGTCCTCATGCCAGCACTCATCTCGCCGGCGCCGATCGCCCGCTACGCGCCCGCATCGTGGGGGCCGGACGACGCGAACGTCCTCATCGAGCCGCATCGCTGGCATACGCACAGCAGGCAGGGTTGACGTCGGGCCGGCTTCGTCCACTCGCCGAACGAGCCCTCGAGCACTACGGGATCCGGCCCGCCAACGTGGTCCTGCTGCGTCACGACGAGAACACGACGTTTCACGTGGAAGATCGGTCGGGTGAATGCTTCGTCGTTCGGGTTCACCGGGTGACGGGCAGCCCCCTGCATCCACCACGCAGCCGAGCCGAGGTCGGCTCCGAGCTCGAGTGGTTGACGGCTATTCGGCGCGACACGGACCTGTCGGTCCCGGAGCCGTTGCCGGCGCGGGACGGCGCCGTGGTCACCGCCGTCGAGACCGCCGCCGCGCCGCAGCCGCGGCTGTGCGTCGTCTTTCGCTGGCTGCCGGGGCGGTTCATCGACGCGGGGTTGAGGCCGGTTCACCTGGAGCGCGTTGGTCGGTTGATCGCGGCACTCCACGAGCACGCCGCACGCTTCTTACCACCTCCCGGTTTCGAGCGGTGGCGGATCGGTGACGTTTCCGAAGGGGTGGAGGCGTTCGTCGTTCGAGAGGTGCGGACACACGCGGGGAGCGACGGGGTCGCCATCGTCGAGGAGGTCGTTCGCCGGGTCATGGAGGCCCGACGTCAGCTGGGATCAAGTTCGGACGTATACGGCATGATCCATGCGGATCTGCATCAGGAGAACTACCTCTTCTCCGGTCGACGGGTCGGTGCGATCGACTTCGACGACTGCGGATGGGGGCACTATCTCCATGACTTGAGCGTGACGCTCAGTGAGATCCAGACTCACACGCACTACGAGGCCCTTCGCTCGGCGTTGCTTCGTGGATACCGAAGCGTGCGATCGCTTCCGACCGAGCACGAGCGACTCCTCGAGGCGTTCGAAGCGTTGCGGACGCTGCAGCTCACCCTCTGGGTCGTCGAACAGCGCGACGTGCGACCCGAGCGTTGGCGGCGGGACCTCCAGTCCGGCCTTGCCGAGCTCGAATCGTTCGTTCGTCGCTCGTCCTCCACGCCATCGACGTAGTCGGGTCCAGGTGAGGACGTAGCGGCGGCGACGCCCCTGCGTGTAGGCTTCGCGCGCCCGTGCTCCCCGACGGCCAGGAGGACGCAATGACCGAGCGCACGAGGTTCGACTTGCGGCAAGAGGACGTCCCGAGTGCATGGCAGAACCTCCTGCCCGTCATGGCCCAGGCGGGCATCGGCCTGCTGCCGCCGCTTCATCCGGGCACGAAGGAGCCGGTCCCGCCCGACGCGCTCGCGCCGCTGTTCCCGCAGCCCCTCATCGCACAGGAGATGTCGACCGAGGAGTGGATCGACATCCCGGGAGAGGTCATCGATGTGTATCGGCTGTGGAGGCCGACTCCGCTGTACCGGGCGACTCGCCTCGAACGGGCGCTCGAAACACCGGCGCGCATCTACTTCAAGTACGAGGGAACATCGCCGGCCGGTAGCCACAAGCCGAACACCGCGGTCGCTCAGGCGTATTACAACAAGCAGGCCGGCGTCCGGCGGCTGTCGACGGAGACGGGCGCCGGCCAATGGGGGTCGTCGCTTTCCATGGCGTGCGGCTTCTTCGACCTCGACTGTCGGGTCTACATGGTGAAGGCCTCGTACGAACAGAAGCCGTACCGCCGCATCTTTATCGAGACGTTCGGCGCCGAGGTCATCCCCTCGCCGTCGAGCACGACGCGAGCGGGCAAGGCGATCCTCGAGGCGAACCCCGACTCAACGGGATCGCTGGGGATCGCGATCAGCGAGGCCATCGAGGTGGCGGCGACCAACGACGACACGAACTACTCGATCGGGTCGTGTCTGAACCACGTCCTGCTGCACCAGACGGTAGTCGGCCTCGAGGCGACCAAGCAGATGGAGATCGCGGGCGAACGGCCCGACGTCGTCGTCGGATGCGTCGGCGGCGGCTCCAACTATGGGGGCCTCGCGTATCCGTTCATGGCGGCAAAGCTCCGCGGAGAGACGCCCGATATGCGATTCCTCGCGACCGAGCCGGCCGCGTGCCCGACGCTGACGAAGGGCCGGTTCGCGTACGACTTCGGCGACACGGCGCAACTGACGCCGCTGCTCCCGATGTTCACGCTCGGCCATGACTTCGTTCCGGCTCCCGTCCACGCCGGCGGGCTCCGCTACCACGGTGACTCGCCCTCGCTTTCGCTGCTCGTGCGCGACGGATACATGGAGGCCACGGCGTACACCCAGAACGAGGTGTTCGAGGCGGCCGTGCGGTTCGCCAAGACGCAGGGAATCATCCCCGCGCCGGAGTCGGCGCACGCGATCCGCGGGGGAATCGACGAGGCGATCGCCGCGCGTGAGGCGGGTGAGGAGCGCGTGATCCTGATCGGACTCTCGGGTCACGGCCATTTCGACATGCAGGCGTACGACGACTACCTGAACGGCCGTCTGCCCGAGGTCGAGTTCGATCCGGCCGCGGAGGAGGCGTCGCTCGCGCGCCTGCCGGAGGTGCCGATCGGCGGGTGATGCCGACGTCCGCGTCCTCGCGCTCGAGGAGCCGAGAATGCCGAGCAGGTCTGCCTCTGTGGAGTTCGCGTGAGTACCGGCGGCTAGGCTAGCGGGCGATGGCCTCCCCGATCGATCCGCTCGACTATCTGGAGGTCGACCGGCTCCTGACGGACGAGGAGCGCGACATCCGCGACGCGGTCCGCGACTTCGTGCGGGCCGAGATCCTCCCCGGCATCGACGCGTGGTTCGAGGACGCGGTCTTTCCCCGAGAGGTCGCCAAGGGCCTCGCCGACCTTGGCTTGCTCGGAATGCACCTGACCGGATACGGATGTGCCGGCGCGAACGCCGTGTCGTACGGGCTCGCGTGTCTCGAGCTCGAGGCCGGCGACAGTGGGTTCCGGAGTTTCGTCAGCGTGCAGGGCTCGCTCTCGATGTTCCCCATCCTGCGGTTCGGATCGGAGGGGCAGAAGGAGCGGTGGCTTCCCGCCATGGCGCGCGGCGACGTCATCGGCTGCTTCGGCCTGACCGAGCCCGACGCCGGGAGCGATCCCGGTCGAATGCGCACGTCGGCCCGGCGCGACGGCTCGGACTGGGTGGTGAGCGGCACGAAGATGTGGATCACGAACGGGGGGATCGCGGATCTGGCCGTCGTGTGGGCGAACACGACCGACGGCGTCAGAGGGTTCCTCGTTCCAACGGACTCGCCGGGGTTTACGACCAACGACGTGCGTCGAAAGCTCTCGCTTCGAGCCTCGGTGACGTCGGAGCTCGTCCTGGACGATGTTCGCGTTCCACAGGACGCCGCTCTGCCCGGCGTCGTCGGCATGAAGGGGCCGCTGTCGTGTCTGACGGAGGCGCGTTTCGGGATCGTCTGGGGCGTGCTCGGGGCGGCTCGCGCGTGTTTCGAGTCGGCTCTCGGCTACGCGAAGGAACGCGAACAGTGGGGCCGCCCTGTCGCGGGCTTCCAGCTCACGCAACGCAAGCTCGCCGCGATGGCCGTGGAGCTCAACAAGGGCGCACTGCTGGCGCTGCATCTGGGACGGATGAAGGACGAGGACCGACTGCGACCGGAGCACATCAGCCTCGGCAAGTTGAGCAACGTTCACGAGGCGCTCGCGATCGCCCGGGAGGCGAGGAGCATCCTCGGCGCGAACGGCATCACGCTTGAGTATCCGGTGATCCGCCACATGAACAACCTCGAATCCGTCTACACCTACGAGGGGACGAACGAGATCCATACGCTCGTCGTGGGCCACGCGCTGACGGGCCTTCGAGCCTTCGATTAGGCGCCCCCGGCCGTCGCCGCGAGAGCGCGGTCGAGTAGCCTGTCGCGGCCGTGGCTTCGCTGATCGAGGAGGATTCGTCCGCATGGCGCGAGAGATCGATTGGGCGCTGTTCGAAAAGGCCGTGGACATCACCGCGTCGGCGGTTCGGGGTGCCCTCGGCGGCGAGAACACGCAGCCGCCGACGTACGCGGCCGACGTTTTCCGCGAGGTGTGGGCCGCGCTGAAGGAGGCGGCCGACGATCTCCCGGGAAGGGGCAAGGCGGGCTTCTGAGGCTCGCCACTCGTGTGAGTTCGCGATCGAGGTCGGGCGACCCGGTCGAGTTGCGTCGAGCGCTGTTGCGCTGGTACCGGCCTCGGCGCACGGCGTACCCGTGGCGCCGCACGCGTGATCCCTACGCCATCCTCGTCAGCGAGGTGATGCTTCAACAGACACAGGCGGCACGCGTCGCATCGTCGTTCGGCCGCTTCATCGATCGGTTTCCGACCGTGGCGTCCCTGGCGTCGGCCGACCGATCCGACGTGATCAGGCAGTGGAGCGGGTTGGGATACAACCGCCGAGCGGTATCGCTGTGGCGCACAGCGCGGCTGCTCGTCGACGAGGGCGACGGCGCAGTACCGGGCGAGATCGCGGCGCTGCGGCGCCTGCCCGGCGTCGGCGCATACACCGCCTCGGCCGTCGCGGCGATCGCCTTCGGGGCGCCCGTCGCCGCCATCGACACGAACGTCCGGCGCGTCGTCGGCCGTGTGCTCGCCGGCGGTAACGCGGTTTCGAAGTCGGAGCTCGAACGCCTCTCGACGCGGTGGCTCGGCCGGTGTCAGGCCCGCGACTGGAACGAGGCCGTCATGGATCTGGGGCGCTCGATCTGCCGTCCCCGACCGCGATGCGGCGAGTGTCCGCTCCGTCGCCACTGCCGCTTCATGCGCTCGGGGGCCGTCGCCGCGCGACCCGCGCGAAGCGGGTCCGCATTCGAGGGCTCGAGTCGTCAGGTGCGCGGCGACATCGTTGCGGCGCTCCGACACGTCCCGTCGGGGTCGCTCGCCTCGCTGGCGGCGCGGACCGCTCATCCGCTCGATCGGGTCGAGCGAGCCGTGATCGCCCTCGTCGCCGATGGCCTCCTCGAGGCCGGCGGGGCGGCGTTGAGAGGTTCCCCTCGGGGGCGCGTTCGCCTCGCGCGCTGATCGCCACCCACCGCGAAGAGGCGGGAACCGATCACGGGCGACGGTCGTCCAAGGCCGGGAACCGACCGAGTTTCCAACGTCCACGGAGGAGGTCGTCCGATGCGCAAGGTGGGTCTCGGGATCTTCGCATTCCTCGCACTGGCCGCGATCGTCGGGTTCGTCGCCACGGGCGGTCTGTCCGGCGTCTTCGAGAATGCGGGCGCCCCGGCCGTGGGGCGGGCGGTGCCGAGCCGCATGGAGGCTCCCGCTGGGATCGGCTTCGACGCCGTCGGGACCGGCAAGACCGTCGGCGCCGGGCAGACGTCCGGAGGTGCGGTCGCCGGAGGCGGCAGCGCCTCGGTCGGAGGCCTCGAGGCGATCGGCGGCGTTCCCGCGATCGGGCCGGCCGTCGTGAAGACGGCGAGCCTGGACGTGCAGGTGGCGAGGGGAACCTTCGACGAAGCGTTCGAAGCCGCGATGCGGGTGGCCGGCCGCTACGGCGGTTATGTGCAGTCGTCGGCGACGTCGGGAACGCGGACCCACTCCGGCACGCTCACGATCCGCGTCCCGAGCGCGAGCTTTCAAAACGCGATGACAGACCTCTCCAACATCGGGACCGTCCAGTCGCGATCGGTGTCGGGGCAGGACGTGACGAACGAATACGTCGACCTCAACGCACGCCTTCGAACGTGGCAGGCGCAGGAGGCCGTGCTGCTGCGGCTCATGAAGCAGGCGACCTCCGTCGAGGCGACGCTTCGCGTGCAGACCAACCTGCAGGACGTGCAGTTTCGCATCGAGCAGATCAAGGGGCAGCTCCGTGTCCTCGAGAACCAGACGGATCTCGCCACGATCGACCTGTCGCTTCACGAGCCGGGCGCGACGGTGCGTCCGTTCCAGCGGCCGCAGCCGGATGAGCGCCCGAGTCTTGCGGAGGCGTGGACGAAGGCCCTCAACGGCTTCCTCGGCGTCCTGTACGCGACGGTGGTCGGCCTCGGCTACCTGATTCCGATCGCGCTGATCTGTGCGGCCGTCTGGTTCGCCGTCCGGCGACTGCGTCCGGCCACCTCGTCGTAGAGCCGAACGTCAGTCGCCGCGGAGCGCGGGGAGGACGTCCTCGGCGAACGTCTCGACCATCGACGAGGCTTCGTCGAAGCTCATGCCCGGATAGTGGAGTCGGACCATGAGCTCCAGCTCGACCCGGCCCGCGAAGGCGTCGACGAACGGACGCAGGCGGGAGACGACGTCGGCCGGCGTTCCCGCCGCCGTCGATCGCAGCATGGACTCCTCGTCGGGCGGCGGCAGCTCCAGGCGATCGAGCTCGGGCGTGTCGGATCCGGACTCCCACGCGGTGTACGCGCCGAGTTGATGGGCGATGCCGGGCCCGGCGACCGTCCACCCGCGGCCGTCTCGAGACAGCGCGACGTTGCGCATGAGGACGAACCCGAGCCGCCGGGGGTCCTTGCGCGCCTCGCGCGCGGCGGCCTCGAAGCGCTCGAAAGAGGGCAGGATCTCGTCGACGTTCTCGGCCTCGACGATATAGCCGTCGGCGAGTCGGCCGGCCCGGCGAATGGCGGCGTCGACGTAGCCGCCGAGATAGATGGGCGGTCCTCCCGGCCGCGCCGGAGGCGGCGTCACGCGGATGCGGTCGTAGCGAAACGCTCGACCCTGGAACGAGAACCGTCGTCCGGACCATGCCCGGCGGAGTACCTCGATCGTTTCGACCGTGCGGCGGAGCCGTTCCGAGAACGGCACGCCGAACATTCGGAACTCCTCATGCCGCCAGCCGATGCCGAGGCCGAGGATCAATCGTCCGTCGGACAGCTGGTCGACCACCGCGGCGTCCTCGGCCAGCCGGATCGGATCGTGGAACGGCGTGAGGACGATGCCCGAGCCGAGGCCGATCCGCTCGGTCACGGCAGCCATCGCGGCCAGCATCGGCAGGAGCGACGGGACGTAGCCGTCCGACGACCCGTGGTGCTCGCTCACCCACGCCGCATCGAAGCCAACCGCCTCCGCCAGGCGTACGAGCTCGAGCGCCTCACGGTACTCCTGCGCGAACGACCGCGACGACCCTGGCGGAATCTGCCCCGTGAACAGGCCGATGCCGACGCGGATCCCCATGGCGGCGCTCACGCTACCCGCGGCTGGAGAGACCGTCGACCGGGGCGGCACCGCTCGCGCACTCGGAGGGCTGCGAGCGGCTACGGCGTCAGGTAGGGACGCTCCGGCCTCGGGACGGGGACGACGGACGTCGCGTTGACGAGGATTTCGCGCCCCGACAGCGGGTAGATGGCGCCTTTCACGTCCACCCACTCGTTCGGCGAGAACGCACCGGGCGGGACGTTCACCACACGCACCTGCGCGACGGTCGCGTCGGCGACGCAACACGTCACGATGTACCGCGTCAGGAAGAACTCGTCCGACGGCGTGTCGGCGTACCGGACGACGAATCCGACGAGATCGACCATCTCCGTGGCCCGCTTCGCGAGGGCGGCCTCGCCCTCCTTCGATGTCTGCGCCGCTGCCACGTCGATGAGCGTCAGCGGGCCGGTGGCGACGTCGCCGCCCGACGTCGCGATGCCGGAGGCGGCGAACCCCGTGCGTTTGCCGGCCGAGAAGCTCCCGAGCGTCGCGGGCGGCAGCGCGAGCATTAGGACGACGGGAACGACCATCAGGCCGAGCGCCCACGCCTGTCGGACGGTCATCCCAACCGGCATCCGCGTCCGCGCGGACACGAGTCGGCCGACGGACGCGCCGGTGAGCAGCACGGCGCCGACCGGTACCACCCACGACGTCCTCGTCGACAGGTAGAGCGAATCGCGGCCGGTGAGCAGAAGAAACCAAAACAGGACCGCCCAGCCGGCCAGGACGGCCGCGCCGGCGACGCGGGGCGCGCTCCACGAATCCGCTCGCTCCTCGCGGACACTCCCGGCCGCGCGACCCAGCAGGACGTTGCTCATCCGGTCATCACCGACACCCACATGGTGGCGACGAGCGTGGTCGCGGCGACCACGATCAGCAGCGTGATGAAGAACCACCGCCTGAACGTGCCCAGGTACAGGGCGGCGAGCTTGAAGTCCACCATCGGGCCGAACACGAGGAACGCGAGCTGCGAGGCGGCCCCGAATTGCGTGAACGACGCGGCGATGAACGCGTCGGACTCGCTGCACAGGGAGAGCACGAAGGCGAGCCCCATCATCACGAGCAGGCTGACGACCGGAAGCCGTGCGACGCCGTCGACGATCGATGCAGGCAGGAACGTCTGCACCACCGCGGCGATCGTCGCGCCGAGCAGGAGGAAGCGCCCCATGAAGAGGAAGTCGTTCCCGAGGTGGACGAAGAACGTCTTCCACTTCGGGTCGGGACGTTCGACCTCAAGCGGCTCGGCAACGTCATCGTCGGGACGCGGCCGGAGGATCTCGTCGCGCGAGCGCTCCCCGATCACCCAGCCGACGGCCATGGCGACGAGGAGTCCGATCGCGAACCGTCCGAGAACCATCGTCCACAACGCCGAGCGTCCGCGGAAGGCGACGAAGGTCGACGCGATGACGACGGGATTGAGCACTGGCGCGGCGAGCATGAACGTGACGGCCGCGGACGGAGCGAGCCCTTTCAGCATGAGGCGTCGAGCGACGGGGACCGACCCGCACTCGCAGATCGGAAACGCGAGCCCGGCGAGAGCCGCCGCCGGCAACTGCAGCGGGCGAGGCAGCTCCGCCAGGCGCTCGAGCGTCCCCACCGGGACGAAGACCTCGATGGCCGCCGATGCCAGCGCGCCCAGCAGGACGAAGGGCAGGGCCTGGATCAGGAGCGATCCGAAGATGACGAAGAAGGTCTGGACCCACTCGAAGCGTTCCGGGTCGACGAGGCGCGTTGCCGTAGCAAGGAACAGGAGGAGGAACAGGATCGCCGCGGCGGTGCTGCGGGTTGCCGTTCGCGGCGCCGGGCGCCCGGCGACGGAACGGATCGACGCGCTCCCCGGATCGGTGCTCATGGACAGTACCTCGCGAACGACACGGCAAAGCCCTGGAAGGCGTCCCGGAAGAGGGGACCACCGTCGGTGTCGGTCCGGGCGCGCAGAGCGTCGACCACCGTCTGCCCCGAGACGCGTTCCTGCGTCATGACGCGTTGATCCAGGAAGAGCCCGCCGGCGGTCGCTCCGGAGACGATCGGCGCGTCGCCCGAAACGTCATCGTCGACCTGCCTGACCGCCTCGCTAAATATGGCGTGGACGCCGGTTGCGGTCCCCGTTCCCGCAACGACGACCATCGTCTGACCCTTCGTCGCCGCGATCGACTCGGCCACCACGCGCCGCAGCTGGCGATCGATCTCCAGCGAACGTCCGCGAAGGACGACGCCGAGTACGTCGGGGACGGCGTCGCTTCCGTAGCCGCGTGAGAGCAGCGAGGCGACCGAGCCGACGACGTCCGTCGGCCGGCCGCTCGCCGGAACGATCACGTCGTCGCGATCGCCGTTGTCGTACCACGTACCGCCGATCAAACCTCGGTCCGTCGCGGTGGGGGCGATCATGCCGATCCGTGCTGCGTTCTTTGTCGACATGTCGAGGTCGTCGGCAAGCGTGGCGATGACGGACGGCGGAGCGCCTGCGCTCCACGGCGCCACGACCCGGCCGTCATCTCCGCGGATGAGCGCCCCCGTGATGCCGTGTTGGTACGGCAGCCCACCCGTGCCGATCGTCGTCAGCGTTGCCGCCGGATCGAGTGGCAGGGATCCGGTGTCTCCCGTCTCGGTGCCAGCGCCAGTCTTCATCAAATGCCTCAGCGAACGCCAGGCACCGGGATCCGCTCGAACGTCGCGCGTGCCGATGCCCGCGAGCGCGATCTCGACCACGAGCGTGGGCCGCTCGCCGTTGGAGACGCCTGGGACCGCGACCCCGGAGCGGACGCGTGGATGCCGCCGTCGCAGACCGATCGCGTCAGCGATCGTCGGCGCGATCGTGTCGAGTGTGGTCCCGGCGGGGACGTCGGCGGCCGCGTCGACGCCGCGACCCCAAAAGACGATCGGGACGTTCGTGATCGACGGTCCGTCCGCGACCGAGGGCACGGCGGCAGAGCTCGTGTCCGACATCGACGCGTCGGCTCGATCCGCGACGGCGATGACGTCCGGGGATCGGTCTTCGCGGTAGCCGGCCGCGATGTCCTCCTTCAGCCACCCGGGGAGCGGACAGAACGGAACCCGCGCCGCCGATGCGCGTTCGGCGCATGAGCGTCCAGCGCACGCGGCGCGGAGCGCGCCGGCCGGCACCGCGAGCAGTCCCAGCGAGATCAGCAACACGAGCAAGCGGCGGCCCGTCATCGCGCCAACGCTACCTCGTCGGGTCGTGTCAGCCCGAGCGGCCGGCCTCGGTTCTATTGCCGTTTTTCACGCGGCCGTGTTTCCTATCCGCTTCGTGACCCCCATGTGTCCACGCGTGCTCGCGCTCGTCTTCGTGGCGCTCATGTCTGCGATCGCGTGCACGACGGCGGACACTCGGGACGGAACCGAGGTCGATCGCGCGACGGGATCACCGGCGGGAGCGGCGGGGGTCGTCACTTCTGAGTCGGCCGTCCACGCGACCGGATCGACGCGTCCGGCTGCCTCCGCTGTTCTCGGCTCTCGCTCGACGGACCTTCGGAGCCTCGTCTGCTCGCTGCCGCGCGAGTGGCTGCTGCGAACGTGGCGAGGGTGGCGCGCCGATCGCGGACCTGAGATCCAGCTCCTGCCGCGCGAGTACCACTTCATCGGATCGGGCCTGCCGCACGTCGGCCCCTGGCCGTACGTGCAGGATGTGCCGCTGTTCTGGTATGGCCCAGCGCAGATCTCTCCCAGAGGCATCGTCTCGCGACCGGTGACGGTCGCCGGCATCGCGCCAACGCAGGCGCTGCTGCTCCGGTTCGACGCCTTCCACGCGCCCGACGGCGTTCCGATGCGCGAGGCCGTCGCCGCGAGTCGCGACGCTCCGCGGCTCGTCGTGACCATCGTGTCGGACGCGGCTGGGAGGAACGTCCTCGATACGTGGAGCGACGCGCCGTACCTGCGCTCGCTCATCCCCGCCGGGACGTGGTTCGACCACGCCACCGTCGGCTCGTCTCCGACGAGCACCGCCCAGATCCACGCGACGATCGGGACCGGCGCGTTTCCGGCCCATCACGCGCTGGTCGGCCACCGCATGCGTGTCGGCGGCCGCATCACGACGCCGTGGAGCCAGGGGCCGCAATGGATCGTCGCGCCGACGCTGGCGGACGTGTACGACCGCGCGATGGACAACCGCCCAGTCGTGGGCGCGGTCGGGACCGTTTCCATTCACCTCGGGATGCTCGGGCACGGCGCCATGTGGGGCGGGGGCGATCGTGACGTCGCCACGACGCGCGAGGTAGCCGACGCGGAGACGCTGGGGGCCGAGACGTTCGAGTGGAACCTCTCGCCGCTTCTGCGTCGCTACTTCGCGTTCCCCGAGCACGTAAACGGGGTTCCGGGGTTCCAGGCCGACGTTGGCGCCGTGGACGCGGCCGACGGCCGGATCGACGGGAGATGGCGCGGCAACGACATCTCACAGCTCCTCGGCGGCTTCGACACACCGGCCCGCTTGCCGTATCAGACCCGCGTCGTCGAGGAGGTCATCGACCGGGAGGGCTTCGGTGCCGACGACGTGCCGGACCTGCTGTTCGTGAACTACAAGGAGATCGACTACATCTCGCACGTCTGGGACATTAGCTCGCCTGAGATGCGCGATGCCGTCGCGGCGCAAGACGACGCCCTGCGCGACCTCGTCGAGTTCCTCAACCGGCGGGTCGGTGAGGGTCGGTGGGTGCTCGTGCTCACCGCCGACCACGGCTCGATGGTGCCGCCGTCGGTTTCCGGAAGTGTTCAGCTCTCGTCGATGCCGATCGTCAGGGGGATCAACGACGCGTTCGATCGCGACGGCGACAACGAACACATCGTCGAGACGATCCAGCCGACGCAGATGTTCGTAAACGTGGACGAGCTCCGGCAGAACGGATACACGCTTGGCGACGTCTCTCGATGGATCATGGGGCTCGGGCGCTCCGACGCGACAGCTGCCGGCGTTCCGCTTCCGGCCGGACATGAGAACGACCGCGTGTTCCGCGCGGCCTTTCCGTCCGCGCTGATGCAGCAGCTGCCGTGCCTCCCGGAGGCGCGGCGCACATGACCGCCCGCGCCGCCGTGGTGGTGTTCGCCATCGTGCTGGGGGCAGGCGCCGCGTGCTCGTCGCCGTCGTCGGCGGGAGCCGACGCAACGATCGGCGCCGCGTCCTCTGCGATTGTCACGCGGTCGTCGGCCTCGTCCTCGTCCTCGCCCGCGTCCGCCTCAGTGTCGGCGTCGCCCGCGGTGGGCAGACTTGCCGGGGAGCTATCGAGGGCGGCGTGCGCGCTCCCACACGAGCAATTGCTGAGGATCTGGCGCGGCGTGGAGCCAGGCCGCTCCGGGCAGATCGCGGTCGTCCCGCGCGCTCCAAACTTCCTCGGATCGAACTTCCCGCACTCAGGCCCGTGGGCGTACCTGCAGGACGTCCCACTCTTCTTCTACGGCCCGGGCGTCATCCCGTCGGTCGGCGCTGTCGATCGCCCGGCGACGCTGGCCGACGTCGCGCCGACGCAGGCAAAGTTGCTGGGCTTCGACCGGTTCCACCCGCTGGACGGCGTGGCGCTCCCGGAGGTGCCGGCGCCCCAGACCGCACCGCCGCTCGTCGTCACGCTCGTATGGGACGCGGGTGGAGACAGCGTCCTCGACTCGTATCCGAAGGACTGGCCGGTGCTGCGATCGCTGATCCCGCACGGCATCTGGTACGTCGATGCGACCGTCGGCTCATCACCCTCTATCACTCCGGCGACGCACGCGACGATCGGAACGGGCGACTACCCCATGCACACCGGGCAGGTCGACGCCGAGTTCCGCGTCGGACCGGATCTCACACGTGCGGGCGCGCTCGGCCCCGTCCTGCTGATGGAGCCGACGCTCGCGGATCTGTACGACCGCGCGATGCGCAACGCGCCGCTCGTAGGAGATCTCGCGAGCGTGACGTGGCACCTAAACATGATGGGTCACGGCTCGCTGTGGGGCGGAGGCGACAAGGACATCGCGGTGCTGCGCACGCCAGCCGGCGGCGGCAACGAGGGCGCCGAGGGCACGGTCTGGAACCTCCAGGGCAGAAACGCCGCCTACTACTCGTTTCCGACCTACGTAAACGACCTGCCTCCGCTGTCCGCGTACACCGATGCCGTCGATCGCGCCGACGGCGCGCTCGACGGGAAGTGGCGAAACAACTCCATCGAGCAGTACGAGAACGGGTGGGCCACGCCGGCGCGAATCCCGTATCAGACCCGCATGATCGAAGAGGTTATCCGGCGCGAGGGGTTCGGTGCGGATGACGTTCCCGATCTGTTGTTCATCAACTACAAGGCGATCGACCACGTGAGTCACATCTGGAGCGTGAACAGCCCCGAGATGGTCGACACATTGAAATGGCAAGATGCGGCTCTTCGCGAGCTGATCGACTCGTTGAACCGTGAGGTCGGCGCCGGCCGGTGGGTTCTGATCCTGACGGCCGATCACGGCGCGCAGTTCGACCCCAGGGTGTCGGGGGCCTTCCAGGTGACGCCCGGTCAGCTGGAGAGCGATCTGCGGGCGGCGTTCCCGACGAAGGGATCCGACGACGTCATCGAGGCGGTGCGGACGAGCATGGTCTACGTGAACGAGCAGGCGATGCGCGCGAGCGGCTACACGCTGAACCAGATCGCTGCGTTCATCCTTCACTACACCAAGGAACAGGCAACGCCCGCGGGCTCGTCCGTCGCGGAGGCCGAGCGCCACGACCGCGTCTTCACGGCGGCGTTCCCGAACGCGTCGCTGTCGCGGCTTCGGTGCCTGCCGGAGGCGCGGTCGACGCCGTGAGGGTGAGGTCGGCGCCCGCCGCGGCCATCGCGACGCTGATGCTCGCGGCGGCGTGCACCGGATCGACGGGTCCGAGGACGGCGGCTGCTGCCTCCGAGGCACCGTCGCCGGTCTCCGGCGGGTCCGCATCCCCGTCGGGGGCGTCGGCCGTCACCAACACGGAGCTCGCCCACCGAGCGTGCGCGGCCCTTCCACATGAGGTCCTGCTGCGAACATGGCGCGGCGTCATGCTCGGCAGGAGCGGCGACATCCAGATCATTCCGAAATACCCGAACTTCGTGAACGGCGGGCTGACCCACGCCACACCCTTCGCGTACACGCAGGACGTTCCGCTGCTCCTGTACGGCCCTGGCTACGTCCGGCCGGGAACCTACGACCGGGCGGCGACGCTGGCCGACGTCGCGCCGACGACGGGTGCCCTGCTGAAGTTTCCCTTCAATGCTCCCGACGGCGTTGCGCAGACGCAGGCGCTGCTGCCGAGCGCCGAGCGCAAGGTCCCGTCACTGGTCGTGACGCTCATCTGGGACTCGGGCGGTATGGACGTGCTCAACCGATGGCGTCAGGACTGGCCCTATCTCAGTTCGTTGCTACCGCACGGAGCCTGGTTCACGAACGTGACGGTCGGCTCATCCCCGTCGAACACCCCGACGGGGCACTCGATCATCGGGACGGGCGCGTTCCCCAAGGACAGCGGTTTCGTCGACGAGTACGTACGGGTGAACGACCGGATCCAGAAGCCGAACGAGAACGGGCCGCAGTTCCTGATCGAACCGACTCTGGCAGATCTCTACGACCTCCACCGCGAGAACCAGCCTATCGTCGGCGGGATCGCAACGCTCGCGGCGCACATCATGATGATGGGCCACGGCGCCGGCTGGTACGGGGGCGATCACGACATCGCCGTGACGAGGGAGAAGGAGTTCGCGGCCACGGCAGGGGCCGAGGCGACTTCGTGGAACCTCACGCCCGACATGGCGCCCTTCTACACGCTCCCGGCATACGTGAACGACCTTCCGCCGATCACGGCATACACGAGGCAGCTCGACGCCGCCGACGGCGCCATCGACGGCAAGTGGCGGCAAAACTCGATCGAGAGGCTCTCGAACGGCTTCGACACGCCCGCGCGCACTCCGTACCAAACGAAGCTCATCGAGACCGTCATGCAACACGAGGGGTTCGGCGCCGATGACGTCCCGGATCTGCTCTACGTGAACTACAAGGCCATCGATACGATCGGTCACCTGTTCAGCGCGGACAGCCTGGAGATGAGCGACGCATTGAAGGTGCAGGACGAAGCCCTGCGGACCTTCGTCAGCTTCCTGAATCGGGTCGTGGGGCGCGGCAGGTGGGCGATGGTGCTGACGGCCGATCACGGCACGCAGCGCGATCCGGACGTGAGCGGGGCGTTCATGATCGACATCAACAAGCTCACCTCGCTGCTGCGCACGGCGTTCGACGACGACGGTGACGGCGTGGACCTGTTCGAGAAGATCCGCCCGACCGAGATCTGGGTGAATCGCGACGAGCTGCGGGACAACGGCGCGACACTCGCTCGTATCTCGGCGTACATGCTGTCGCTCACGCAGGAGCAGACCTACAAGAACCAGAACGTCCCGGCCGCGGGACACGAGGGCGAGACGGTGTTCGACGCAGCGCTGCCGTCGACTATGCTTGCCGCGCTCCCGTGCCTGGCAGAGGCCCGCGCGAGCTGAGTCGACCGCGGAGGAATCCGGACAAATGGCGGTGACGAAGGACGCCAGCGCCGAGGACGTCCTGACGGTACCGGAGGCCCGCAACAGGGCGCTGCGAACGCCTGCGTTGCTCATTGGAGTCCTGCTGGTGCTCCTGATCGCCTTCGGCTGGACGTTCCTCCGGGACCCTTCCATCACCGCGCCGACGCGCGACCCCGCCTGGTACACCTGGCGCTCGAACTTGATGATGTACGACGAACCCGGTCTGATCGCGGGTGACTGGGGTCCGTTCCACATGTTTGGCGGCGGCTACCGCGTCTCCGTGCCGCTGTACGGCTCGATCCTCCAGCGCGTCGCCGGCATCGACCTGTACACGTTCAGCGCGTTCATGATGATCGGGATCCCGGCGCTGACCGGCATGGCGCTCGGCGCCTTCGCCTACCGCGTGCACGGTGACCGATTGCTGTTCCTGCTCGTCCTGCTCGCGACGGCCGCGCTGTTCATGACGACCCCGTACGTCGGCTACCTGGACAACATCACCGTCCTGTACGTCCTCTCGATGATGCTCGCGTTCTGGTCGAACGCGCGAACGTCCTGGGGTGCGCGCGTGGCGATGTTCCTGCTCGGCATCGTCGCCGCGTACACGCACCCCACGACGTGTGTCGTCTTCGGCGCGTCGCTGACAGCCGTGTTTGTGCTGCACTTCCTGACCAGTCGGTTCTCGCTGGCATCCGCGCTCAAGCGCGACGGCCCATCGCTGATGGCGGCCGGGTTCGGGATCGTCTTCGGGCTCGCCACGTGGCTCGTCGCGCCGTGGGGTGTGGCCGGCTCGCTTTCGGACGCCGCGCTGCCGCCGCCGTATACGCGCGAGGTGTTCCTCAAGCGGCTCACGGGCTGGGTGACGTCCTTGCAGCCGGTCATCACCATCCCGTTGATCCTGCTCGCCGTTGCCTGGGTGATCTGGCGCGCACGTCGCGACCGGCGGCCGGCGAGCGATTTCGGAACCGTGTCGGCGATGTGGTTGCTGCCGCTGCTCGGGATGTTCGGCTGGGTGTTCGGCGCGGCGTATCCGTACTACCGGTTCATGAACGCGACGACGGGCCTGATGGCGCTGACCGGCCTGGGGACGTGGGTCGCCGTTCGTTGGCTGTCCGGCCGGCGCGACGGGTGGACCCGCATCGTCGGCTGGATCGCGTCGGCCGCGATCGTCGCCTCACTCGCGTTGATTTGGGTGACCGGGCGTGAGGCGTCCGGCTGGGCGAAGAGTCAATGGATCGACCAGCCCACCCGAACGGCTCTGTCCGGCGTCGACGCTGTCGTCCGAAGCTCGCCGGACGATGCGCCGGTGATCTTCGTCGTGAACTACGCCGACAACTATCAGGCGTACGGGTGGTCGAAGACCTTCACGAACGTCTCGCGCACGGGATTGCCGGGCGACGCCGTCAAGCGATCGATGACCTACTTCGGCTCGGTCGGCGAGCTCCTTGCCGACCGCCCGACCGTCGGCACAGATCCGATCTACTCGAAGATGTCGCGCGGTTTCTTCCGCGAAGTCGAGCGTCTGCGCCGAGAGTACGCGGCGCCGCCGCTCGTCTTCCTCGTTCGCGCGTTCAACGAGGGAACGGACAACGAGGCGCTCCTGGATCACCCCGCCGTGCCCGGAGTCGTCAAGATCTCCGACGACCTGGCCGTTTTTACCGGTCCGGCGTTTGCTACGCCGTCCCCGGCCGCGCTTCATGCGGCGAGCCGGGCGGAGGCCGCGACCGCCGCCCTGTACGCGAACCATCCCGGCATCTTCGAGAACCTCGGGCACACGGTGTGGGTGATCCTCGCGCTGGCCCTGCTCCTCGTCGTCCCGGGCCTCATCGCGGCGCGGTTCTTCGAGCTCGAGGATGCCTGGGTGAGGATCGCCCTCATCCCTGGTCTGTCGTTCGGCCTGACCGTGATCGCCGGGATCATCGTGGTCGCCGTCCATCGCGCCCCCTTCTCGACGGCCGACGGATGGGCATCGCTCGGGCTTGCGACGGCGTTCGGGCTGGGGCTGCGACTCGGCGAGCCTGGCATCCGCCGCGCACTCGACGCGTTCTCGCGCTTCTTCGACGGCATGTTCGCCGTCTTCTCCAACGTCGACTTCGGAACGCTGATGGGGGTGCAGTACCTCGCGCAGGCGGGTCAGGGCGTGGTCCAGGGGGCCATCGCGAAGTCGTTGGCGTTCGGAGGCGAGAAGGGCTTCGATGTGCAGAACCTCCCGTCGGCCACGTACCTGCTGACGGTCGTGTTGTTCCTCTACGGTCCGTACACGCTGCTCTCGCCGTTCATCGGCGTCTTCATCGACCGGTTCCCGCGTCGCCGCGTGGTTTGGTGGGCAGCGGTCGTGACGAGCGTGGTCGTTGCGGCGGTCGCCGTCCTCGTCCTGATCCCGCTCGGAAAGGGCACGACCGAGGGCGACGCCGCCGCGACGGCGGGCCTGATCCTGGGACTCCTCGCCGTGCAGGCGTTCGTCCGCATCGTGCTCGCCGTGAAATCCGCCGCCATCCCGGACGTGCTGACCGGCAAGGATCTCTTGCAGGGCAACGGGCTGTCGCAAGCGGGCGGTGCGCTGTTCCAGGTCTTCGGGATCGGCCTCGGGGGTGTCCTCGCGGGCGTGTTCCCGCCGTTCGCGGCGGTGTTGCTCGGTGCCGCGGCGCTCATCGGGACCGCGGTCGTGGCGACCCGGCTGAGGCGCGCCGAAGCCACCCCCCACGAGAGCTCCCTCGCGAGCGAGGCGGCCCGCGTCGTGCGCGACATCGTGGCCGGTTTGAAAGAGGTCGCCGGCCGGGCGCCGGCGGCCCTGGGCCTCACCTCGTTCCAGATGCTTCGCTACCAGTTCTGGGGGTTCGTCCTGTTCGTCTTCGGCCTGTACGCGAAGAATTTGGCCAAGGGCGGCGACACCGACACGCTGTCGTTGGTGCTCGCCGGCGTCGGCGGCCTGCTCGGAGGCGGGCTCGGGATGATCCTCGCGCAGCGCTGGAAGGATCGCGTGCCGCCGATCCGTCTTCTGCTCGGCTCGATGACACTCGTCGGTACCGCATCCGTCTTCTTCGGCGCCTGGGTGAGCCTGGCCGGCTTTTCGATCCTGTTGTTCTGTGGGTTCTTCGGATTCTTCCTCGGCAAGATCTCGGCCGACACCATCATGCAGCAGGCGATGCCTGACGATTTCCGCGGCCGTGCCTTCGCCCTGTTCGACATCGCGTACAACCTCGGCTACATCGTCCCCGCGTTAATCCTCGTGTTCCTCTGGGAGGACGGCCGGGTTCGCCCGCTGCTCGTCGGGTCGGGGCTCGTATTCCTGGTGTTGACCGGGCTCGTCGCGCGGTGGGCATCGAGGATCCGTGATCAGTTCGCGCCGCAGGACGACATCGTGAGCGAGCCGACGATGGTCGGGGACCGGCAATGACGGTCCGCCTCCCGACGCCGGATCCCGTCGCCGATCCATCCGGGTACCAGCAGCATCTGCTCGGCCTTCTCGGCGGCGACGACCCGGCTCAGGCGCAGGCGTCCACGCCGACGGCGCTGCGCCAGCTCGTCGCCGATGCCGGCCCGGATCTGGGGACGACGCCGGAGCCCGGAGAGTGGTCGGCCTTGGGTTGCATCGGACACATGACCGACGCGGAGATCGTCGCCTCGGGGCGGTATCGATGGATCGTCGCCCAGGAGCGGCCGGAGCTCATCGGCTACGACCAAGATCTCTGGACGGACCGTCTGCACCGCGACGACCGCGATGCAACCGGGCTGCTGGCGCTGTTCGAACCGCTTCGCCGGGCGAACCTCGAGATGTGGGCGCGCTCCACGGCGGAGGACCGCGCGCGAATCGGGGTCCACCAGGAGCGCGGACCCGAGAGCTACGAGCTCACGTTCCGGCTGATCGCCGGACACGACCGGTTCCACCTCGACCAGGCGCGGCGGACGCTCGCCGCCGTCCGCGGTTAGAACGGCAGGTCGAGCTCGTTCTCCCACTCGGGAAAGTACCGACCTATCTCGCGGATCTCGAACGACGACAGGATCGACTCCTTCGGCTCGCGAGCGAGTAGGAAGCGGAAGCTCGCGGTGACAAATTCCTCGAGCGATCCGTAGCGTGCGGCGACGGCGGGCGGAGGCCCTGTGATCGATACGGTGTGCTCCGTCGACGTGCGGCCCTCACTGACGCGGACCCGAAACGCGTCCATCGAGTCCACGCCCGAGACGCGCAGGACATCGATCGTGGCCACGCCGGTATCGTAGGGGACCGCCGCGAGGTTCCGATGCCCGAGCTCCCGACCGACGACGTCACGATCCATTACGAGGTCGACGGCGACGGCGACCCGGTCATCGTCGTCGCCCACGGCCTCACCAACAACCGCAACGAGCTCGCCGCCCTCACGCCGGTCGTACCCGGGACGAAGGTGCGGTTCGACTTCCGCGGCCACGGCAGGTCCAGCGCCCCGGAGACGGGGTACGCCTTCGCGGATTTCGCCCGCGATCTCCAGGCCGTCGCCGACCACGTCGGCGCCACGCGGGCCGTCGGGACGTCGCTCGGTGCGGGAGCCATCGCGAACCTGCTGAGTCGGCTCCCGGATCGGTTCGAGCGCATGGTGTGGTTGCTGCCGGCCGCGCTCGACCTACCGTTCGCCTTCCGCGATCGGTACGAGGAGCTCGCGTCGGTGCTCGAGGGCAAGACTCCGCAGGAGGCGATCGATGCGGTCATGGCGGACCCCGAGCGTGCTGCCGCGCATATTCGAGCGCCGTGGCGGTTCGATCTCGACCGGTTGATGTGGGAGCACGAGCATCCGGACGGCGTGGCGCGGGCGATCCGCGGCGCGATGTCGGACTGGCCGGTGCAGAATCGCAACGACCTGCGAAGGGTGACCGCACCCACGATGATCATCTGCGTGGACGGCGATCCGATCCACCCAGCGGAGCTCGGCGCGATCCTTGCCGATCTGTTGCCGAAGGCAGAGCTCGAGACGTTCCCGACGGTGTCCGCGATGTTCGAGTCGATCCCGAGGCTGGTCCAGCGCGTCGCCGCGTTCCTGGCGGCGGGCTAGGCGCGCGCCGCCGCCGTCGCTTCGCGCCCGCGCGCCGCATCCGGCTGCGGCAGCGTGATGATGAAGACCGATCCGCCCGCGGACGGCGCATCGACCTCCACCCGGCCACCGAGCTCCTCCGTCACCGACTTGACGAGATGCAGGCCGAGGCCGAGACCGCCGAATCTCCGCGTCGCGGACTGGTCGCTCTGATGGAAACGGTCGAAGATCGATTCCCGGTCCTCGGGCGGGATCCCGGCACCGCGGTCGCGAACCGCGATCCGGATACCGATGCCGTCCGCGCTCGACGCCTCGACGTCCACGGGTCGGTCCTCGGGCGAATACTTGAGCGCGTTGTCGAGCAGGTTCGTCAGGATCTCCGAAAGACGCGACCGGTCTGAGACGACGAATGACGCGTCGGCCGAGATCGACACGCTCACCCTGCCCTGCCCGCGGGGCAGCGCGGCGACGATGTCGCGCGCCATCAACGCGAGGTCGATGCGCTCGAGAACGATGGGCCGGCGGCGATCGTCGAGTTCCGCGGCGGAGAGGACGTTTGTGATGAGCCGAAGCAGCCTCTTGGTCTGGCCCTCTGCCGCCCCGAGGAACTCCTCTCGCGTGGCCGCGTCGTCGGCGAACGCCGGCTGCCGAAGCGTCGTGAGGTATCCGATGATCGACGTCAGCGGGGTTCGCAGTTCGTGTGAGACAGCCGCGACGAAGTCGTCCTTCTTCCGATTGGCGGTCTTTAGCTTCTCGACGCTCGCCTGCTCGCGCTCCAGTAGCTCGTTCAATCGATCGTTCTGCCGCCGAATGTCGCGCGTCGCGCGGATCGCGATGGGCAGCAGGGCGGCGTACAGGAGCAGGAGTCCGGCGCCGACCGTAACACCGAGCGTCCGGAGCAACCCATCGATGTCGCCCTGCAGGATCGCGTAATCCTGGTAGACCTCCGCGACGGCGACGATCGGCCCGTCGGGCGTCGATCGCATCGGCACGTAGGAGAAGAACAGCTTGTCCGCGAGTCGTCGCTCGAAGACGTTCTCCGCTTCGTCCAGGTCGGATACGCCGCTCTCCCCCTCTCCACTCATGGCCTTCCGGATATCGGGCTTCTCGTCGGCGAATCGCCGGCCGATCAACCTCCGCTCGTCCGAGTAGATGATTGTGGCGTCGGGCCTCCACAGCTTTACGCGGACATCGCGGCCATCGCTCAGGATGCGAGACCGAACGAAGTCGTCGACGCGCTCGAGGTCCCTCCCGGACAGAGGCTTCGACAGATCGATCCCGTCCAGCGCGAGCGGCAGGACGGCGTTCGCGATGAAGTGCGCGTGGAACGTTCCACGTTCCTCGGCCTGCATCCGGATATACCGGACGAGAACGATCGCGACGCCGGTTCCCACGAGAACGAAGGCGACGAGACTGCCCACGGCGAACCGCGCGACCAGCCGCGGGGATCGCGCAGGACGTCCGTCACGTTCCATGGCTCTGATGGGCGTATCGGCCGGGCCGGGCTGGGCCTGAACTCGTCGTTAGCGACGACGCGACCGGCCGGCCGGCGACGTCCGATACGCTCGGACCGTGACCGAGGAGCTCTACTCGACCGACGCGTACTCGCGCTCCTGCCGGGCGACGGTGCTCTCGGCCGGAGAGGAGGGCCTCATCCTCGACCGCACCGTCTTCTACCCGCGGGGAGGAGGTCAGCCCGGCGACACGGGTTCGGTCGCTTGGGATGGCGGGCCGACGCCGATCACGGACACCGTTCGCCGCGCTAGCGACGTCCTCCACGTTGCCGATGGGCGGCTTCCCGGTATTGGCGACGAGGTGACGGCCGAGATCGATTGGGTCAGGCGCCATCTGCTGATGCGAACGCACACGGCTCTTCATGCCCTTTCGGGAGTCGTGTACCGCGACTATGGAGCGAAGGTGACCGGGGGCAACATGGAGCCTGGCCTCGCGCGAATGGACTTCGAGCTCGAATCCATCAGCCAGCGGTTCGGGCGCGACGTCGAAGCGACCCTGAACGAGGAGCTCGCCCGAGGTCTGCAGGTTCACGTGACGTTCCTTCCTCGGGATGAGGCGCTCGCCGACCCGGACCTCATTCGCACCAAGGTCAACCTCATACCTGAACACGTGGATCGGATCCGTGTAGTCGACATCGAACGACTCGACAAGCAGGCGGACGGCGGCACGCACGTGCGCTCGACGGCCGAGGTCGGTTTCGTCCGCGTTGCGAAGACCGAGTCGAAGGGCAAGGGCTTCAAGCGCATGCGGATCGAGCTCGTCGACGCATGACCGAGCGGGGCCGTCATCCCGCCGCAGCCGGCGCGCTGTTCGCGGTCGCCGCTGCGGTTCTGTTCGGTGTCGTCGTCGTCCTCGCAAGCCGCCTCTCGCACGACGGGGTTCCGGTGGCGACGGCGCTCGCACTTCGGTTCGGCAGCGCGTGTGTGATCCTCGCGGGTGCCATGCTCGTGCTCGGGCGACCGATCGCTCCCGCGGAGGGAGAGCGCACCGCGATCGTGCTGCTCGCGGTGCTGGGGTACGCCGTCGAATCCAGCATTTTCTTCGCCGCCCTCGCACACGGGACGGCCGCGGCGGTCACACTTCTCTTCTACACGTACCCCGTGGTCGTGGCGCTCGGCTCCTGGTCGGTCCTCCGTCGAGGCAGACCGCCGCGCCGCATGGCGCTCGCGCTGGTCCTCACGTCCGTCGGCGTCGCAATTGTCGTCGGCGTCGGCGGCTCGTTCGCGATCGAACATGTCGGAGTCGGACTCGCGCTCCTGTCGGCGGTGATCGTGTCGGGCTACCTCCTCGGGGCGGACGCACTCCTTCGCCGCACGGACGTCCTGACGAGCGCCTGCTGGGTCTGCGGGTCCGCCTCGATCGCGCTGTTCGCGACGTCCTTCGCGACGGGGCGATGGCAGGTGCCGGCCGGCCCGTCGCAGTGGGCAGCGATCGTCGGTATGGGGGTCGCGACATCGGGGGCGTTCGTCTGCATGCTCGAGGGGATCCGCCGGATCGGGGCGGAGCGATCCTCGATCGTCTCGAGCGCGGAGCCGCTCGCCGCGGCCGTTCTCGCCTGGGCGTTCCTCGATCAATCCGTCGGGATCGGTGTGGCAATCGGCGGGAGTCTGATTCTGGTGGGCGCCGTCGTCGCGACCCTCGGGCGGGCACCCGAACGAGAGGCCGCGATCCCGTGAGGACTAGGCGCCGAACGACTGGTTTCGGTCGCGACCGCGAGGCGGTAGCGTGGGCGAGTGGCGCCCGAACGATTGACCCCGCTCGACGCGTCGTTCCTGTACTTGGAGCGGCCAACCACCCATATGCATGTCGCGGCGCTCACCGTGTTCGATCCGTCGACACGAACGTCGGGAGGGGCATGGTTCAAGCACGTCCGGCGGACGATCGAGTCCCGGCTCTCGCTCGCGCCCAGATTCCGGCAGAAGGTCGTCGACGTTCCCGCTGGGCTGGGACTTCCGGTCTGGGCCGACGACGAGGCCTTCGACCTCGATCTGCACGTCCGTCACTGCGCCCTTCCGTCGCCGGGCAGTCGGCGAGAGCTCATCGATCTCACGCAGGACCTGCTGTCCCGCCCGCTCGATCGCAGGCGTCCGCTTTGGGAGCTGACGGTGATCGAGGGTCTCGAGGGCGGTCACGTTGCCACGCTGATGAAGGTCCACCACGCGCTGATGGATGGCCTGTCCGGCATGCTGCTCGCATCGACGATGTACGACCTCGATCCGACCGCTCCCACTCGGCCCCGCGAGGGGAGTTGGCGACCCGACGCGGAGCCGTCGATGCCCAACCTGGCCGCCGGAGCCCTTCGCGAGCTGGTAAGCCACCCTCTCAACGTCGGCGCCGATGTGCTTCGCGCCGTGCGACGCGCGCCGCGATCGACTGCGGCGGAGGTCGCTCACGTCGCATCCGGCGTGCGCGAGATCCTCGATCTCGGGCCTCGACCGCGGTCTCCGTTCGATGTCGCGACGGGCCCGAACCGTCGTTTCGCTACGACGGAGGCGCCCTTCGAACGCTTCCGCGAGATCAAGTCGTCTCTCGGCGGAACGATCAACGACATCGTGTTGACGATCGTGGCCGCCGCGCTGCACGAGTATTTGCGTGACGGCGGCCGGGAGTTCTCCGGCCGGGACCTTCGCGTGCTCGTTCCCGTATCGGTTCGCGCCAACGGCGATCCGGTCGGGAACCGGGTCGTGCCGGCGTTCGTCGACGTTCCCGTCGATGCGATCGACGTGGTCGGCCGGCTCGAGCTCGTCCGAGCGCGCACCGAGCACCTCAAGGCGTCGTCGATGGTGACGAGCGCCGACACGGTCATCGGCCTCGGGGCGTATGCGCCGGGTGCACTGCTCGCCCCCATCGCGCGCGCCGTGTCCTCGGCGCCGTGGTTCAACCTCGTCGTCTCGAACATCCCAGGGCCGCAGCAGCCGCTGTTCCTCGCCGGGGCGAGGCTCATCGGGTCCTACCCGTCGATGCCGATCGGTCCCCGGTCCGCGTTGTCGATCGCCTGCACGTCGCTGGGTGGAACGATGGGATTCGGCTTCACGGCCGACCGCGACGCCATCCCCGACGTCGATCGGTTGGCCCTCGCACTCGACGACGCCGTCGCCGAGGCGTCCAAGGCCGCCGGCCTCTGAGGCTGGGTCGCGTCGATCCACCCCTCGACCGCGCGCAGCCATTGCTGTGGGGCCTCGAGCTGCGGGATGTGGCCGACGCCGCGCAGGAATCGGTACCGCCACTCCAGATGTCGCTCCACGGCCGTGCGCGCGTACGCGATGGGCACGAGGCGGTCCTTCCTGCCGTGGATGACCAGGACGGGGCAGCGGATAGCGTCCATGACGCGCGTGCTGAGAGCCGGCCGAGCCCCCAGCCACAGGATCGACCTTGCCGCCTCGATGAACGCCGATGCCGCTTCGGCATCGGCCTGGCGTTCACGAACGAGGTCGATGTGCGCCGCGATGACGTCGGGCGGGAGCGCCGAGGGGTCGGCGGTCGCAAGTCGAAAACCCCATCGCACGACGGCCTGCGGATCGAGGCGCCGCAATCGCTCCCTGACGACCACGTCGCCGACCAACGGCGTCCGGTACAGCGCGAACCCCCCGATCACCAGCGGCGACGGCCAACCGCCCCGCGCCCACGGAAATACCGAGCCGGTGAGGACGAGGCCGTCGACCAGGTCGGGTTCGAACGCGGCGAGGAGCATCGCATACCCGCCCCCCATCGAATGACCGCCGACGATCGTGGTTCCGGTCGCGACTCGTCGAACGAACTCACCGAAGAGTTGACGACCGATGTGCATCGCGGAACTACGACCCGCGAGTGGCGAGCGGCCGAAGCCCGGCAGGTCGACGACGACGACGCGGGTCCACCTGGAGAGCCGCGGCGCGACACGGATCCAGTTGAGGTGCGAGCCGGCGAGCCCGTGTACCAGCACGAACGTCCGCTCCGGCGGCCCGGGCCACTCCACGTAGTGGAGCGGACCCTCGATGTCGACCCATCGGCCGTCCGGGACGTCGACGCGCGCGGGACGGGCTCCAGGCATTCCCGGCAGCGTACCCCGCGACCGCGCGTCGTCCGGTCGTCTTCGGCCAACCGTTAGACTCGGCCCCGATGGCGGTCGTTGCGCTTCGTCCACCCCTGCGTGAGCTCGCCGGAGGGCATCGCGAAGTCGTTGTCGAGGGCGTCACCGTGGCCGAGGTGCTGCGCGGCCTCGAGCAGACGCATCCCAGGCTTTCCGGATGGGTCCTCGACGATCAAGGACGAATCCGTCGACACGTCGCGATCTTCGTGGGCGGAGAGCGCGTCGACGGCGATGCTTCGGTGGGAGCGAGCGCGCGCCTCGATGTCATCGGCGCCGTCTCCGGAGGGGCGGCCCGCGATGGCGAGGGCGAGGCGGAGGTCCTCGTCGGGACGAAGAAGGGACTGTTCGTTCTCCGCGGACCTCGTGCAGGACCGATGAGCCTCGCCGCGCGCGCCTTTGCCGGAATGGCGGTGGAATACGCGATGCGCGATCCCCGGTCCGGCTCCTATCTGGCGTCGGTGACGCACGGACAGTTCGGTCCGCACGTGTTCCTCGCGCAGGATCCGACCGGCGAGTGGGACCAATCCGACGGACCGGCGTTTCCCGAGGGGGAGGACGCGAGCGTCGCGCGCATCTGGAAGATCGAGCCCGGTGACGAGGACGGCGTCGTCTACGCGGGAGTCGACCCCGCGGCGCTCTTCGAGAGCCGCGACGGCGGGAGGACGTGGCGGCTCAACCGCGGCTTGTGGGACCAGCCGAGCCGGGTGGAGGAATGGACACCCGGCGCCGGCGGGCTCGCCCTGCATTCGATCTGTCCGTGGCCGGGCGACCCGTCCCGGCTGGCGGTCGGGATCTCCGCCGTGGGGGTGTGGCTGAGCGAGGACGCCGGGCAAACGTGGGAGATCTCGAACGACGGCATCGTCCCCGGGTACCTGCCCGAGGAGGCTCTCGCCAACCCGTACGGCCGGTGCGTGCACAACATGCATCGTGCGCCGCTGCGGCCGGATCGGCTGTTCATGCAGTTCCACGGCGGCGTGTATCGATCCGATGACGGCGGGCGGTCCTGGATCGACATCGGCGGCGGGCTGCCCTCGGATTTTGGCTTCCCGCTGGTCGTCGATCCCGGCGATCCGGATACCGCGTACGTGGTGCCGCTCAACTCCGCCGAGGACCGCGTCACCGCTGATGGGAAGGTCCGCGTGTTCGCGACACACGACGCCGGCGCGACCTGGACCGCCGCGACCAACGGCCTCCCGGACCCCGGATACCTGACGATCCTGCGGCAGGCACTTAGCGCCGACGGACACGAACCGCTCGGTTTGTACTTCGGCGCGACGTCCGGAGAGGTGTTCGGTTCGGCCGACGGGGGGTCGACCTGGTCGGTCGTCGCCGCGGATCTCGCCCCGGTCCTGTCGGTTCGCGCGAGCTAGACCGAGGCTGGCGTCGGTCGCGTGGGTGACGGCCGTTTGATTCGAGGGCACCACGGTGGTGCGACCGAACGGACGGAGGCGAATCCCAGGAATAGCCACGGAATTCACGATGTCTTTACCTACGAGTGCCTTTACACAGATGTAGGCACGCCGGTACGATGCGATATGAGGTTGCCGGGGGCGGCCGGCTTTTTGGCGCCCTGCGGGCGTCATCGCCAAGAAGACCCGCTGAACCCGAAGACCTCCGTGGGGCGCGTCTACGCCCCCACCGGCTTCGAGGGCGAAGAAAAAGAGGAGCAAGAAGAGGAGAGGAATGCCTGAACCCGCCCGACCGCTCGGAACCGACGACGCCGACGACCTCCGGCTCTACCTGGAGGCCGCTGCGCGTGAGCCGCTCCTGACCAAGGAGGAGGAAGTCGAGCTCGCCATCATCATCGAGCACGGCAAGGAGGCCGAGGAGAAGCTTCGCGGAGGGCGTCTGCGGTCCGAGAAGTCGATCATGAAGGCGCGTCAAACCGTCAGGAAGGCCGAGGCCGCTCGCCAGCGGTTCATCATGGCCAACCTACGGCTCGTCGTGTCGGTCGCCCGCAAGTACCAGGGGCAGGGCCTGCCTCTGCTCGACCTGATCCAGGAGGGGAACATCGGGCTCATGCGCGCCGTCGAGCTGTTCGATTGGCGCCGGGGGTTCAAGTTCTCGACCTACGCGACGTGGTGGATCCGTCAGGGCATCACCAGGGCAATCGCCGATCGTTCGCGGTCGATCCGGCTGCCCGTGCACATCCACGACCGGCTGCGCAAGCTCAACCGGACCCGGTTCCAGTTCGCGCAGACCATGGGTCGGGAGCCCACGCGGGAGGAACTCGCCAGGGCGCTGGACACGACGACCGAGGAGATCGACGACCTGACCGAGATGGGCCGCCGAGAGCCCCTGTCGTTGCAGTCGCCCGTCGGCGAGGACACCGAGCTCGGTGACCTCATCGAGGAGGTGGACTCGGACGCGGCGTTCAACGAGGTCGAGGACCAGCTCGTGCGCGAGGAGATCGGGGACGCCGTAGAGCGAGTGCTCGACGAGCGCGAGCGTCACGTCGTTGCGCTTCGGTACGGGCTCGAGAACGGACAGCCGCTGTCCCTGCGTGAGACGGGCAAGGTGCTCGGCCTTTCGGGCGAGCGCGTCCGGCTCATCGAGCGGGAGGCGCTGCGCAAGCTGCGCGATTCCAACCTGATCAGCGCCGTCAGCATGTCGTAGCGCGTCCGAGACGTCGTCCCTTCGGTTTCGCGGATCCGTGCCGTGGGGACCACCGCCGGATGATGCGCCGCTTCGACATCGAGGTCCGCTCGGCCGGCGCGATCTTGCCCGGGATTCTGCGAACGCCCGCATCGGCGAGCCTCGCCGTCGTTTTCGCGCATGGAAGCGGGAGCAGCCGCCTCAGCCCGCGGAACGTCGCCGTCTCGGAGGTGCTGCAAGCCGAGGGATACGCGACGCTCCTCTTCGATCTGCTCACCGACCGCGAGGCGGCCGATCGCAGGAACGTCTTTGACATCGAGCTGCTCTCGAGCAGGCTGCTCGACGCCGTGGAAACCGTCCGTTCCCGTGATGACGTCGGCGCTTTGCCGATATCGCTGTTCGGCGCGAGCACGGGGGCGGCCGCCGCGATCTCCGCCGCCGCCGACGACGGAGGCGTCGCCGCCGTCGTCTCACGCGGCGGCCGGCCCGACCTCGCCCGCGATGCGCTCGATCGGGTCACGTCGCCGACGCTGCTCATCGTGGGGGAGCTCGACCGCGACGTCCTCGAGATGAACCGCCTGGCGATGGCGCGCATGACCGGATCCGAGGTCCGGCTCGAGATCGTCCCCGGCGCCACGCATCTATTCGAGGAGCCGGGGGCGCTCGAGCGAGTCGCGGCGCTCGCCTCGAGTTGGCTGCGAACCCACGCCGACACGACGCGCTAGGCGCCCTCGATCTCACGAGCGGCGTCCACCTGTTCTTCGATCGCGCGCATCACCGCGCCGGTGAACGCCTGGACGTCATCCACGTTCGACACGCTCCCCACCGGCGCGATCGGGCGGCCGAACACGATCGCCACGCGCGGACGCAGCGGCAGGCCCAGGTCAAGGCCCGACCAGGACCACCGGTGCTGCGTTCCCCAGATGCCGACGGGGACGACGGCCGCGCGCGCCGCCAGCGCGATCCTGGCGACGCCGGTGTGGCCGCGCTGGAGGCCATCGAGTGGCTCGGGGTTGACCCTGCCCTCGGGGAAGATCCCCGCGAGGGCGCCCGCGGAGACGGTGGAAACGGCCGCGTCCAGCGCGGCCGCATCGCGCGCGCCGCGACGAAGAGGGATCTGACGGTACAAGCGGAGCGCCCATCGAAACCGTCGTTTCCCGAAGAACTCCACCGCCACGAGGAACCTCGTCATGCGGTGGGCGCGGCGACCGGCGGCGATGGCGAGCAGCACGCCGTCGAGCGGGCTGATGTGGTTCGCCGCGAGGACCGCCGCGCCGGCGGGCACGCGGTCGGCCCCGACGACGCGGACCCTGAAGAACAGTGGCACGATCGGCGCGGCCACAGCGAGGCCGAGGCGCCACCACGCGTTGAGGTCCGCATCGTAGCCCGCACGCCGCGACATCGGCGCGATGCTACCGGCCGGGCTCGCGGCGTCGGCTCCCTTCGACGGGCGGCGCCTCCGTATACTCGCGCGCGATGACCGAAGCCAAGCGTCTGGCTGACCTGTCTTCCTACCGATACGACGAGTTCGTCGACGCGCTCGCACAGATGGTGAACATCGACTGCGGCTCGTTCACCCCCCACGGGGTGAACCGGATCGCGGATCTATGCCAGGCGCGGTTCGAGGCCGGCTCCTGGAAGGTCGAGCGGCGGCGCCACCGGCCGGCCGCCGGCGAGCCGCAGCTCGGCGACATCGTGATCGGCAGACTTTACGGCGCCGGAGGGCCGCGGATCCTCATGATCGGACACACCGACACGGTGTTCGACGCAGGGACCGCCGCGATGCGGCCGTTCTCGATCGCCGGGGATCGGGCGACCGGCCCCGGTGTGTCGGACATGAAGGGCGGGCTGCTGACCGGTTTCTTCGCCGTCGAGGTGTTGGAGGAGGCCGGCTTCGACGCGTTCGGCTCGATCACGTATGTCTGCAACCCCGACGAGGAGATCGGGTCGCCTTGGTCGCGGGATACCATCCGCGAGGAGGCAGGCCGCGCCGACGTCGCGTTCGTGCTCGAGGGCGCGCGAGAAAACGGCGACATCGTGTCCGCCCGAAAGGGCGTGTCCGATTACGAGATCGAGATCATCGGCCGGGCCGCTCATGCAGGCGTCGAGCCGGAGCGCGGTCGGAGCGCGGTCCTCGAGGCCGCGCGCAAGATCATCGCGCTACACGACCTCAACGGACGGTGGCCGGGCGTTACGGTGAATGCGGGCGTGGTTCGCGGCGGCACCAGGATGAACGTCGTCGCGGAGCGCTGCACGATCGAGGTCGATGTGCGCTCGCCTCAGGAGGCGACCCTCGCCGAGGCCGAAGGGGCGGTCGAGGCGATCGCGAACACGCATACCGTCCCGGACATCGAGGTCGCGATCGCCGGGGGAAAGTGGCACCGCCCAATGGAGAAGGGCGAGGCGGCGGCGCGGCTCGCCCAGGTCGCCGTCGACGTCGCCCGCGACCTGGGCTTCGACGTGCACGATTCCTCGACGGGCGGCGCGTCCGACGCGAACACGACGTCGGCGGCCGGCGTCCCGACGCTGGACGGGCTCGGGCCCGTCGGCGGCGACGACCATGGCCCCAGGGAGTGGATCGACCTCACGAGCGTCGTACCGCGGATCGCGCTGCTCGCCGGCATCATGACGAGGCTCGACCGGACGTAGCACCGGAGGGACCGCCTTCGATGGACATCACAACCGTCCGCGTGGACAAGCCCGACGATGTCAACGTCATCCTGGGCCAGTCGCATTTCATCAAGTCGGTCGAGGATCTGCACGAGGCACTCGTCGGCTCGGCCCCGGGCCTGCGATTCGGGATCGCGTTCAACGAGGCTAGTGGGCCGCGACTGGTCCGTCGCAGCGGGAACGATCAGGACCTCGTCGACCTAGCCGCACGCAACGCGGAGGGGATCGGCGCCGGACACCTGTTCGTGATCGCGCTGCGCGAGGGCTTCCCGATCAACGTCCTGAACGCGGTGAAGGCGGTGCCGGAGGTCTGCCGGGTCTTCTGCGCGACGGCGAACCCACTCGAGGTCGTCGTCGGCGCGAGCGAGCAGGGACGCGGCGTCCTTGGCGTCGTCGATGGGGAGCCGCCGCTCGGAGTCGAGACGGAGGCGGACGAGGCCGACCGCAAGGACCTGCTGCGGCGCTTTGGCTACAAGCTCTGAATCCTCCTCACGCTGACGCGCGCGCGCGATCGAGCGCTTCGAGGGCGAGCCCGGTCTGCGGGTCGAAGTAGTGGAATCGGGACGGGTCGAGCGACAGCCGTACGGTCGACCCGGCGTGAGCGTGCGTCCGCGCGTCGACTCGAGCGCAGAACACGGCGCGGCGCCCGTCGCTGATGAGGGCGAACGACTCGTCGTCGGCGGTGTCGGCCGCGGCCCTGGTCTCCTCGGTTTCGATCGGCGGCGCGTCGACGCTGAACAGGATGTTGACCTCCGATCCGAGCTCCTCGGTCACGTCGGCCCGGACCTCGATCGACGGCAGGTTCGCGTTCGACCACACGGCCGTGTCCTCGAAATCCGAGGGCCGGATGCCGAGGATGACTGTTCGACCGTCGAACCGGCGGAGCGTCTCGTCGGTCGGAATCGTGATGGAGTATCCGGCAAAGGTGATCTTGTCGGCGTCGACGCGGGCCTCGACGAGGTTCATGGGCGGCGATCCGATAAACGCCGCAACGAACAGGTTGGCCGGACCGTTGTACAGCTGCTGCGGCGTGTCGATCTGCTGCAGGATCCCATCGCGGAGCACCGCGACACGTTGGCCGAGCGTCATCGCCTCGACCTGGTCGTGCGTGACGAACACCGTCGTTCTCCTCAAGCGATCGTGCAGGGCCGCCAGTGACGACCTCATCTGCACACGTAGCTTCGCGTCGAGGTTCGACAGCGGCTCGTCCATGAGGAACGCCCGAGGCTCGCGGACCATCGCGCGCCCCATCGCCACGCGCTGGCGCTGACCACCCGAAAGCTCAGCCGGCTTGCGGTCGAGGAGCGGCTCGAGGCCGAGGATCGCCGCCGCGTCGTCGACCCGACGACGCACCTCCTCCTTCTTCTCATGCCGCAGGCGCAGTCCAAAGCCCAGGTTCTGCCGGACGGACATGTGCGGGTACAGCGCGTAGTTCTGGAACACCATCGCGATGTCGCGGTCCTTGGGCGAGAAGTCGGTGACCTGCAGGCCGTCGATGTAGACCTCGCCCGCCGTGACGTCCTCGAGCCCCGCGATGATCCGCAGGATCGTGGATTTCCCGCAGCCCGACGGCCCGACGAGCACCATGAACTCGCCGTCGCCGATCTCGAGCGACACGTCGTTCACGGCTATCACGTCGTCGCCGAACACCTTGCTCACGCCGTCGAGAACGATGCCGGCCATCAGCGCTCCTTCCTAGCTTCCGTTCCGTTTGGGGTCGCCAGTCTCCGCGCGAGGCGGCCGTGGGTCAATGCCGCTCGAACGCGATCGTGCGCCGCCTTCGGAGCGTGCACCTTGTCGAGGCCGAGCATCGCGGCCCCGACGACGGGCGGTGCCTTGAGGACGATGATCTCCGCACGCGGTGCAACGCGCCGGATGCCGTCGTCGATCCGCTCGAAGAACGCCCCGAAGTCGTTGCGGAAGATCCCTCCACCGAGCACGACGTGCACGTCCAGATCGCGCATGCGAAGTTTGCGGATCGCCGCGCCGGCCATCGTCGCGATCTCGTCCGCCTGTCGATCGACGATCGAGCCGGCGACGGCGTCGCCCTCCTCCGCAGCCGCGAAGACGAGCGGCGGGAGCTCGACGAGGCGGTCGTGTCTGAGCCGTCCGAAGTACATCGCCTCCATGACCTGACGGGGACGCCGCAGACCGAAGTACCGCGGGACGAGGGTGCTGAGGGTGGTTCGCTGGCCGCGTCCGTCCTGGGCGCGCAGCGCGTACCAGAGCGCCGCGGGGCCGATGTCGCTCCCGCCGCCCCAATCTCCGGAGATCTCACCGACCGCCGGAAGTCGGTACTCCCGGCCCTCGGGTGAGATGGCCGAGCAGTTCGTGCCCGACCCACAGACGATGCCGACGCCCCAGGTTCGTTCGGTGCCGGCGCGGAGTACGGCGAAGGTGTCGTTGCGCAGGATGTTCTCCGTCGTCCACTCCTGTTTGCCGAGCCAGCGCAGGATTCGCCGGTCGTCCTGAGGCAGGTCCGCGCCGGCAAGGCAGTAGATGCCGAGTCGGGCGAGCGGTCGGTCGTCGCGCTCGCGTCCCGCACGAACAGCGGCGAGCCCGAGCGCGGCGTTCACGAGCTCCAGGTAATCGCCGTGTACCTGCCCGTCCCGCTCGCCGCTCGCGAACCGCGCCGTGGAGACGATCGAACCATCCCGCGTGAGGACGACGGCGTCGACCTTCGACCCCCCGCCGTCGACGGCGAGCAGCGGAGCCGGCCTCCGAGTCACGGGGCAAGGCCTTCGAGTGTCACGAATCGCGACCCCGCGTCGGCCAGCCGTTTTACCATCCCCGGCAGCGCGTCCACGGTCGGGCTCGGCCACGTATGAAGCAGGACGACCGCCCCATCGCCGTACGCCAGAACGCCGTCGACCGCGTCTTGCTCGATGTCCCGCGCGGTACGCGACGGCTCCCAGTCGTCGAGCTCCACGTGCCAGTGGACGTTTCGATACCCCAGCTCGGACAGCACCGCCAGGACGCGCGGATCGTCGTGCCCGGCTCCGAACGGGCAGCGAAACCAGGGCCGCGGATCGCACCCGGTCGTCTCCAGGATGTCTTGCGCTCCCTCGACGACGTCGGCGCGGATTCCGTCGTCGGCCAGCAACGGCATCGGCGCGTGGAACTGCGAGTGATGACCCACCATGTGCCCGTCCTCCGCGATTCGCCGGGCGAGGGCGGGCTGCGAACGGCCCCATCGTCCCTGTACGAAGAACGACGCCGCGGTCGCCGTCTCCGCGAGGACATCGAGGATCGCCTCGGCGACGCCTGGCGGACACAGCGGCCGATCCGGGTGCTCCGCGTCGAACGTGAGCGCGACGCGAGGTCCCTCACTCACGGGTCGTCACCTTCGACGCGCGGGTATACGCGCCGGGGGTGCGTCCGTGCTGGACGGCCAGACGCCACGCCAGGAGCTGGATCGGCACGATCGACACGGCCGAGACGAGCGCCCGGTCCTGGTACCCCGTCGCGGCGGCGTGCGCCCCCCGTGGCGCTTCGCCGTCCGGCGTGACGACGAGCACCGAGGCGCCGGCCTCGACGAGGTCGCGCGCGAGCGCGAGGTCGAGTCGACGGGTCTCCGGCTCGGTGGCGAGCACGACCGCGGCCATCCCGGGCCCCGCCAGCTCGAGCGGCCCATGCCGGAACGCCGCGGACTCGAGCGACTCCGCCATGATGCCCGACTCCTTGAGGAGTAGCGCGCCCATCTCGGCGGCAGCCCGCGCCGGACCGCGCCCAAGGACCACGGTCACCCCGAAGTCGCCGAGCCACCCCGCAAGCTCCTCGGCCCACACTTGTCCGTCGTCGAGCAGCCGTTCGACGGCGCGGGCCGCTCCCTCCGCCGCCGTTCGGGTTCGGTCGACGGCCGTGTCCACCGCGTCCCCGGCGAGCAGGCGCGCGATCCCCGAGAGCTGCGCCATCGAGGCGGCAAACGTCATCGTCGACGGCCCGGTCTCGCGTCCGGCCCACGTGTCGAGGGTCACGTCGCCGAGCTTTGCGAGCGGATTCGACAGGCCGTTGGTCATCGTCAGGACGAACGGGCGAGTCCGCTGCTTCGCGATGTCGGCGGCGAGTTTGACGATCTCCGCGCTTCCGCCCGACTGGCTTACGATCGTGACGAGCGTGCGCGCAGTCAGGATCGGCCGCCGGAAGTGAAGCAGTTCGGCGGTATCGACGAGGAGGGCGGCGACGCCGCGGCCGGCGAGATCGTTCACCGCCGGGTAGCAGGCGTCGTACGAACTGCCCATCCCGGTGAAGAGGAGGGTGCGGGCCGACTGCGCGGCCTCGCGGATGCGGTCGAGCGCGTCGCGCTGATCCACGAGCGCGGCCGCGGCACGGCGGAGAGCATCCGGCTGACCGGCGATCTCGGCGAAGAACGGATCAGGAAAGTTTCCTAACGATTGCACGATCCGGCAGTGTACGCTGTGCCACGATGGGTGTGAAGGTCGTCGTCGTTGGCGCCGGGAGCACCTACACCCCAGAGCTCGTGGAGGGATTCGCGCGTCGGACCGAGCGCTTTCCCGTCGACGATCTCGTGCTCCTCGACATCGACCCCGGTCGACTGTCGATCGTCGGCGGGCTCGCCGATCGGATGCTGCGCAAGACCGGCTGGCGCGGCGAGCTGCGTCTGACGGAGGATCGCGACGAGGCGCTCGAGGGCGCCGACTTCGTGATCGTCCAGTTGCGGGTCGGCGGCCAGCGCGCCCGGTATCAGGACGAGACCATCCCGGGGAAGTTCGGCTGCGTCGGTCAGGAGACGACCGGACCCGGCGGATTCGCCAAGGGGTTGCGGACGGTCCCGGTGGTGCTCGAGTTGGCGGAGGAGACCGACCGCCGTGCCGCACCGGGTGCGTGGTTCGTCGACTTCACGAACCCGACCGGCATGGTGACGCAGGCGCTCCTCGACGAGGGGCACCGAGCGATCGGACTCTGCAACGTGGCCATCGGGTTCCAACGCAGGTTCGCGCGCCATTTCGCGGTCGAGCCCGACCGCGTTCAGCTGGAACACGTCGGGCTGAACCATCTGTCGTGGGAACGTGCGGTTCTCGTCGACGGCGTCGACCGGCTGCCCGAGATCCTCGACGAGGAAATCGGCGTCGTCACCGACGAGACGGACTCGCCCGCCGGGCTGATCCGCGCGCTCCGGTCGGTCCCGTCGTATTACCTGCACTATTACTACTTCACGCAGGAAGTCGTCGAACAACAGCGGGGTGCGCGCACGCGCGCCGAGGAGGTCATGGAGATCGAGAAAGGCCTGCTCGAGCTGTACACGGACCCGGAGCTCGACACGAAGCCGGAGCTTCTCGAGCACAGGGGCGGCGCGTTCTACAGCGAGGCCGCGGCGCAGCTCGTCGCGTCTCTGTACTCGGGGGCGGGCGACGTCCAGGTGGTCAACGTCCGGAACGACGGCTCGATCGCGAACGTCGATGCAGAGGCGGTCATCGAGACGCCGGCGCGCATCGACCGGGATGGCGCGCATCCGCTTCCTCTCGCCCCGCTCGACGACCACATGCTCGCACTCGTCGCGCACGCGAAGGCCTACGAGCGGCTGACGATCCGGGCGGCGAAGACGGGCGACCGCACCACCGCCGTCCGGGCGCTGATGACGAACCCGCTCGTGCCCGGCTACACCGTCGCTTCGGAGATGCTCGACGTCCTACTCGAGGCGAACCGCTCGTGGCTTCCGAGATTCTTCCTCGGCGGCTGACGCCGCGGGAGGCCAGATTCTTCCCCGGCGGCTGACGCCGCCGGGGATCGCGGGCTACGCCGGAGCCTCGATCCCCGCGAGCTCGTCGGCGTGCTTCTGCAGCTTGGCGATGGCCTCCACGGCGTCGTCGACGCCCTCGCGGCCGGCACGGAAGACATTCTCCTGGAGGTAGATCGATCGCCGGAGGCCGGCATCTTCCGCGACGGGAAAGCTCATCGTCGACGGGTCGAGTCGCTCCGACAACTCGACCGCGACGGGCAGGCGCGAGCGCGACGGCCGGAAGAGGTCGTACCGGTTCATCGGCGGGTACTGCACCTCGGCGGGGACGCCCTCGCGCTCGAGCGCGTACGCCACGACCTCGTTGGTCGCGCCCGCGAACGCCTCGGGCTCGATCGCGAAGACGTAGTTGTAGAAGCTCCAGCGCGTGATCCGCGGATCGCGGGGCATAATCCGGGCGCCCGGAACGTGGACCACCGCGTCCTCGAAGTACGCGGCCGCCTCCGCCCGCTCCGCGCGCTGCTGCTCGAAGCGCTCGAGCTGCGTGACGAGCAGCGCAGCGTGCAGTTCGCCGAGGCGATAGTTCGCACCGAACGTGTAATCCCGCTCCGCGTCGTCCTTCGCGCGTCCGCAGTCGATGATCGAGTGCGCGCGCCGGGCCAGGCCGTCGTCGCTCGTGAGCAGGGTGCCGCCCTCTCCAGCGGTCAGGATCTTCGATGACTGGTGGCTGAACGAGCCGAACTGGCCGATGCATCCGGCGCCCCGGTCTCTCCATCGCTGTCCATGCGCGTGCGCGCAGTCCTCGACGACGGCGAGCCCGTGGCGAGCCGCGATCTCGCCGATTCGGTCCATGTCCGCCATCTGGTGGCCGAGGTGGACGGGCATGATGGCCCTCGTCTTCGGGGTGACGGCGGCCTCGACCTGGTCCGGGTCGATGGTCCACGTGTCGCGCGTGACATCGACGATCACGGGAAGCGCGCCGGCGGCCATGGGGGCGTACGCCGTCGCCGCGAACGTGAGCGCCGGCACGATGACCTCGTCGCCCCAGCCGATGTCGAGTGCCTTGAGCGCGACCTCCATCGTGACGGTGCCGTTGGCCATGAGGATGCCGTGCCGCGCTCCCTGATAGGAGGCGAAGCCCTCCTCGAACGTCGCGGCGTTGCGTCCCGGCTCCGGGAAGCCGCCCCAGTTGCCGCTGCGAACCGTCTCGGCGACGGCCTGCACGTCGCGCTCGTCGAAGACCGGCCACGCCGGGTAGCCCCCGGGCCGGACCGGCGTGCCGCCGCTGATCGCCAACTCAGCCATGCTCGGCCCCCTCGCAGACGGTTTGCCTTGACCCGGACGGCGCGGCGAGCCTAGCATCCGCCGGAATAGTTAGGAAAGTTTCCTGCGCTGATCCGACGAGGGGGACACACGGGCGCCGAGCGGACGTTCGCGGCCGGCACGCCGAGCATGCTCCGCGCAATCAACGAGCGCACCGTCTTGGAGCGGGTTCGCCAGGTCGGGCCCGTCTCCCGGGCGCAGCTCGCGCGGACGACCGGGTTGTCCAAGCCGACCGTCTCGCAGGCACTCACGACCCTCGTCCGTGCCCGGCTGGTTCGCGAGGCCGGCCGCACATCCGGCGGCAAGGGCCCGGCCGCCGTTCTGTACGAGGTGAACCCGGAGGCCGGGTTCGTCCTCGCGCTGGATGTCGGACGCTCGGTGGTGCGGGCCGCGATCGCGGATGTCACCGGCGAGATCGTGGGGCAGCGAGACGACCGCGCTCGGTCGCGGAGCGCTGGAACGCTCATCACTCAGCTCGGCGACGTCGCACGGGCGGTTGCGGACGACGCCGGGGTGCGCTGGCGACAGGTCACGTTCGTCTGCGTGGGCAGCCCGGGCGTCCTGCAGCCGGGTGCGCGGCATCTTCGCCTGGCGCACAACCTTCCTGGGTGGGAGGGCGACGGCGTTCTCGAGGCGCTCCGCGCCAACCTCGGGCCACACGTCCTCTTCGAGAACGACGTCAATCTCGCGACGCTCGGGGAGCAGCGCCTCGGCCTCGGCAAGGCGGTCTCGAACTTCGTCTACCTGCACGTCGGCACCGGCGTCGGCATGGGCCTCGTCCTGAACGGAGAGCTGTACCGGGGAGCGGGTGGTGCGGCCGGCGAGGTCGGCTACGTGCCGATCGCCGTTCGGAATCCGCACGAGCGAACGAGTCGCCGCCGTGGCGCGCTCGAGTCGGCGGTCGGCGCGCGCGCCGTCGTCGAGCAGGCTCGCCGGCTCGGTGTCGGCGGTGCTCCCGATGCGAAGGCGGTGTTCGATCGTGCCCGCGCCGGGGATCGCCAGGCCCGCCGCGTCGTGGACGCAGTCGCGGAGCGCATCGCGCTCGCCATCGCCGCCGTCGCGCCGGTTGTCGATCCCGAGCTCGTGATCCTCGGCGGCGCGATCGGGCGGCAGGGCGATCTGTTGCTCGACGCCGTCGAGCGCGAGCTCGGCTCCCTGTCTCCGTTTCGACCGAGAATCGAAGTCTCTGCGCTGGGCGAGGACGGCGAGCTCCACGGCGCGATCGCGCTGGCACTGCAGTCGGCCCAGGATCTGTTGTTCGACCGGATCCGCCGGAGCGCGCCATGAACTCGGCGCGGGCCCCGACGACCGCACGGGCCGGTCCGCACGTATATGACTGATCGGAGACGAGCGGAGGGGGAAACGGGATGAGACGACTACTCGGGGCGCTGGCGGTCTTCACGATCGTCGCCGCCGCGTGCACCGCCGGCGGCGGCAACGAGGCGCCCGCGACGGTCAACCCCAGCGCGTCGCACGAGCCAGTGACCATCGAGATCTGGGGGGCGTGGACGGGGCGCGAGCTTCGCCAGTTCAACCAGATCTTCGACGGCTTCAGCGAGAAGTACCCGTGGATCACGGTGAACAGCGTCGGCGGCGTCGCCGACCAGAAGATCATCAATGCGATCAACGGCGGGGAGCCGCCCGACGTCGTGCTGTCGTTCACGCTCGACAACGTCGGCCAGTTCTGCGCGTCGGGCGCATGGCAGGACCTGACGCCGTACATGGAGCAGACCGACTTCGATTTGAGCCAGTTCCCGGACGCGGCCCTCCAGTACACGAGCTACGCGGGCAGCCAGTGCGCGCTGCCGTTCCTCACGGACGCGTACGGCCTGTACTGGAACCAGGACATGTTCGACAAGGCCGGCATCAACGAGCCGCCGAGGACGCTCTCCGAACTGGTCGACGACGCCAAGAAGCTGACCGTCTTCAATCCGGACGGTTCGATCAAGGTAGCCGGGTTCGTGCCGTGGTTCGGGTACTACGAGTTCACCACCGTGCAGATGGGGAACTTGTTCAACGCCTCGTGGTACAGCGAGGATGGATCGGAGTCGGCGGTCGCGACGGACCCGGCGTGGAAGCAGATGTTCGAGTGGCAGAAGAAATTCGTCGACTTCTACGGCGCGGACAACCTTCGCCAGTTCGTCGCGGGCGCGGGTGACGAGTTCTCGACCGCACACGACATGTACACCGGACGCATCGCGATGAACCTCGACGGCGAGTGGCGGACGGCGTTCATCGAGAACGAGAAGCCGGACCTCAACTACGGGACGGCCCCGATGCCCGTCCCGGACGATCAGGCCGACAACTACGGGATGGGCCAGATCGGAGGAACGATCATCGGGATGCCGCGCGGCTCGCCGCACCCGGCCGAGGCGTGGCTGCTGCTGCAGTACATGGCGACGGACACCAACACGCTGGTCTACATGGCGAACAACGTTCGAAACGTTCCGACGACGCACGCGGCGCTGGAGTCGCCGGACCTCGACGTGACGCCGCAGTTCCAGACGTTCCTGGACGTCTTCGAGAACCCGCTCTCCCACTACAAGGAGAGCTCGGCGATCGGCTCGGCCGACCAGGACATCCTCAGCTCGTTCGCCGAGAAATGGCAGGTCGGCGACGAGCAGCTGGATTCGGGGTTGCAGCAGGCCGCCCAGCAGATTAACGATCAGCTGGCGCAGGCGGGCTGAGGCCGAGGCACGGCGGAAGGACGCGACGACGGCCGTTCGAACGGAACCGATCCGGGTGACCGCCGGGGCCGGCGCCATCGTGCGCCGGCCTCGGCGGCGCGACACGAAGAAGCGCCTGACGATCCTTCTCTTCATGTCGCCATGGATCGTCGGGTTTCTCGGTCTGATCCTCTACCCGATGCTGTCGAGCCTGTACTTCTCGTTCACGCGCTACTCGCTGCTCTCCTCGCCCGAATGGGTAGGTCTGGAGAACTACAAGCTGATGGTCCGCGATCCGTTCTTCTGGCTCGCGATCCGGAACACGGTGTGGCTCATCATCGTCGGCGTTCCGCTGCGGATCACATTCGCGATCTTCACAGCCTGGTTGCTGACGCTGCCTCGGCACGGCTCGCGTGTCTATCGCACGATCTACTTCATCCCGTCGATCGCTCCGCCGGTCGCGGCCGCGCTCGCGTTCATCCTGGTCTTCCAGCCCGCCTTCGGTCCCGTCAACCAGATCCTTCGCGGCTTTGGCTGGAGCCGTCCCCCGCTATGGTTCTACGGGCCCGGTAGCGCCAAGTGGGGGATCGTGATCCTCGGGCTGTGGGGAGTCGGCGACGCGATGATCATCTTCCTCGCAGGGCTTCTCGACGTTCCAAGACAGCTCTACGAGGCGGCCGACATCGAGGGCGCCTCTGGGTGGCAGAAGTTCCGCCACGTGACGCTGCCCATGATCTCGCCGGTCATCTTCTTCTCGCTCGTCATCGGTGTCATCTACGGCTTCCAGCTGTTCACGCAGGCATACGTGACGAGCCTGGCGACGTCGGGTAGCAGCGTCACGGACGCGGCCAGCTCGCTCGGAAGCCCGGAGGGCTCGATGATGTTCTTCTCCGTCTACCTGTATCAGCAGGGCTTCCAGAGCTTCCGGATGGGCTACGCCTCCGCGCTCGCGTGGGTCCTCTTCGCGATCACGATGGCCTGCACGCTCCTCATCATCAAGGGCTCGCGGCGGTGGGTCTTCTACCAGGGCGGGGGGTTCGGTCGATGAGCGTTCAGCAGACGCAGGCGGAGCGCGTCCAGCACGAGCTTGCTCTCTCGCGCGCGGCCGAGATCCGGCGGCGGCCGATTCCCGACGATGTGCGGCGCCGCCGGTTCCTCATGACGGTCGCCCGCCACTCGGTCCTCATCGCCGTCGGGTGCGTCTTCGTCGCGCCGTTCTTCTTCATTCTGATGACGGCGCTGATGTCGAAGGCTCAGGCGGTGACGCCCTCGTTCATCCCGCGCCCCTTCGTCTGGACCAACTTCGCCCAAGTGTTCCGTCGAATTCCGATGATCTCGTACACGTGGAACACGTTTCAGATCGCGGCCGGCGCGACCATCGGCGTCGTCGTGTCCTGTGTGCCCGTGGCGTACGCCCTCTCGCGGATCAACTGGCGTGGGCGGCAGGTGGCGTTCCTGCTCGTGCTGTCGACGATCATGCTTCCGTTCCAGGTCACGATCGTCCCGCTCTACATCATCTGGGTACGGCTCGGCCAGATCGGCCATTTCACGCCGCTCATCCTGCCGCTGTTCCTCGGCGATGCCTTCTCGATCTTCCTGCTGCGTCAGTTCTTCCTCACGATCCCCGAGGAGCTCTCGGACGCCGCGCGTGTCGACGGCGCGAGCGAGTTCCAGATCATGACGCGTGTCATCGTCCCGCTCGCCAAGCCGGCGATCGCTGCGGTCGCGCTCTTCCAGTTCCTCTACTCCTGGAACGATCTATTCGGTCCACTGCTGTTCGTCGGCACGAATCAGAAGCTGTGGACGCTGTCGATCGCGCTGTCGGAGTTCAAGCAGCATCACGGGGTGGAGTGGAACCTGACGATGGCCGCCTCGATCATGTTCATGCTTCCGGTGATCGTGCTGTTCTTCCTCGCGCAGAGGGTGTTCGTCGAGGGCGTGACCCTGAGCGGCGTCAAAGGGTGACCCCGGCGTGACTCGGGTCGCGCTGTTCGGCAGCGGATGGGTCCAGGACTTCCACGCGCGCGGGGTTCTCGCTCATCCGGAGGGGGAGCTCGTCGCGGTCGCCAACTGGCGGGACGAGAGCGGGCGGGCGCTCGCCGAGCGCTACGACATCCCGAGGGTCACGACGGACTGGGAGTCGCTCGTGGGCGATCCGGACGTGGACGCGGCCGTTGTCGCCACGCCGAACGCCCTCCACGCGCCGCAGTCGATCGCGCTGCTCGGGGCGGGCACTCCGGTCCTCGTCGAGAAGCCGATGTCGATCACCGTGGCCGAGGCGGATGCGATGATCGCGGCGTCCGAGGACAGTGGCGCGCAGCTCATGGTCGCGCACTGCTGGCGGTTCCGTGACGAGGTCGTCGCAATGCGCCGTCGCATCGCGGCCGGGGAGTTCGGCGACGTGGTGAAGACCCGGGGGTACGGGATGCACGCCGGCTGGGGGCCGTCGGGGTGGTTCACGGATCGCCGGCTCTCGGGCGGCGGGGCTCTCCTCGACATGGGGGTTCACGCCATCGACACCGCGCGGTTTCTGCTGGGCGACCCGGCGCCGGTGAACGTGTGCGGCGTCGTCGGCACCCGATACGCGGAGGGCCGCTACGACGTCGACGACGACGGGATCCTGGTGATCACCTGGTCCAACGGCACCAACTCGATCGTCGAATCGGGATGGTGGCAGCCGCACCTCGAGGGTCTCGAGGCCGACACGGAGGTGTTCGGCACGCTCGGATACGAGAGGATCTGGCCCGCGGAGGAGCCGGCTCCGGAGTACGAGCACTGTACGCAGCCCATGTATACGAGCCAGATGCGTGAGTTCCTCGACGCCATCCGGGAGGCGCGCGTCCCGCGCCCCTCGGGATGGGATGGGCGTGTCGTCATGGAGGTCGTCGAGCAGGTGTACGAGACGAGGGCCGCATCGTGACCGTCGTCGTCGGCGTCGACGGCGGCGGCACGAAGACCGAGGCCGTCGTCGCGGGCGAGTCGGGAACCGTGCTCGGCCTGGGCCGGAGTGGCCCCTCCAACTGGGAGGACGTCGGTCTCGGCGGTGCCGGCGCGGCGATCCGCGTGGCGGTGGGGGAGGCCCTCGCCGGAGCAGACGCGGCCGCGGAGGACGTCGGCCATGCGGTGTTCGGGCTGGCGGGCGTCGACTGGCCTGGTGACGTTGAGCGGCTCGCGTACGCGATCGACCCCCTTGGCCTCGCCGGTGGCCGGTCCGTCGTGAACGACTCCGAGATCGTGCTCCGAGCGGGGTCCGACAACCCGTCGGCGGTCGTCGTCATCGCCGGGGGCGGCTCGGTTGTTGCGGGCCGCAACGCCTCTGGCGACCGGTTCCGAACGCTCGGGCTCGGGCCGCTGTTCGGCGACTTCAGCAGCGCGATCGACGTCTCCGAGGAGGCGGTCCGCGCCGTGGCGCGCGCGTACACCGGTCGGGGACCGGCGACCTCGCTGAGCCGCTTGCTGTGCCGTCACTTCGACCGCGCGACGCCAGCCGATCTCCTCGAGTTCCTGTCGCGGCGCGAGCTGCACGGCAGGATCGAAAACGAGATCGAGAACGTCTCTCCCCTCGTCATCGAGGCTGCGGAGGACGGTGACGGCGTCGCGCGCGAGATCCTCGACCGCGCAGGACGGGCGATGGGAAGCGATGTGATCCTCGTTGCCGCACGCCTCGGCATACTCCGCGAGGCGTTCGACGTGATCCTGGCGGGCGGGTTCCTCGCGGCGGCCGGCGACCTCGTCACCGAGCCGCTCGAACAGTCGGTCCGCCTCGAAACGTCGGACGCGACGTTCGCTCGGCTCGAGACGCCGCCCGTCGTGGGCGCCGTGGTGCTTGCGCTCGAGGCG
>JBKOWM010000154.1:0-4251 GCA_046724395.1 Actinomycetota bacterium
ATACTGGCAATCAGCAACATTCGGCAACACCGCAGGCGTTTGCGAAGTCCGGCGATCAGATGACCGTGATTGTCACGGCCACGCACGTCCATGCTCGAGACGCCTAGCCTACTTTCGCTCCATCTCCCGCAGCATGCCGACCAGCACCGCCCGGAGCGGTCCGGTCCTCCTCCCAGTCGATCAGCAGCTCCGCGAAGGCGCGGCTCTGCGGGTAGCTCCAGAACTCGCCGATCCGTTCGGCGCGCTCGAGGTCGGGAGCATCAGGACGTGGAGTAGCTCGGAACGGGGAGCCGGCCCGAGGGCATCGAGGCGCTTACGGAGTCGGCGCTCGAAGTTCATCCGGCCTCACGGGAGGACGCTAACACCGCGCACCACTATGGACGTTCCCGAATAATGCGACACGGCCATGCGTGACAAGCCGGTGTAGGTGGAGTCTTGTCCGCGGATCCGAGAGGTCGGTGTGGTTACTCAGGTACTTGCCTGACAGAAGGGACCCGCTGGAGGGATCCCGTCGGATGAACCCTTCGCAGGCCCGGGCGTGATCTCGCTCGGATTCACCCAAACCACGCCGTCCCGAACGAGGGTCGCCAGCCGGTCGAGTCCATGTTCGGCCGGCCCGAGCCTGTAGTTGCCCTCCCGGTCGAACTTCGCGCCATGAGCCAGGTCCTCGAACCAACCCGACGACGTGCAGTAGGTGATCCGTTCGCCGAGGTGTGGGCTCACGGCCAGGAGCGTGATCGGAGTTCGTGGGGGGTCGGCTACCACGTAGGCGGGCACCTGGGGAACTGAGGTGACGCCCTCGGCCCGAACGTCTTCCACCGATCCGACACGCACCCATCCCGCCCCCGGCGAGAAATGGGACGAGGTCAAGACCGCAACAAGAACCCAGCCCCATGTCACGGAGATCGCGACGATACCGGCGAGTACCACGAGCCCCGGGCGCCGCGTCGGAGGAAGTCTCGTTGTCACCGATCCATCGTGCGTCTGGTGATCACCCGACACAAGACCACCGTGCTGCGCCTGCGCCTAGGAAACATTTCCGCGGATCGAGAGGGTAATGTACGCCGCCGTAGCGTGACGGCGTCACCGTCGTCGGGGTCCGCGGTCGCCTGGTCGCCGTCGAGGTCCACGTCGGCCGGGGATTCCCGTCCCTGACGTTGACCGGCCCGCCAGCGCGGGGTCGTCCTACACTGCGACTGTGGCGAAGAAGCGAGACGGCAAGCGGGACATCGTCCGGGAGCTCCAGGAGGACGCCAAGTGGAGCATGTGGACGAACACATTCGGGCGGCAGTGTGGATGGGGGCGTCCCCGCTCCCCTCCCGTACGGTGTCGGGTTGCGAACCTATATGCTGGCCGCGGTCCTCATTCTCGGGATGATGAGTACCGTGATCGGGCTCATCGCACTAATTCTCAACCTCCACTGACGCAAGCCTCAAGGTACATTCCCGCACCCTTTGCACCACGGGCGTCCTGTACGCACCGTGAATCTCGCGTCCCGGATCTCCGATGACGCCCCCGGACTGGCCGGACGGGACACCGCCCCAACAGATCCATCTTGACCTGTGGGTCGAGGACTTCCCATCCGCCCACGACCGAGTCATGGCGCTGGGTGCAAAGGTGCTGAAGGCTGCCGAGCAGGCGACCTCCGCAGACAACTTCCAGGTCTACGCGGATCCGGCCGGGCATCCGTTCTGCCTGTGCTGGATCGAGCAGCGGGGAGGCCCCTTCCAGGTCGAAACGAGTCTCATTTTTACGTTCCCGTCGCGTGACCGGCCTTACGCGCCCTGGCAAGCAAGAGCTGGCTACGCTCTGGTCGTGGCTAGCGATCCTGTTATCCGGGCGGCGCGACCAACCGACGCCAGGGCCATCGCGGAGGTGAGCGTTGCTTCCCGCCGGTGGAGCTACCGTGACGTGCTTGCGGAGTCGGATTTACTGACTCTTTCGGTCGAGGCAACCGCCGCCGATTTCGCAGAGGGGCTCGCCCAGCCCAGCCCTGGCTCGGCGGTCTTCGTTGCGGAGCTGGCCGGTCGAGTAGTCGGGTATGCGTATGTGCTGCCCAGCCCAGAGGCCGACGTACCAGCCGGGGGGAGTTCTGAGCTCGGCAGCATCTACGTCACCGAGGAGGTTGCGGGAACCGGAGTGGCTCTAGCTCTGATGGATGCGGTGGTCGGGCACTCGCGCGCCGCAGGACACGACCTCCTTACCCTCTGGGTACGCCCGGAGAACGGTCGCGCCCGTCGCTTCTACGAGAAGTACGGCTTTCGACCCGACGGTGGTGAGCGCTTCCGTCCGCATGACTCACTGCCATTCGAGATGCACGAAATTCGCTACCGCATGTCACTGTAAACCGCCCACAGGGTAGCCAGTGTCCCAGCGTGCCCACCGCCATGTACGCCGCCGAAGCATGACCGGCCTCACGCGCCCATGCTCGGCGTCGGGTCGTAGCATCGAGTCGTAGCATCGAGGCATGAGCGAGTTTCGGACGGGGTGGAGGTCAGGTGCCTCATGAGGAGGCCGAACAACTGGAGCATCTGAAGGAGGTCGAAGCGGGCCTTCGGCACGACCGCGAGGCCGAACGGGTCGCCTAGGCTCACCCCGAACGTCCCTGGTGGATGTTTTGGCGCCGTCGCAACAACTCGTCACTAGGCCGCAAGATTTCGAGCCACACGCGCCGTGGAGGGCAAGATCAAACCCGAGCAGCCTCCACCATGCGTGGTCTACGTGGAGCTTTATCCGCGGATCGAAAAGGGTCCCGTGCAACATCGAACTAGTTCCCGCTGGTGGGGGTCCGCAATGCGACCGTCCATAGCTGTGATCGTCGTCTCGGTGGTTACGACCTCGTGCATAGGAGCGTCAGACGATTCCGAGACCGAACCGAGCCCCGAGGACACCTATCGCGACCCGGCCGGTTGGTCGGCGCAGATACCGCCGGACTGGATCGTCTTGCCGTTCGAGACCTCGAACGGGGATGCCGCCGCTGCTGGCGTCAGATATCGAACGTGAAGTTGCGGCCTCCTCCCGTGATCGAGCCGGGTCTCCCGATCCGATCCGCAAGGCCGATTAGTCGTCAACTCTGCCGAACGGGTTTACGCACAAGGAGCCTTGGCGGCGGATCGAGAGGGAAGCGGACCGTGCTTGGACCGAACGTGGCCGTGCCTCCCTCACCGGGCGGTCCGGCGCCCGGCAGTGACCAACCGTGAGACCGCGAGTCCGACAAGCGTAATCGCGACGACGATTGCGTCGACGAGGTACGCCGCGCTGATCACCGGATGCAATGGCTCATCGAGCGAGCCCTCTTGATCGATCATCGGGCCGAAGTTCGCGTACCGGACGGATAGCGCGGTCTCGACGCCGACCCAGAACACTGCCGCGGCGCCGAGGACGAGCAACACGACGTCGGCTCGCGAGGGCGGTGGCCGCGCGCTCGTGTGGCGCCATGTGACAACCGCTCCTGCGCACCACCCCAGGCCGCCGACGATCGCGGCGGCAAGCATGGTCCCGTAGAAGAAGTCGGGGCGTCGCAGCCGAACGAGATCGACGCCGTAGCCGCCGAGCAACAAACCGAGGAGGCCACAGAGGCTGGCGTTGACCGCGGTGATGAATGCCCTCGAGCGTGGCGGCATGCTCGCCAGTCTCGCGCCGGACGAACCGCCGGGGGAGCGATCCGAGGATTCGTCATGGCCATGCGACGCAATCACCGCATCTTCCCTCGATCTCCACGGTGTTTGGCTAAGGAACGTTATCCGCGGATCGAGAAGGTGGCCACGGAAAGCGTGGATGCGGTGCTCACTCGTCCAGACCGCGCTCCACACAGAACTCGTTGCCTTCAGGGTCCTCCAACACGACCCAACCGCCGGGGGCGACGGCGCGACGGTCGTCGACAATGTACGCTCCAAGCCGGAGCAGGCGGTCAGCCTCTGCCCCTTGCGTCAAGTCGGTGGGAACAAGGTCGGAGATGGACCCGGTTCTTGGCGGACTTCTCCTCGGGGACCGTGACGAAGACTAGTCGCGGCCATCGACCATCTTCGCGTTCAACGACCCAGTACTGGTTCCCGGGGTCGTTTTCCAACCGCCTGGTCGAGCCGGTGACTGATTGCCAGAACGCGGAGACCTTGTCCGAGTCGCGGCAGTCGAAGGTGACGTTGAGGACGTCGCAAGCCATGGTCAAAACCTCCGATTGAGTCGCAATCGCCACCGAGACTACGCCGTGATGTTCCAACCCGATCGAGAGGGGATGTTCGCGGCAGAAAC
>JBKOWM010000139.1:0-39685 GCA_046724395.1 Actinomycetota bacterium
TCGGGACGCCTCCGTCTCGAACAGCGTCATCCCTTGGCGGAGGGTCGCGGCGAACCGCTCCTCCTCGGATGCCGCGACCTGCTTCACATACGCATGGTTCTCCACCAGCTCGGGGTAGGCCGCACCGAAGCACTCGACCGCAGTTTCGACGAGACGCGGCATGACCTCGTCGTCGATCCCGAGATGCCGCGCGTGGCTGACGACCCGTCGGAGCATCCGCCGCAGGACGTAACCGCGGCCATCGTTCGACGGCAAGATTCCGTCGGCGATCATGAAGGTGGTTGCGCGGCCGTGCTCGGCCACGACCTTGAGCGAGACGTCGGTCCGCTCGTCTTTGCCGTGCGGGACGCCGGCCAGCTCCTCGGCGACCTCGAGGAGGGGGCGCATCAAGTCCGTCTCGAAGATGTTGTCGACCTCCTGCAAGACGACAGCGACGCGCTCGAGACTCGAACCGGTGTCGATGTTCTTCGCCGGCAGCTCGCCGACGACGCGCATCTCGTCGTCGACCTCTTCCTGCATGAAGACGTGATTCCAGATCTCGATGTGCCGCTCCTCGTCGACCGCCGGTCCACCCCCGGTTCCGTACTTCGCGCCGCGATCGACGTAGATCTCGGAGCAGGGCCCGGCCGGCCCGGCTGCATGCGTCCACCAGTAGTTGTCCTCGGCGCCGCGCCGGACGATCCGGTTCCTGGGGATGCCGATGTCCTGCCAGATCTCGATCGCCTCGTCGTCCGTCTCGAACACCGTCACCCACAGGCGGCCGGGATCGATCCCCCAGACCTCGGTGACGAGCTCGAATCCCCAGCCACAAGACTCTCGTTTGAAGTAGTCGCCGAACGAGAAGTTGCCCATCATCTCGAAGAGCGTGAGATGACGCGCCGTGCGTCCCACGTTGTCGATGTCGACGGTCCGGAACGACTTCTGCACCGTGACGGCGCGCGGGAACGGCGCCGGCGCGTGACCGAGGAAGTACGGGATGAACTGGTTCATCCCCGCGTTCGTGAGCAGCAGCCCGGATTCCGGCGGCGGGATCAGCGACGACGATGGGACGCGCTTGTGGCCGCGCTCCTCGAAGAAGCGCAGGAACGATTCGCGGATCTCGGAGCCCCGCATGGGTCGGAAGTCTACCGACGGGTCGCGCGCCATCCGCGCCCAGCGAACGACGTCCGCCCGCCGATGGCCGGCGCCGTCAGCGATCCATCGACGAGCGCGCCTCGGCCTCCGCCTGCTCCATCGCGCGCCTGCCCTCGGCCATCGACTCGGCGACAAGCTTCGAAAGCTCCAGCAGGCCGCCGCGCGCCTCGCGGGCCAAGGTCGTCGGGGCGACCTTCTGCATCTGGCGACGGGCGAAGCGCGCAGTCACAACGGCGCCAACGGCGCCGGCACCCAGACCCAACGCGAGCCAGAAGATGCGTCTCACGACGAAGAGGACGTGGACGGTCCCTTGCGAAAACGCGCTGCGGCCGAACGCAGACCCGCCCCCACCCCGATGACCTTCACGAGCGGACTCGTGACTGCCCGCTCCACGAGCGTGGAGATCCTCTCGACGCGGCCGACGATGTTGTTCGCGCTCTCGAGCACGCCGTCGACGCGGTCGATCTCGCGATTGGTCTTTACGACCGAATTGCGCACCTCCGTGAGCAGCGGCACGGTCTCCTGCCGGATGCCGTCGATGAGCAGTCTCGTGCTCGTCAGGACGTTGTACGTGTTCAGCAGCACGACGCACAGAAACAGGACGAGAGCCGCCCACGCGGTCGCGAGGATGATCAGTGCCCAGTCACCGGCGGTGATCGCGAGGACGGCCATCGACAGCACTCCTTGTCGTCGGGATCCGGAACCGCCGCATCATACCGGCGCGTCCTCCGCGCCCGCCTCGTGCCGTCGGGACGCTTCGTCCCGCCGTTCGTCGCCCGAATGATTCGCTTCCTCTCCCTGGTCGGAGGGTTCGTAATAGACCCGGCCTCCGAAACGCTGCGGGCGGTACTGCTGCTCGACGCGGTGCCCCGGATAGTCGTGCGGGTACTTGTAGCCCCTGCCGTGCCCAAGCCGTCGGGACGTCGGAAGACTCGCATCGCGAAGATGAAGCGGGACAGGATCGGACGAGCGCGCGTCCTCGGCGGCCGCGCCGATCGCCGTGTACACGCTGTTCGACTTCGGCGCGAGGGCCAGGTACAGAGCCGCTTCGGCGAGGTTCAACCGCGCCTCGGGCAGCCCGACGTGCTCGACGGCCTGCGCGGCGGCAACGGCGATCAGCAGCGCGCGTGGATCCGCCAGCCCGACGTCCTCGGATGCGTGGACGATCATCCGGCGCGCGATGTACCGAGGGTCCTCCCCCGCCTCGATCATCCGCGCCAGCCAGAACATCGCGGCGTCGGGATCCGAACCGCGGATGCTCTTGATGAACGCCGAGATGACATCGTAGTGCGCATCGCCCTGGCGGTCGTAGACGATCGCCTTCTTCTGAATCGCGTCGGCGGCTCGATCCAGGTCGACGACGTCGACGCCCGCCGAGCGGGCCGAGAGAACCGACGCCTCCAGCCCGGTAAGCGCGATCCGCGCGTCGCCGCCCGCCACCTCGACGAGGTGGTCGAGCGCGTCGTCCGTCAGCGAGACACGATCGCGTCCGAGGCCGCCGTCCTCGTCGGCGAGGGCGCGTCGAAGGATCCTTCGGACCTCCTCCGCCGTGAGCGGCTCGAGCCGCAGCAGGATCGATCGCGAGAGCAGCGGGGTGACGAGCGAGAAGTACGGGTTCTCAGTGGTCGCGCCGATGAGCGTGATGGTGCCGTCCTCGACCGCGGGCAGGAGCACGTCTTGCTGCGCCTTGCTCCAGCGGTGCACCTCGTCGACGAAGAGCACCGTGCGGAACATCCCGCCGCGCGCTCCCTGCATGACCTTGCGGGCGTCGGCAACACCCGAGGAGACGGCCGACAGCTGCACGAGCTGGCCACCAACGGCGTCGGCGAGCAGGTGGGCGAGCGTCGTCTTGCCCGTCCCGGCCGGGCCCCACAGGATCAAGGACGGCAGATGGCCGCCCTGGAGGAGCTGCGTCAGGACCTTCCCGGGTCCGATCAGATGCGACTGCCCGACGAACTCATCGAACGTTCGGGGTCGCATCCGCGCGGCGAGGGGCGCATCGACCATCGGACGACCTAAGCGCCGTAGCGGATGACACGGTCGGGCCGGATCCGGAACAGCACCCGCACCTGGCCGTCCACCGGCGTCCACGGCTCATCGTCGTATCGTCGGGACAGCCGGTCGATGTGCTCCTCGGCCTCGGGACCGGTCACCCGCTCGACGACGATTCCCGAGACGGACAGCCAGCGGTACCAGTCCCCGTCCTTCACGACGGACACGGCTGCGCGCGAGTCTCGGCTTAGATTGCGGTCCTTGACGCGGCCCTCGGCGGTGTTGACCAGGACGTGGTCCGGTTCCGCGTCGACCCACAGGACGGTGACGTGCGGGCTTCCGTCGGGATTGAGCGTGACGAGCTGGGCGTAGTTCCGCTCCTGGAGGAGCTCGAGATCATCCCGAGTCAGCGTGGTCACCGAGTCGGCTCCGCGAGGTCCCGCGGCGGCGAGATCGGTCCGTCGGCGGATGCAGGCTCCCGTGGCGGCGCGGCCAGGCGAAGGCCGAGCTCGCGAAGCTGATGCTTCGACGCCGGCGCGGGCGCGCCCGTCAGCGGGTCCTGCCCCGATTGGGCCTTCGGAAAGGCCGTCACGTCGCGGAGCGAGTCCTTCCCGGTCAGCAGCATGACGATCCGGTCGAGCCCCATGGCGATGCCACCGTGCGGCGGGACGCCGTAGCGAAACGCGCGAAGCAGATGACCGAACTGCTCTTCGATCTGCTCGTGCGACAGCCCGAGGACCTCGAAGACCCGCTCCTGCATGTCGGGGCGGTGGATCCGGATGCTGCCGCCGCCGAGCTCGAACCCGTTGAGCACCAAGTCGTACGCCCTTCCGGTGGCCGTTCGCGGGTCGAGGTCCTCGCCGGCCGGTGCCGTGAAGGGGTGATGCACCGATACCCACTTCGCCTCGTCGTCGCTCCATTCGAACAAGGGCGGCTCGAGCATCCAGCAGAACCGCCACGCGCCCTGGGGAACGAGGTCGAGGCGGGAAGCGAGTTCTCGACGCAGCCCGTCGAGCGCAACGTTCGCCCGATCCTCACGGTCGGCGACGACCAGGACGAGGTCCCCGGGGCGGCCGCCCGTCGCCTCCACGAGCTGGCCGAGCTCGTCGGGCGATAGATGCCTCTCGACCGGCGACCGGACGCCTGCGTGCTCCACGAGGACCCACACGAGCCCCGCCGCACCGCGCCCCTTCGTGCGCTGGACGAGATCGTCGAGTTCGCGGCGCGAGAGCTCGCCGCCGCCGGTGGCAGCCAGTCCTTTGACGACGCCGCCGCCCGCGAGCGCCGACGCGAACGCGCGGAACTCCGTCGCCGCGAAGATCGGCCCGAGGTCGACCAGCTCCATCGCGTATCGCAGGTCCGGCTTGTCCGAGCCGAAGCGCGCCATCATCTCGCCGTACGTCATCCTCGGAAACGGCGTTTGGACATCGGCGCCGGCGAGCTCGGCCACGATCCTCGCGTACAACGGCTCGATCACCGAGAGGACGTCGTCCTCGTCGACGAACGACATCTCGACGTCAAGCTGCGTGAACTCGAGCGTACGGTCGGCGCGAGGGTTCTCGTCCCGGAAGCACCGGGCGATCTGGTAGTAGCGGTCTTGGCCGGCGACCATCAGGAGCTGCTTCAGCTGCTGCGGCGACTGTGGGAGCGCATAGAACGTGCCCGGGTACCACCGCGACGGCACAAGGAAGTCGCGGGCTCCCTCGGGCGTGCTCCGAGTGAGATGCGGCGTCTCCACCTCGACGAACCCCAGGGCGTCCATGTGGCTGCGCATGAGGTGTGTCACCCGGTCGCGCATGCGAAGCGTTCGCGTCATCTCAGGCCGCCGCAGGTCGAGATAGCGGTATCGCAGCCGCAACAGTTCGTCGGCGTCGATACGATCCTCGATCGGGAACGGAGGGGTTTCGGCGAGCGACAGGATCTCGACGTCTCCCACGGCGATCTCGACCTCGCCCGTCGGCAGGTTCGAGTTCACGGTCCCTTCGGGCCGGGCCCGAACCTCACCGGAGACGGCGACGACAGATTCCGTCTTGAAGCGCTGAGCGATCTCGTGCGCCGCCGGCGCCTGCTCTGGGTGAAATACCAGCTGGACGAGCCCTTCGCGATCGCGCAGGTCGACGAATGTGACGCCGCCGTGGTCCCGCTGATGAGCGACCCATCCGCAGAGTCGAACGGCGCGCCCAACGTCCGCCGCTCGCAGGTCGCCGCACGCGTCGGTGCGCATCGCGGTGCGGTACCGACTCATCGCGTCTCCAGGAGTCGTTCGGCGACATCGGCCGCTGGCACCGTCTCCTGGTTACCGTCGGCCAGGTGCTTCAGCGTGACGGTCCCTGCGCGCGCCTCGTCGTCGCCGACGATCGCGGCGGCACGGGCGCCGGAGCGATCCGCCATCTTGAGCTGCGCCTTCATCGGTCGTTCCGCGAACGGCGCGTCCACGGACAGACCCGCGCCTCGCAGCGCCCGGACGAGGTCGGACGCGGCCGTGCGGCCGTCGATGCCGACGCCGACCACGAAGACGTCCGGCAACGGCTCGGTCGGCGGCTCGATTCCCTCGTCGGCGAGCGCGATCAGGACACGCTCCAGACCCATGCCGAATCCAACGCCCGGCACGTGCGGGCCGCCGAGCGCCTCGGCCAGTCCGTCGTATCGGCCGCCCCCGAACAGCGTTCCCGCCTGCGAGAGCGAGGTGACCTCGCTCACGAACTCGAAGGCGGTCCGTGTGTAGTAGTCGAGCCCGCGAACAACCGTCGGCGTGACCTGCGGCTTGAGGCCCTCGGCGCGGAGCCCGTCGAGCACGCCGTCGAAATGATCGCGACAGGCGTCACAGAGGTAGTCGACCATGCGCGGCGCGTCGGCCGCGACGGCGTGGCACGCCTCGTCTTTGCAGTCGAGCACCCGCATCGGGTTCTCACGGAACCGCTCCCGGTGCTCGTCGCGAAGCCGCTCCCGGTTGGCTACGAGGTACGCCACGAGTCGCTCCCGGTATGCCGGACGGCAGACCTCATCGCCGAGCGAGTTGATCTGCAATTCGTATCGCGATAGGCCGAGCGAGCGGAGACACGCGTCGCCGAGGGCGATGACCTCGACGTCGCTTCCGGGATCGGGCGCGTCGATGGCCTCGACACCGAACTGCCGATGCTCGCGGTACCGGCCGGCCTGCGGACGGTCGTACCGGAACATCCTGGTCAGGTAGTACGCCTTGAACGGCGTCGGAAGATCGTGCCGGTTGTCGAGAAACGCGCGGACGACCGGCGCGGTGCCCTCGGGACGAAGCGTGAGCGAGCGACCGCCCCGATCCTCGAACGTGTACATCTCCTTGGAGACGACGTCACTCGTGTGGCCCGACGTCCGGGCGAACAGCTCGGTGTACTCGAACGTCGGCGTCTCCACGTAGCGGTACCCATACCGGCGGGCCGTTTCGGCGGCGGCGTCGTACAGCGCCCGCAGCCTGCCCCCCTCCGGGGAAACGAAATCCCGCGTCCCGCGCGGCGGCTTCAACTCCATCACAGCCCCCGCAGATACGGGTTCGTCGACCGCTCGCGACCGACGGTCGTGCGTGGACCGTGGCCCGGCAGGACCGGAAGTGGATCCGGGAGCCGCAGGAAACGCCGGAGGCTCTGGCGCATCTCCGCCGGTGACGAGTTCGGGAAATCACTGCGGCCGATCGTGCCGGCGAACACCAGGTCGCCGGAGAGTATCCACCCGTCCGTGCCAAAACAGACGCTGCCCGGCGTATGCCCGGGAGTGTGCACCACCTCGATAGAGAAGCCCGCGAACTCGAGAACGTCTCCGTCGGAGAGAAACCGCACGTCCTTGACCGGGACCGGCTCGCCCGTGTACCCGGCGCCCCACGCCTGCGGATCGGTCAGGGCCAGGGCGTCGGCCTCGTGGATGTGCAGCGGGAGGTCGTCGCCGCAAAAGGCGGCCGCCGCGCCGACGTGATCGTCGTGACCGTGCGTCGCGAGCGCTGCGACCGGCCGCTTGCCGGCCGCCTCCAGCAGGCCCCGCACGTGCTCCGCCGAGAAACCAGGGTCGACGACGACGGCGTCCTCCGAGCCGTCCGCGGCGATGAGCCAACAGTTGGTCTCGTACGAGTTGTCTGAGAAGACGTCGAGGTACATGCCCGTGTCCCGATCGCGAGCGGCCATCTTATCGACCGGTCGAGCACGCACCCTCGGATGGGTCGAACGACGGGCAACTCACCACCCATTGGCATCGATCCACAACGTGACCGGTCCGTCGTTCACGAGCTCGACGGCCATGTGCTTGCCGAAAGCGCCACGCCGAACGTCCGCTCCGCGCGCCTCGAGCGCTCGAGCAAACGCCTCGACGCGGGCCGCCGCGACCTCGGCAGGCGCTGCGGCCTCCCACGAGGGGCGGCGGCCGCGGTGGACGTCGCCGTAGAGGGTGAACTGCGGAACGACGAGCACCTGCCCGCCGACGTCCTCCAGCGAGCGGTTCATCCTTCCGGCGCCGTCCTCGAAGACTCGCAGCGTCAGGACCTTCTGCGCAAGCCGGTCGTACTCCCCCAGCCCATCGGCGCGGCCGACACCGACTAGCAGGACGAGCCCAGGGCCGATCTCCGACACGAGCTCACCGCCTGCTCGGACGGAGGCGCGCGAGACCCGCTGCAGCAAGATCCGCATGCGTCAGGCCCGACGCGTACCGCTCACCGACCTCAGTGCGGCACGACGCGGAACGCGTCGTAGACATTCTCGACCTTCTTCACGGCGGCGAGAATGCCCGACAGGTGCGTGATATCCGCGAGCTCGAAGGTGAACCGCAGGTTGGTGATGCGGTCGCGACCCACCGCCGACGTCGCCGACACGATGTTCACGTGATGGTCCGACAGCACCGTCGCCACGTCGGACAGCAGTCGCGTTCGGTCGAGCGCCTCGACCTGGATCGCGACGACGAACGACGTGGGGCGTCCCGCGCGCCACGACACCTCGATGAGCCGCTCGGACTGGTCCATCAGCGCCCGGGCGTTCGGGCAGTCGCGGCGGTGGACGGAGACGCCCTGGCCCCTCGTCACGAACCCGATGATGTCGTCGCCCGGAACGGGCGTACAGCACCTGGCGAGACGGACCCACACGTCGACCGAGCCGGGGACGACGACGCCGGAGGTGACGTCGGACGGCTCGACCCTGACGGGTCGCGCGAGCGCAGGCTCGGTCACGTCGTCCTGCGTCGTGCCGCTGACGATCCTGGTGAGGCGCGCGATCACCGACTGAGGCGAAACGTGTGACTCGCCGACCCCGACGTAGAGCGACTCGAGGTCCTGGAACTTCATCTCCGCCGCGACCTGCGCGAGCGCATCCTCGGTCGCGAGCCGCTTGAACGGAACGTTCTGCTTGCGCATCAGTCGCTGCAGCGCGTCACGCCCCTGCTCGAGCGCGTCCTCGCGGCGCTCGCGACTGAACCATTGGCGGATCTTGTTGCGGGCGCGCGGCGTCTTCACGAACCGGAGCCAGTCCTGTGACGGTCCCTCCCCCTGAGCCTTGGACGTCAACACCTCAATGGTGTCGCCGGTCCGCAGCTCGTAGTCGAGCGGCACGAGCTTGCCGCTGACCTTCGCGCCGATCGTGCGGTGACCGACCTCGGTGTGGATCGCGTACGCGAAGTCGACAGGCGTTGCGCCGGCCGGCAGGTTGATGACGTCGCCTTTTGGCGTGAAGACGAACACCTGCCCGCCGTACAGGTCGATCTTGAGGCCCTCCATGAATTCGCGTGGATCGGCCATGTCCTTGAGCCACTCGAGCATCTGGCCGAGCCACGCGAGATCCGCGGCCTCCTTCGCCCTCCGCGCGTCGCGGCCCTCCTTGTACCGCCAGTGCGCGGCGATCCCGTACTCGGCGGTACGGTGCATCTCCTTGGTTCGAATCTGCACCTCGATGGGGCGGCCCTGAGGGCCGACGACCGTGGTGTGCAACGACTGGTACATGTTGGACTTGGGCATCGCCACGTAGTCCTTGAACCGGCCCGGCACCGGCTTCCACAGCGAGTGGATCGCTCCGAGGGCGCCGTAGCAGTCGCGGATGGAGTCGACGAGCACGCGGAGCCCGGCGAGGTCGTAGATCTCGTTGAATTCCTTGCCGCCGACGACCATCTTCTCGTAGATGGAGTACAGGTGCTTCGGCCGGCCATCGACCTCGGCCTTGACCACGCCGGCCTCGCGCAGGCGCGTTCTCGCCGCCTGCAGGACGCCGTCGATGTACTGCTGCCGCTCGCCGCGCCGCTTCTCGACGAGGCTGGCGATCTCGTGATACGGCCCCGGGTGGAGTGTCTTGAACGACAGGTCTTCGAGCTCCCACTTGACCTGCTCCACGCCGAGCCGGTGGGCGAGGGGCGCATAGATCTCGAGCGTCTCCGTCGCGTTGGCGCGCTGCTTGTTCGGGGTAAGCGCCGATAGCGTCCGCATGTTGTGAAGGCGGTCGGCGAGCTTGATCAGCAGGACGCGAATGTCACCGGCCATCGCCACGATCATCTTTCGGACGTTCTCGGCCTGCTCGTGCTCTCGGGTCTTGAACCCGATCGTCTCGATCTTCGTGAGGCCGTCGACGATGCGCACGACCTCCGGGCCGAACTCCGCGAGCAGCCCCTCGAGGGTGACGGGCGTGTCCTCAACCGTGTCGTGGAGGAGCGCCGCGACCAGCGTCGTGGTGTCCAGGCCAAGATCGGCGAGGATGGTCGCGACCGCCAGCGGGTGCTCGATGAAGGGCTCACCCGAGAGCCGGTCCTGCCCCTCGTGCGCGTCGGCGGCGAACGCGTACGCGCGCCGGATCAGGCCCAGGTCGGCCTTGGCGTTGTACCCCTTGACCGTGCGAAGGAGCGCCTCGAGACCCTCGGGCTGGACATCTGTGTCCCCCGGGCGCAGGCGCGAGAGCAGCCCACCGCGCCGTTCGGTCTTCAGCTGCTCCTTGCTTTCCACGGGCGCCTCCACTCGGAGGAGTGCCGCTCGCGCTTCGCGCTCGCTCCTTGAGTCCCCCGGACCCCGCCTCTTCCCGGGGGACGACGCCAGTGTAAGCCCGCTCAGTATTCGAGCAGCGTGAACAGGTCGTATCCCTCGAGCCGGTCGTGGCCCTTTAAGAACCCGAGCTCGATGAGGAACGCCAACCCGACGACCTTTCCCTCGATACGCTCGACGAGATCGGCGGTCGCCTTGGCCGTGCCACCGGTCGCGAGGACGTCATCGACGATCAACACCCGCTCTCCCGGCTGGACGGCGTCGGTGTGGATCTCAAGCGCCGCGGTCCCGTACTCCAGCTGGTACTCCGCGGCCTGGGTTTCCCAGGGCAGCTTCCCGAGCTTGCGGACCGGGACGAACCCGGCGCCGAAGTGGTAGGCGACGGGCGAGGCGATGATGAAGCCGCGGGCCTCGATCCCGACCACCTTGTCGACGCTTCCGCGGCCGAAGTGCACGACGATCAGGTCGATCACCGTCGAGAAGGCGATCGGATCGGCGAGCAGGGGTGTGATGTCCTTGAACATCACGCCTTCCTGCGGGAAGTCCGGGACGTCTCGAATGAGGCCGCGGATCTGCTCGAGATCCACGGCGGCTACCTCCGCCTCCGCTTCGCCGGGGGCTTGCGCTTGCTCTTCGGCCGAGGCCGAGCAGGCTGCCCCGTTCGCGTCGTCGTCCCGGCCGCCGCGGCGGCGCCCACCTCCGCGGGCACCGGCTGCGCGCCATTTTCTGCGTCCGCGGCGACCGCCGCTGGGACGGAGCGCAGCGGACGCCCACCTGCCTCGCGCGCCGGTCGGGCACGCAACTGCTGGTAACGCGGCTCTCGCTGTTTGAGCACCACGAGCAGCGGGGCCGCGATGAAGATCGACGAGTACGCGCCCGTGAGGACCCCGATCATCATCGCGAACGCGAAGTCCTTGAGCGTGTCGCCGCCGAACAGCAGCAGCGACAGGATCGGGAAGAGCACGACGAGGGACGTATTGACCGATCGCATGAACACCTGGTTCAGCGAGTGGTTCACCACGCCGGCGTAGGTGTCCCTGGCGACCAGCGCCGGCGACTCGGTGTTCTCCTGGATCTTGTCATAGATGACGACGGTGTCGTACAGCGAGAAACCCAGGATCGTCAGGATCGCGATCACCGTCGCCGGCGTGACCTCCCGGCCGACGAGTGCGTAGATGCCCGCCGTGATGATGACATCGTGGATCATGGCGACCTGCGCGCCGATCGCCATCTTCCACTCGAACCGGAACGAGATGTAGATGGTGATCGCGAGCAGCACCACGATCAAACCCTGCAGCGCCTTGCGAGAGATCTCGCTTCCCCAGGTCGGTCCGACGTCGGTCCTGCTGATGTCGTCGGGGGTGACGCCGGCCTGCTTGGCGAGGTCGTCGACGAGCTGCGTGCGGGTGGTATCGCTCAGCTCCGTCAGGCTGCGTGTGCGAACCGAGATCTCGTTGCCGCCTACGAGCTGCACCTCGGACTCGTCGAGGTGGTACGGCGCCGCCGTGAGCAACGAGCGGACCTGATCGGCGCTGACGCCGGAGCGGTCCTCGTAGGTGATCTGCGAGCCGCCCTCGAAGTCGATCGACAGGTTGAGGCCCCGGACGAACAGCCCGATGAGCGACAGCGCGATCACGGTCCCCGACAGGGCGAACCACCAGCGCCGGTGCTCGATCAGGTGTAAGTGCGGCTCGCGGTGCCCGCGGAAGACGGCGACGGCCTCGCGGACGTTCATTTCGACGCCCCCGCGATCGCGGGACGGACCTCGCCGGGCAGTGGCTCGGCCGCGACCCCGCTCGTCAGACCGAACCCGGGCAGGTTCACGAGGCGCTCGTTCCGCGCGATCAGGAAGATCGTCGGCCGCTTGAAGAAGTACACGACGAACAGGTCGAGCACCGTCGCGACGCCCAGCGTGAGCGCGAACCCACGAACGGAGCTCACGGCCGTCACATACAGCACCGCGGCGGCCAGTCCGGTGACGACGTCGGCCGCCACGATCGTCTTGAACGCCCTCTTGAAGGCCGGCTGTACCGCGGCGCGAGGCGTCTTGCCCTGCCGAACCTCGTCCTTCAGCCGCTCGAAGAAGACGATGTACGAGTCCGCCGTAACGCCGAGAGAGATCACCAGGCCGGCGATGCCGGCGAGCGTGAGGCTGTATCCGACGGTCTCTCCCGCGATCGATACCAGCGCGATCGCCAGGATCGCCCAGATGGTCATGCCCATCCAGGCGACCACGCCGAGCAGCCGGTAGTAGAAGAGCAGATAGAGCGCGAGCAGGACGAGCCCCGCGATCCCGGCGATGAGCCCCTGGCGGAGCGACTCCTGGCCCAAAGTCGGGCTGACGGTCTGCACCTGCTCCTTCTTGAGGTTCACGGGCAACGCGCCGGCGTTCAGCTGCGTGGCGAGGTCTCCCGCGCTTTGTTTGGTGAAGCTGCCCGTGATCACGCCGGTACCCCCGGTGATGGCGTTTTGGACGGTGGGGGCCGAGATCACGCGGTTGTCGACGACGATCGCGAGCTGCTGTCCGACCATCTGCGTCGTGACGTCGCCGAACGTCTTCGCGCCGGCGCTCGTCAACGAGAACCTGATCGCCCACCCCGTCCCGACACTGCTCGTGCCGCCGGTGTCGTAGACGGCCGTCGCCTTGTTGATGGCATCCCCCGTCAGCTGGACGGGGCCGAGCTGGTACTTGACGCGGCTCTGGTTCCCGGTCCCGTAGACGACGATGTCCTTCTTGGCCAACGCCTGGAAGCTGCATTCGGCCGTCTGCCGCTCGGCCTGCGTGGCGCACGTCACCGGCGTCGTGTCGTAGCCGGGCTGGCCAGGTTCGAGCGTGCCGTTTACCTTCCGCTGTTCGAGCCGCGCGGTCGTGCCGATGACCTGGAGCAGCCGCTCCTGCCCCGTCCGCTGCAACTGCGCGCTCGCGAGGTCCCTCGTGAGGAAGCAGCCGAGGCCCGTGCCGGCGGAGCTGACGACGCAGTACTCGCTGGTCTGATGGAAGGTCGACAGCTCAGACAGCAGCTTTTGTGCCTCGGCCTGCGTCGGGAAACACGCGGTCTGTGACTGGTTCGAGATCGTCTTGCCGGACGCGTCGGCCAGACAGTACTCGTTGGTCTGCACGTCGGTCCCGATGCCGGCCAGAGCCTCTTCGGCCGCCTTCTTGGAGTCGAAGCAGGGGACCGTCGGGAGCTGCGTTCCGTTCAGGCAGTAGCCGCTCGGGGCCGACCCCGAGCTCGGGGCCGGCGACGCCTGATCGGCGGGAACGACGCTGATGCCCTCGATGAGGGTGTTGGCGTCCTTCTTCGTCGCCGTGCACACCGGCGTCGAACCCTGGAAGACGTCGCCCGTCAGGCAGAATGTCTGACTGCCGGGGACGACCTCGATCCCGTTCAGCGCCGTGTCGGCCGCGTCCGCCGTGGGGTACGTCGCGTACGCGACGTCCTGGCTATCGACGATGCGGTACTCGTTCTTCGGACGCTGCTCGATGGTGCCGCGGGCGAGCCCGGGCAGCTGAACCTCGATGTTGGTCCCTGACAGATACAGGAGCGGCTCGCCAACGCCGAAGGCGTCGACACGCGTGCGAATGTTCTCGAGCGCCCGATCCATAACGTCGCTCGGCGTATCGGGCGGTGCCGACAGGATGACGGACACCCCGCCCTCGAGGTCGAGACCGAGCACCGGGCGCGTCCCGACGACGAACGCCGCGATCGATCCGGCGACCAACGCCCCCACCAGGATGATCGAGATCCAGAGTCCCCGGGTCGCCCGTTTCACGCCAGTTCGGCCCCGTTGATCGTCAGCTTGAATCGACAGTGAAGGACCTCGGCGGCCCTGCGGCACATCTGCATGCGCCCGAGGAAGATCTCGAAGTACTCCATGACCTGTGAGATCTCGGTGTCGATCGTGAGCTCGAGGGTCACGGTCTTCGCCGCCGAGTCTACCCGGAGGAACGACTGTTCGGCGGCGAAGTTGACCCGATCGTGGATGTCGAACTGGATCTGCCCGGACTTGCGGACGCGGCTGCGGTGCACATCGGACTTGTCCGCCAAGATGACCGCGGCGGCCGGGGGCGACACCGCCGCGCCGTTGGGCTCCTCGTGGTTGGCAATCGCGGCCACGACGGTCGCCAAATCTGTGACTGGGACCTGTCCCTTCAGCGCGTCGTACACGAGGATCGCGCCGGTCTGGCCGTGCATCTCGCGCGAGACCATGTTTCCGACGTCGTGCAGGTACCCCGCGACGCATCCCAGGTTCGCGGTGTGCTCGTCGAAGCCCGCGCGCGTCAGCACGTTGAAGGCGATGCGGGCGGTGAGGTTCGCGTGCCGGAACCCGTGCTCGGTGTATCCGAGCGCCTCCATCACGCGATCCGCAGCCGCGATGAAGGAGGACAGCTCCTCGTCGTGCTGCACGAGGTCGAGCGTGAGCGCGGATCGATCGATGGCCGCGGCGGTTAATCCGGCCGTCACCGCGTTGGCGACAGGGGGAACGTCGGTCACCGCGGCCGACGGCTCCACGGAGGTGCGCTGGACGGCCTGCTCCCGGGCGGGCTCGGTGGCGCGTTTCACGACCCGGGCTCGGCCTCCTCGTCGGCCGACTGGTCGTCGGCGGCGTCGTACCCGTCGTCCTCGTCCTGGCTGAGCCGCTGGCTGATGGCACGACGCAGCATACGGACGCGCGTTCCGGGCGCGACCTCGACGGTGACCGTATCGGTGTCATCGTCGATCTCGACGATCGTTCCGTACATCCCGGCGATCGTCAGGACCTCGTCGCCGACCTGGAGGGCGCCGAGAAGCTGCTGCTGGCGCTGACGCTGCGCCCGCTGCGGCCGGATCAGGAGGAAATAGAAGACGCCGCCCATGAGCAGGAGCGGAAGGAGCAGCGTCAGGCCGCCGCCCTGCTGGCCGGAGCTCTGGGCGAGGAAGAAGAGCGTGGTCACCGCGGGTGCCTTTCGTGCGGGGCGAACGAAAGAGCATACAAGCCCGGGGATTCCGGCGGCGGCGCTATTCGACGCTCGGCCAGCCGAAGCGCCGGCCAAAGGCTCAGGCGAGCGGGAGCGCGCCCTCCCGAACGACGCCGAGGTGGCGGTACGCGTGCTCGGTCGCGACGCGCCCGCGAGGCGTTCTCGCCAGGAGGCCGCGCTGGAGCAGGTACGGCTCGTAGACGTCCTCGATGGTGTCGGGCTCCTCGCCGACCGAGGCCGCGAGGGTCGAGAGCCCGACCGGGCCGCCCGAGAAACGATTCACGATGACCCCGAGAATCGCCAGGTCGACCTTGTCCAGCCCCTCGTCGTCCACCTCGAACACCTCGAGCCCGCGCCGGGCGACGTCGCCGGAGACGCGGCCGTCGTGACGCACCTCGGCGTAATCACGCACCCGACGCAATAGACGGTTCGCCACGCGCGGCGTGCCGCGGGATCGGCCGGCGATCTCGTTCGCACCGTCGGCATCGACCACGACCTCGAGGATGCCGGCCGACCGCCGCACGATGCGGGCGACGTCCCGCCGCGAGTAATAATCGAGCCTCGGCGAGAACCCGAATCGCTCCCGCAGCGGGAGCGTGATCCGACCCGGCCGCGTCGTCGCCCCGATGAGCGTGAATTGCGGAAGGTCCAGACGGATGCTCCGTGCGCTCGGGCCCTTGCCGAGCACGACGTCCAGCTTGAAGTCCTCGAGCGCCGGATACAGGACCTCCTCCACGGCGCGCGGCATGCGATGGATCTCGTCCACGAACAGGACGTCGGCCTCCCCGAGATTCGTCAGGATCGCGGCGAGATCCCCCGGCCGTTCGAGGGCTGGACCGCTGGTTGGCTGGAATCCGACGGCGAGCTCGTTGGCGACGATGGAGGCCAGTGTCGTCTTGCCGAGGCCTGGTGGGCCGGAGAACAGAAGATGATCGATCGGCTCGCGCCGGGCCTTCGCGCCGTCAATGAGAAGCGCGAGCTGTTCCTTCACGCGATCCTGGCCGACGAACTCGTCGAGCGAACGAGGGCGAAGGGCGGCGTCGAACTCGCGGTCATCCGCCGCGAGGTCGGGCTCGACGACGCGCTCCGAGTCGGTCGCCTCCTCGTTCATCTGATACGCCCCGTCGTCGGATCCGTCATCTGTTCACCCTAGACCCTCGCGACGTGCTGAAGGGCCTCTCGCAGCAACTCCTCCACGGCGCGGTCGTCGTTCGGCGGCAGAGCCGCGATCGCGTCGCTCGCCTCCTGCGGGGACAGCCCCAGGGAGACGAGGGCCTCGCGCACGTCAACGAGCGGTCCTTCGATCACGAGCACGCCGCCACCGACCTTGTCGCGCAGGTCGAGGACCACTCGCTGGGCGACCTTCTTGCCCACTCCGGGCACGACCATGAGCGCGTCCAGATCGCCGGAGGCGACTGCACGCCGCAACGCGTCGGGCGTGAGCGCCGACAGGAAAGCGAGCGCGACCTTCGGCCCGACGCCGCTCACCGTGACCAACAAATCGAACACGCCCCGTTCGTCGGTCGAGGTGAACCCGAACAGGAGCAGGGCGTCGTCGCGGACATGCATCCGCGTGAACAGCCGCGCCGAGCCGCCGATGCCTGGGAGCCGGACGGCGGTCGAGACGGGAATCGCGACGTCGTACCCCACGCCCCCGACGTCGAGGACCACGCGTTCGGCGGTCTTCTCGGCGACGCGTCCCTCGAGCGAGGCGATCATCGGGCAGCGGCCGCTCGCCGCAGCACCGCCTGGTTCAGGTGGCAAATGGCGACCGCGACGGCATCGGCCGCGTCGGCTTGCGACGGGACGCCGTCAACCTTCATCGCGCGCATCAAGGCGCGCCGCACCTGCTCCTTGTCCGCGTTGCCGCTGCCCGTCGTGGCCATCTTGACCTCTAAGGGGGCGTACTCTTCGACGGCGATGCCGGCTTCGGCGGCGGCGAGCACGATGACGCCGGTCGCTCGCGCCACCGACAGGGCGCTCGTTCGGTTGCGCCCCCACATGACGCGCTCAATGGCGACGGCGGCCGGACGATGCTCGACGATCGCGGCGCGAACGCGGTCGCAAACGCCTCGAAGGCGCTGCGGCTCCGCCATCCCCGCGGGCGTCCGCACGGTGTCGGACCAGACGACCGCGCGCCGCGGCCGGCGTTCCACGACCAGCGCCAGCCCCACGGACGCGACTCCGGGATCGACGCCCAGCACGCTCGACTCGAACACGTGTTCATCGTAGGCAGCGGTAAAGACGCGGGCAAACACCTTCCGCCCTGGACTGAATCGGCGATCGGCGTTGCTCCCGGCGGCGGCCGCGTCACGTGCGGCTAGGCCAGCTCCGCCAGAACCGCGTCGGAGATGTCGAAGTTGGCATAGACGTTCTGGACGTCGTCGAGCTCCTCCAGCGCCTCGATGAGCGCGAGCACGTGTTTGGCCTGCCCGCCCTCGACCGGGACGGTCGTCTGCGGAAGCATCGTGAGCTCCGCGGAGAGCATCGGGAGACCCCCGGAGTCCAGCGCGTCGCGGACGCGGGCGAGCGCCGTGGGGTCCGTGCGGATCTCCCAGGTGCTCCCCTCGTCCGCGAGGTCCTCGGCGCCGGCCTCGAGCGAGACCTCGAGCAACCGGTCCTCGTCGGGCGCCTCGCCCTTCTCGATCTGGATGACACCGCTGCGCTGGAACATCCAGGCGGTGCTCCCCGATTCGCCGAGGTTGCCGCCGTTGCGCGTGAACGCGTGGCGAACCTCCTGTGCGGTGCGGTTCCGGTTGTCGGTCAAGCACTCGACGAACAGCGCGACGCCGCCGGGTCCGTAGCCCTCGTACGCGACCTCCTCGTACCTCGCACCTCCCTCGAGCTCGCCGGTCCCCCGCTTGATCGCCCGCTCGATGTTGTCGCTCGGAACCGACGCATCGCGGGCCTTCTCGACGGCGGAGGCGAGCGTCATGTTTGCCTCGAGGTTGCCACCGCCCTCGCGCGCGGCGACCTCGACCGCGCGAAGGAGCTTTGCGAACATGTTGCTGCGCCGGGCGTCCGCGGCGCCCTTCTTTCGCTTGATCGTGCTCCATTTGGAGTGACCGGACATCGCTGGCTACACCTTGTCCAATACGTACCGGTGCAGGGCGCCGTCGCCGACCAGCTCGGGGTGAAACGAGGCCACGACGAGCCTTCCCTGCTCGAGCACAACGGGGTGGCCCTCGTGCTCGGCGATGACCTGGACATCCTCCCCGACTCGCCGCACCATGGGTGCGCGGATGAAGACGGCGCGGACCGGATTGTCGACACCCCGGATGTCGACGTTGGCCTCGAACGACTCGACCTGTCTGCCGTACGCGTTGCGTCGAACTTCGATGTCGACGAGGCCAAGCAAGGGGTCGCCGCCCTCGATCCGCGACGCCATGACGATCATTCCCGCACATGTTCCGAGCATCGGCATCCCGGCGCGGGCGCGGTCGACGATCGGGTCGACGAGCCCGGCCGAACGGGCAAGCTTCGAGATCGTCGTCGACTCCCCTCCTGGGATCACGAGAACGTCGACGCGCTGGAGGTCCTCGGCCGTCCGCACCTCGATCGGAGCGGCGCCGAGATCGCCGAGCACGGCCGCGTGCTCACGGAAGTCGCCCTGAAGCGCAAGGACGCCGGCTTTCATGCGGCGCCCTACCAGCCGCGGACCTGGAGGAGGCCCTCCTCGCCGATCTCCCTGATGTCCAGCCCCGGCATCGGCTCGCCGAGCCCGCGCGAGACCTTCGCCAGGACGTCGGGATCCTGGAAGTGCGTCGTCGCCTCGACGATGGCGCGAGCGCGCGTGGCCGGATCCTCCGACTTGAAGATGCCCGAGCCCACGAACACGCCGTCGACGCCGAGCTGCATCATGAGCGCCGCGTCGGCGGGTGTGGCGATTCCCCCGGCCGCGAAGTTGACGACCGGGAGCCGGCCCTGCCCGGCAACCATCCGCACGAGTTCGACGGGCGCGCCGAGGTCTTTGGCCGCGCTCACGAACTGCTCGGCTCGAAGACCTGCCGCGGCCGCAAGCTCCCTCAGGATCGTTCGTTGATGTCGGACGGCCTCGACGACGTTGCCGGTGCCGGCCTCGCCCTTCGTCCGGATCATGGCGGCACCCTCGGCGATGCGCCGGAGCGCCTCGCCCAGATTGCGAGCGCCGCAGACGAACGGGACGGTGAAGGCCCATTTGTCGATGTGTTGGTCCTCGTCCGCCGGCGTGAGAACTTCGCTCTCGTCGACGTAATCGACGCCGAGCGCCTGCAGGATCTGAGCCTCGACGAAATGTCCGATCCGCGCCTTGGCCATCACCGGGATCGAGACGACCTCCATGATCTCCTCGACCTTCGTCGCGTCTGCCATCCGCGCGACGCCGCCCTCCTTGCGGATGTCGGCGGGGACGCGCTCCAGGGCCATGACGGCTACGGCACCCGCGTCCTCGGCGATCTTGGCCTGCTCGGCTGTGGTGACGTCCATGATGACGCCGCCCTTGAGCATCTCGGCCAGGCCGGACTTCACGCGGAAGGTACCGGTCTCGCGCTCCACGGTGGTCCTCCTTCGACCCGTCGACGTTGGTGCGATGACCGCAGTCTACCGCCGGAGCTTGTGCACCCGGAACGGCCGAAGCCGCCTGCGCGAGGACCGGCGACGCGCCGGATGCAGAAGCTCAGCGCTCTGCCGCGAGGGCGATGTCCGACGGCAGCAGCTCGACCCATGTTCGCCCGGGCGCGAGCGCGATCTCCGATCCGTCGCGCGCGACGAGCCTGGTCACGTCCGCCAGTCTCGGGCGCTCCCACCGTCCGATGACCATCCGTCCGTCCCGCAGCACGTACGCTTTTCCGGACCCCGTCAGCGTCACGACCGGCGAGGGGTTCCCGGCGGCATCGAGGATGTGGCCCGGACGGACCTCGACCTCCAGGGCGACGACGTTTGCCGCGGAGACCTGACCCTCGTCGGTCGTCTCGTGTGGCGTCGTGCCATGCGAGCGCAGCCATGCCGACTCGCGGCGGCTCCACTCCCAGTACACATCGGAGACCGACGAGAACGGGAGATGGGCCACCCGGACCCGCTTGCTCTTCGTGGTGAGCTCTTCGTCGTAGGCAAACACGGCGTCGGGAGCGCCGTCGCGCGATTTGGCAGCATTCCACAACGCCTTCGTCGTCGTGTACAAGTTGTGCGGCGCTGGCCGCGACTCGTCGCGCGAATACGCCTCCGCCGCGACGATGTAGTTCACGTCGACGAGCCCGGCGCGTGCGATGGAGTCCTTGACCGACGGCACGCCGCCGGCGTATCCGAGCGCGGGCCGGCCGAACTGCACGAGCACGTCCGGATCGGTCATGCGACCGCTGCGGACGGGCCCCACCAGCGCGGAGTCGGCGCACTGGAAGACGGCGATGAAGCGGGTGTAGCCGCCCTCGACGGGCTCCTCGTACACGATGTCGGCGTCGTTCAGGCCGGTCTGCGGGCGCGCCTCCGGCGCGTTCTCCACTTTGATCGCGAGTGCCGGTCGCGACGGCACGACGCCGTGCGGCGCCGGCTCACCCGTCAGCGGACACGTGGGCGGCGGCGCATCGGCAAGACCGACCTTCGTCATCGTTGTCTGGACGAAGGCCGGTGCCTTGTCGGGAAAGACGACGAAGTAGCCGGCGATGAACGACGCAACGACGGCAATGACGCCGACGGCGGCCGTAGCCTTTCCACGACGCGTGAGAGACACGACGAAACCTCCTAGGGGTCGGTCGGTATGTGGGGCCGCGGCGTGCTACCCGACCACAGCGGGCCACGGGATGCTATCGATCAAACCCGGCATCCTCAACGAACGAGCGCTGGATTGTGACCGGTCACGCGCCGGCGTCACATCTCCTCGAGACGGCGGATCCGCTCTTGGATCGGCGGATGCGTCGAGAACAGTCGCTCGAGTGTGCTCGTCTGCTCACCGGGAATGCGTGACGGTTGATCGAGCCACAGATGCGCGGTCGCGTTGTTCGCCGACCGCATCGCATGCGGCGCCGCCGCGATCTTCCGGAGCGCGCTCGCGAGGCCCGGCGGGTACCGGGTGAGCATGGCACCTTGAGCGTCGGCGAGGAACTCGCGCTGGCGCGACACGGCGAGTTTGATGATCTGCCCGGCGACCGGCGCGAGGATCAGTAAGGCGAACCCGAGCGCGAAGATCAGGGCCTCCGCTCCCCCGCCGCCGGAGTCGTTACCTCGGCGTCCACGAAGACCGCCCCACCACCAACTGCGCATGAAGAACTCGGAGACGAGTACGATCGCGCCGACCAGGGTCGCGACGACGGTCCCGACGAGGATGTCGCGGTCGACGACGTGCGACAGTTCGTGCGCGATGACGCCTTCGAGCTCGACGCGATTCATCGTCTCGAGCAGCCCACCCGTCACGGCGATGGAGGAGTGCGCGGGATCGCGGCCCGTCGCGAAGGCGTTCGGCGCCTGTTCCGGCACGACATACACCCGCGGCTTCGGGATCCCGGCCGCGATCGACAGTCCCTCCACGATGTTGTGCAGCCGCGGTTGGTCGTCCGCGGAGACCTCTCGTGCTCGCGCGGAGGCGAGGACGATCCGGTCCCCGTAGCGGTACGAGCCGATCGACATCACAGCCGCGATGATCACCGCGATCGCGGCACCGACCGGCCCGCTCGCGAACCAATAGCCCAGCGCATACCCGACGGCACCGAGCAGCACGAACGCGCCGACGATCAGTAGAAGCGTCTTACGCTTGTTCGCGGCGATCTGCTCGTACACGAGGCCAGCGACGCCTACGACAGATCGAGCTGCACGGGGCGGCGGACTGGGTCCTCGATGTCGAAGAACTCGCGCGGCTCGAATCCGAACACTGAGGCGATGAGATTTGAAGGGAAGGACTGGATGAGCGTGTTCAGTCGCATAACCTGGTCGTTGTAGAACTGCCGCGCGTAGGCGATTCTCGACTCGGTGGCCGTCAATTCCTCCTGCAGCCCAAGAAAGTTCTGGTTGGCTCTGAGCTCGGGGTACGCCTCGGCGACGGCGAGCAGTTGGCGAAGACCGCGCGTCACCTGATTCTCCGCCTGCGCCTGGTCCCCGACGGTGTCGGCCGCCATCCCACGCGTGCGCGCCTCCGCAACGTCCTCGAAGACCGCACGTTCGTGCGCGGCGTACCCCTTGACCGATTCGACGAGGTTCGGGATCAGGTCGTAGCGGCGGCGGAGCTGGACGTCGATCTGGGACCAACCGTTGTCGACCCGGTTCCGCAACGAGACGAGCCGGTTGAACACAAGGACGCCGACCAGGAGCAGGACGACGACGACCCCGAGGACGATCCAGACGGCCATCGGATCTATCGTACCGGCGGCCGTTCCGCGCGAGCCTGCCGCGCGCCGCCGACAACGGTACGGTAGACCTCTCCGACCTCGTCGGCGACGACCGACCAGTCGTAATGGCGAGCGCGCTCCTCGCCCGCGCTCGACAGTCGCCGAGCCAGCTCCGAGTCGTCGAGCAGGCGTCCGACGGCCGCGGCAACGGCCTCTGGGTCCCCCGGCGGGACGAGGATCCCGGTCTTGCCGTCGTCGATTACCTCGTCGTAGCCCGGGATGCGGCTCGCGACGACCGGCAGGTGCGCGGCCATCGCCTCGAGCAGGACGACGCCGAAGCTCTCCCCCCCGAGGGACGGTGCGACGAACACGTCGCATGATCGGTGGATCGGCGCGAGCTCCGTGTTCGAGACCGCACCGAGCAGCCGGACCCGGTGACGAACGGCCGGCGGGAGCTCCTCGGTCGCGCGCGCGTCGCCGGCTCCGACAACGATCAGCCGCAGGTCGTCGTATGACGGCGCGAGCTCTCCGAACGCCCGTACCGCAACGCGGAATCCCTTGCGCGGCTGCAATCGACCGACGAACAGAAGCTTTCGCCCGGCGCCGAGGTTGGCGGGCGGCGCGCTGGCGAAGACGGTCACGTCGATGCCGTTGGGAATGATCCGGTACTCACCGGGGATCCGCGTCCGTGCGAACCCGGCGGCGCGCTGGGAGACCGCGATCCGGACGTCGATGCGTTTGGCGATCCGTCGTAGCAGCGGCGCGCTCGCGTCGAACAGCCACGAGCGGTCGGCCGCGGCGTGGAACGTCGCGACGACGGGCGCGTCGGATGCGAGCACCGCCCACATCGAGGTGCTCGGCGCGAACGGTTCGTGGACGTGGACAACGTCCGCGGCGAATGCCCGGAGGGCAGACCGCACGCGGCCCGCGTGCCAAGGTCGAGGGTCGATCGGTGCCCGCGCGCCGTTGTACGAAATCGCGATCGGCGAGCCGATCACTTGCACACCGGGGTCCCGAACGGCTCGGGACGACGGCGTCAGGACGAGGACGTCGTGGCCGAGCGTCCGCAACCGGCCGGCAAGCTCGCGGACGTGAACCTGGGCGCCGCCCGGCGCCGACCAATCGTAAGGACAGACCAGCGCGATTCTCATAATGGGGGGCTACCGCTCGCGCCTTCGCGCTCGCGCGGCGGCCAGCCCGGCTGGAACAGATGCCAGTCGGCGGGGGCCGCGGAGATCGCGTGCTCGAAATGTCGTGCGAGCGCGGCGGACATCGTGCTCACGTCGGTGCGCCGGTCGCCCGTCGCCTCGAACGTCAGCGGTGCGGAGATCTCGATGTGCCATCCGCGCGGGCGCGTGTACAACACGCACGGAACGAGCGGCGCACCGGTCGACAGCGACAGCAGCGAGGGCCCCGCCGGGATCCGGCGGCGCGCGCCGAACATCTCGACCTCGATTCCGCTCCCGGACAGGTCCCGGTCGGCGACAAGCGCAACCAGCCAGTTCTCGGCGAGAAGAGTGCCGAGCTCACGGCCGGTTCGCCCCTGCTCGAGCGGCACGACGCGCATACCCAGCTCCTCACGATGCCGCACGAAGAGCTCGAACAGGCGCGGCGGACGGAGCACCTCGGCCACAGCGGCTATCCGGTAGCCGCGCGCCGACAGCCAGCGTCCCGCGACGTCCCAGTTGCCCATGTGCGGGAGCGCACACACGACACCCGCGCCGCCCTCGAGGGCCGCGTCCACGTGCTCGAGCCCGGCCGCCGTCGTCCGCCCAAGCAGCTCCTCGATCGGAATCTCCGGGACGCGGAACGTGTCGTACCAGTACCTGGCGTACAGCGCGAACGCCTCGCGCGCCGCGATGTCGGCGAGCGGAGACTCGGGGTCCACGCCGAGAACTCGGGCCTGGTTGGCCGTTACCGTCGCCCGCACGCCCGGGAGCAGCACGGCGGCGATGCCGCCAAGCGCGGCGGCGGCCGGCCTGCCGATGCGATCGGGCGTCACTGCGGCGAGCGCGGCGGCCGCGCGATACGACCAGTAGGCGAGCCGCTCTTTCGGGGTTTCTACGCGCGTTCCTCCTTCGCCACCTGGCTCGCGCGGACCGAAGCGGCGAGCAGCGCGAACACCGCGAGCACCCAGAGCAGACCCTCCGGGAGGTCGAGGAGGAGCGCGACGACGATGAGCCCGTACCGAATGCCGCGGGTGATCATGCTCTCCTCGACTCTGTAGTCGAGCGAGTTGCCGCGCGCGCGCACGTAGCTCCCCAAGAAGCTCGCGCAAAGGGCAACGAGCGCGGCGGTCGCGGCAGTGGGTCGGTCGATTCGCTCGATCCAAACGATGGACCCGAGCACGACGCCATCGAACAGTCGGTCGACGAACGAGTCGAGCGTTCGTTCGCGCAGGAGACGGCCGCCGTGCGCCAGGACTCCGCCGACGAGGAGCCCGGCCGACGCGACGGCCGCGAGCGCCCCGGCGAGCGCCATCCGGCGATCGATGATCGCCGCGGCGGCCGCGACGGACGTGACGGCCGCCATGATCGAGGAGGCGAGCGCAGTGCCGCGTCGTCGGATTCGCGTGTGCGTGCTCACCGCGGCCACGGCGCGCGAGCCTACCATCGACCCTGGTAGCGAGGCCGGCGCCCCGTTGCTGTCCGCACCAGGTCCCGGCGACGGATCGGAGCGCCTGGCGCCGGGAGACTCGACGATAGAATGCCGAGCTCGCCACCGGGCGGCCGAGCGCGCGCCGACGCCCGTCGGTAGAGGGAACCGCGAAAGCGAACGCCGGGCGAACATCGAGCGAACGGAGGGGCATGAACACCTACGACCCCGCGAACATCCGCAACGTCCTGCTGGTCGGTCACGGCGGAGCGGGCAAGACCACGCTCCTCGAGTCGATGGTGTTCACGGCCGGCGCCTCGACCCGGATGGGCCGAATCGAGGACGGCAACACGGTCTCCGATTTCGAGGCGGAGGAGGTGAAGAAGGGCATCAGCGTCTCGCTCGCGATGGCGCCCGTCGAGTGGGACGGCGTCAAGATCAATGTTCTCGACGCGCCGGGCTACGCGGACTTCATAGGCGACGTTCGATCGGCCATTCGCGCCGTCGATGCGGTGATCCTGGTCGTCTCGGCGGTGGACGGTGTCGAGGTGCAGACGGAGGTTGCGTGGGAGCTGGCGGTCGAGGCCGGGATGCCGCGAGCCATCCTGATCAACAAGCTCGACCGCGAGCGCGCGTCGTTCGAGCGGACGCTCGAGCAGCTCGTGCAGTCGTTCGGCACGCAGGTCGCGCCGCTGGAGCTGCCGCTGGGCGAGGAGCACGATTTCGAGGGGACCGCCGACCTCCTCCATCGGAAGGCGTATCGCGGCGGTCCGAGGGCGGCCGAGGGCGAGTGGCCGGACGACATCAGCGGGAAGGCCGATCCGTACCGCGAGAAGCTCATGGAGGCGGTCGCGGAGTCCGACGACACGCTGATCGAGAAGTACCTGGAGCAGGGAGAGTTGGCAGAGGACGAGATCGTCCACGGCGTCAAGCGGGGATTCGCGAACGCAACGATAGCGCCGGTGCTGGTGGCCGCTGCCGCCAGGCCGGTCGGCGTCGACCGGCTGCTGTCGTTCGTCTCCGAGGAGTTTCCCTCCCCCGTCGACCGCGGCGCCATCAAGGTGATCAGGAAGGACGGCTCGGAGGCAGAGCGCCCGTGCGATCCCAAGGCGCCGCTGTGCGCGCTCGTGTTCAAGACGATCTCGGATCCTTACGTCGGTCACATCACGATGTTCCGCGTCTTCTCCGGGACGCTCCGCCCGGACTCGACGGTCTTCAACGCGACGAAGAACACGGAGGAGCGCGTCGGCCAGCTTTTCGCCGTGCGCGGCAAGGATCACGAGACGGTGTCGGAGGTCCCGGCCGGCGACATCGCGGCCGTCGCGAAGCTCTCGCACACGACGACCGGCGACACGTTCTCGCCGAAGGACGACCCGGGCCAGGTGCCGCTCGCCGACATGCCGGAGCCGCTGCTCGCCTTCGCCATCGAGCCCAAGACCAAGGGTGACGAGGACAAGCTCTCGGTCGCGCTCTCGCGGCTGCGGGAGGAGGACCCGACGCTCAGGGTCGAGCGCTCCGACGAGACGCACGAGACCGTCGTCTACGGTATGGGCGAGGCCCACCTCGACGTGACGATGGAGCGCATGAAGCGCAAGTTCGGGGTGGAGGTCTCGACGGCGCCGGCGAAGATCGCTTACCGAGAGACCATCAAGAAGCCGGCGAAGGGGCTCGGCCGACACGTCAAGCAGACCGGCGGTCACGGCCAGTACGCCGTTTGCAACATCGAGGTCGAGCCGCTGCCTCGGGGGGGTGGGTTCGAATTCGTCGACAAGATCTTCGGCGGCGCGATCCCCAACCAGTTCATTCCGTCGGTGGACAAGGGCGTCGTCAAGGCGATGACCCATGGCGTCGTGTCGGGCTACCCGATGGTCGACGTCCGCTGTACGCTCGTCGACGGCAAGTTCCATGCGGTCGACTCGAGCGACATGGCGTTCCAGCTCGCGGGCTCGCTCGCGCTGCGTGACGCCGCTCAGACGGCGGGCGTCGTCTTGCTCGAGCCCATCGTCGAGGTCGAGGTGATCGCGCCCGAGGACTCCACCGGCGACATCATGGGAGACCTCAATTCCAAGCGGGCGAAGATCCAAGGGATGGAGTCGGCGGGCGCCGGCAAGCAGCGAATCAAAGCCCTGGTCCCGCAGGCTGAGGTCGCTCGCTACGCCATCGACCTGCGCTCGCTGACGGGCGGCCGTGCGGCGTTCACGATGCGCTTCTCGCACTACGACGAGATGCCGTCGCACCTCGCCGACAAGGTTATCGCCGTGACGCAGAGGGCCAAGGAAGAGGCGCAGAAGAAGTAGGGCGGCGTCTGCGCATATCGCATAATGCGGACGTGTTCATCTGGTTCATTCTCGCCATCGCGGTGGTCGTCGTCGGCGCCGTCGTGATCATGCGCGGCCGGGGACGCTAGCCAAGCAGTCGCCTCGGTCGCAACCCCGCGCGCCGCGTTGGCGGCGGGCGGGAGCGGACGCGACCCCCGCCGTCCGTTGACGCTGCACGGCCCAATGCCCGAGACCACGCGGCGACCGACGACGCGCGTTCAGAACCGGAACGGAGTGCTGATGCCAGCGACAGCGAGGCACGCCCCCCCACGAGCAGACAGACGCCTCCAACGGGTGTGTAGGCGCCCCACCGGCGCACGCCCGTCGTCGCGAGCAGGTACAGACTGCCGGAGAACAGCACGACGCCCGCGATGAACGTGACGCCGGCGATCGATTCGGTGATGGTCGGGGCCGACGGTCCGGAACCAGACGACGACGAAGAGCGAGAGCGCACGCGCGGTCCAACAGCCGTCCTCAGAACGTGTCGGCGAGGAATAACAGGACGATGTCGTTGAACGCCTCGGGCGCGCGCATCCCGACCACATGATCCACGTTCGGGATGTGCACGACGCGTGCCGTTCGGATCTCGGTCGCTAGGACGGTGTTCGCGCGCGCCATCCACGGGGGGTCCAGGTCGGCCGGGAGGATCAGGGTCGGTACCGAGATCTCGTTCAAACGAGAGATGGCCGGCGGGTCGAGCTCCTCGGCGCCGCTCTCGTCCATCGTCAGCTCGTGCGCGTTGTCGAGTGAGATCTCGAAGATGCGGCGGCCGTTCTCGTCGTCCACCCCCGCGGGGGCCCAGACGTCCATCTGCAGTCGACGAGCTCGCTCCAGGTCCCCGGCCTCGACGGCGTCGCGGAGCGGCGGCCATCGTTCCGCCCACCACGCCTCGTCCTCGTCTGTGTCCTCGAGGCCGCCCACCGCCGAGGCGACCAGCACTACGGCGGCGACGCGCGCCGGATGGGTGAGCGTGAAGTCGAGCGCGATGCGACCTCCCATCGAGTTGCCGACCAGGGCCGCACGCTCGATGGCGGCGGCGTCGAGAACGGCGGCGAGGTCTCGAACCGGCGAATACGGGACGCCGGGCTCCGGCCGCGACGACCGCCCGTAACCGCGGACGTCGTATCGAAGGACTCGATAGCGGCGGGCGAAGACGTCGAACTGAAGATCCCAGGCACGGGAATCCCACAGGCCCGCATGAATCAAAACGACGGACGGGCCGTCGCCCGCGACCTCGTACCAGAGGCGGCCGCCGTCAACGTCTACGAACGCTGCCTCGGCCATGCGGTCACATCCTGAAGGAGAGGAAGTCCAGGACGAGTCTGTTGAACTTCTCGGGGCGGCGAACGTTCACCGCTTGATCGGCGCCGGCGATGACGCGCTTCAGCGCGCCGGGAATCCGCTCGGCGAGCAGATCGGACATCGCATGAACCTCCTCGACGTCGCGATCCCCGACGATGATCAGCGTCGCCGCCTCGATGTTCCCCAGACGGTCGATCGCCGGCGGTGGCGACTCCGCCAGCGACGCGTCGACGGCGTACGCGCTCGCATTGTCGAGCGCCACGCTTCGGATCAACGCGTCCGCATCCGGCTCCGTCGTCAGTGGGGTCCACACAGCAAGCTCCATCTCGACCGCCCGGCGGAAGTCGCCGGCAACCACCGCTTTCCTCACCTCGGTCGCGAGCACCTCGATACCCGGATCATCCCAGGCGCGGCCCGACACGAGCGGCGCGACGGCGACGATCGCTTCGGCGGCAGTCGGATACGCGAGCGCGAAGTCGACGGCGATCTGCGCGCCTGTTGAGCATCCGACGACGGCGCACCGGGCGACGCCGAGTGACTCAAGGAGCGTCCGGAGGTCCTCGATCTCCGAGTACCGTCCGACGGGCGGCGTCGAGCGGCCGTGGCCTCGTCGGTCGTACCGGATGACGTCGTGTTGGATGGCGAACGCCTCGAGCTGTGGATCCCATATCCGCCGGTCCCAGAGCGCGCCGTGCGCGAGAACGACCGGGAACCCGGTCCCCGCTCGCTCGTAGTAGAGCTCGCCGGCCTCGACGGGAACCGAGCCCGTGAACAGGTTCACGCTGATCGGAACCTCGGCGCGAGCTTCTCGTACGTTTGGTCGAGAAGCTCGGGAAGGACGCGCGTCCGGCCGACCACGGGCATAAAGTTCGTGTCGCCGCCCCAGCGGGGGACGACATGCCAGTGGAGGTGGTCGGGAATCCCCGCTCCGGCGACCCGGCCGAGGTTCAGACCGATGTTGAAGCCGTGCGGTTCGGACGCCTCCCGAACCACGCGAATGCTTCGCTGCGTGAGCTCCGAGATCTCGGCAGCTTCGTCGGGCTTGATCTCCTCGATCTCGCCGACGTGGCGCGTCGGGAGCACCAGCAGGTGTCCGGGGTTGTACGGATATTTCGCGAGCGTCACGAAGGCGAGGTCGCGTCGCTCGAGGACGCGGCGCTCGTCCGCGCCGTCGCGAAGGAGGCCGCAGAACACGCACCCGTCCTGCCCTTCGCCGTGCTCGTCGTCGCGATGCGTCTCGATGTACTCCATGCGCCAGGGCGACCAGATCCGGTCCACCGGACGCTACGCTCCGAACGACCGTTGCTCGAGCGAGCGGCTCTTGGCCTCTTCGACGAGCCCCTCCACGAAGGCGTGTACTGGCACGCCCTTGGTCTCCGCCCGGGAGCGATCGCGGACCGTGAGCAGCCCGGACTCTATCTCCCGGTCGCCGATCACGAGCGCATACGGCGTCTTCAACAGCTGAGCGGTGCGCACCTTCTTGCCGACCGTCTCGGCGGAGTCGTCGACGACGGGTCGCAGGCCCGCCGCTCGGAACCGCTCGGCCAGCTCGCGGGCGTGCGCCACGTGACGATCGGCGACCGGGAGCAGCCGGACCTGCTCGGGCGAGAGCCACAACGGGAACGCTCCGGCGTAATGCTCGATGAGAACTCCGCTGAAGCGTTCGACCGACCCGAGGATCGCTCGGTGGATCATCACCGGACGATGGCGGAGGTTGTCCTCGCCGACGTACTCCATCTCGAAGCGATCGGGCAATCCGAAATCGCACTGAACCGTCGTCAGTTGCCAGAGCCGGCCTATCGCGTCTCGGAAGTGGAAGTCCACCTTCGGGCCGTAGAACGACCCCTCGCCCTCAGCGACCTCGTGGGCCAATCCGCTGCGGTCGAGCGCCGTCTGGAGCGCGGCCGTCGCGCGCTCGGCCATCTCCGGAGTCACGATCGTTTGCCCGGGAAGTGTCGACAGGGTGACGATGGGATCGGTGAACCCGAACGTCCGCTGGATCTCGAGGGTCAGATCGAAGACACGGCGGATCTCCTCGATCAGCTGGTCCTCGCGGCAGATGATGTGCGAATCGTCCTGCGTGAAGCCGCGGGCGCGCAGCAGGCCGTGCACCACGCCCAGGCGTTCGTAGCGGTACACCGCACCGAGCTCCGACAGTCGCATCGGCAGCTCCCGGTACGAGCGGATGTTCGACTTGTAGACCAGGATGTGGAAGGGACAGTTCATCGGCTTGACGAAGTAAGCCGGATCGTCCCCGTGACGCATCTCCGGATACATCAGATCCGCGTACTTGGCGGTATGGCCCGACGTATCCCACAGGTCCCGCCGCGCCAGGTGCGGTGTCACGACGAGGTCGTACCCTCGGTCCACGTGGAGGTTCCGTAGGTAGTCCTCGAGCTGCTTGCGGAAGATCCCCCCGCGCGGATGCCATACGGCGAGACCCGGTCCGAGCTCGTCCGGGAAGCTGAACAGATCGAGCTCGCGCCCGAGCTTGCGATGATCGCGGCGCTCGGCTTCCTCGCGCCGCGCGACGTACGCCTCGAGGTCGGCCTGCGTGGCCCAGGCCGTCCCGTAGATCCGCTGCAGCATCGGCCGCGACTCGTCGCCGCGCCAATACGCGCCGGCGACCTTCGTCAGGCGAAAGGCCTCGAGCCGTCCCGTCGAGGATACGTGTGGGCCCCGGCAAAGGTCCGACCATCCGTTGTTGCGGTACACGATCGCGCGCTCGCCGGTCGCGCCCTCGCTCGATTCGAGGGACTCGATGATCTCCCGCTTGTACGGTTGGTCGGCGAACCGCTCGAGCGCCTCCTCCCGCGAGAGGTCCTCCCGCACGAAGGGCTGGTCGAGCTGCACGATCTCCGCCATTCGCGACTCGATCTTCGGCAGATCCTCGGTCGACAGCGGGTCAGCCAGGTCGAAGTCGTAATAGAAACCGTCGTCGATCGGCGGACCGATGGCGAACTTCGCGCCGGGGAAGAGGTCGCACAACGCCTGCGCCATCACATGTGCGGTCGAGTGGCGAAGAATGTGAAGCCCATCGGCGTCCGCCGGAAAGACGGGTGACGCTTCGGCATCCGCGCCGGGCACGAACGACAGGTCGACGAGCGCGCCGTCGACGCGCGCCGCGATCGAGTCTGGGGGCAACGCGCTTCCGATCGGCTCCCCGTCGGGGAGGTGCGTCGTGCGATCACCGACCCGGATCCTGGGCATGGTGCGCCATCGTATCGCGCGCCGTTCGCGGCCCCACGGAGCGCTCCATGTCTGTCCCTGCTGCTCAACGGCGTCGCGCAAGAACGACCCACCTTCTCGCCGGCGATGTCGCAGACCGCAGGACGGGCTGGCCGGCGGCCTGACCGTCCGAGGTCGCGGCATCGAGGCCGCATACAGCGTAGGAGTGTGGACTTGCCCGAATCGGACCGCCTCAGCCGGCCGTGACCGGCCGCTCGCGAAGTCAACGGTGATCTGGTCCAACGCGGTGACGGCCGCGTCGCCACGTCCGCGACCGCTTGGTCAGATGGACGGCGCAGACCGTCCACGTGCCCTTCTCGGTCTGCATCGCATTGGCCTCCGTCGGTCGCCGTCCGCTCCGGCACCGTAAGCAACCGAACCGGCCGTCAGCATGAGGCCACCCGCCCCGCGGGAACGGACTTGCTGGCTGCGTGCGAAACCTGTGGACAACTGGACGGGAGCTGTGCGAACGCGGTACGGTCCGGGTGCCCTTCGGACTCGCTGGCGGGGCGTGCGAGGGGGAGTTTCCCCGGTTGAAGGGTGTCGTCGGAAGGTCCCGCCTCACCCGGTAACGGGTGACCGGCGTACACAGACGGATCCGTGGGACGCGGGCATCCACGGGTCCGTCTGTCGTTTTCCCCATCCCGCGGGAGCGTGGCTGCCGTCGTGCCGTTCGGATCGTTATCGCTGCTCGATGGTGATGGGGGCCGCAGGTTCCGAATCCGGGACAAGGACTCTGCCGGAGGGCTGGTGGGTGGTCAACATTCGCACCGTCGTGGTCGATGCCTTCGTGCGCACGGCGAAGCGTCCTCGCTCGAAGTCGGGCTGAAGGAGAACGTGCAGAACCTCAGCTCTGGCAGCGGGCGGCAGGCGATCCAGATCGCGGCGACTCTGACACTCCACGCCGATGAGACTCCAAGGCACGATGGAGGCTTTTCCGGGCCGCCGACGGGCGTGATCTCGTAACGGTCCAGATGCGGCATGCCCGGCTCGCGAGCTCGACGCTCGATCGACCTCTCCGACGGCGACGTCGCGGGGTTCAGGAACCGGCATCGCCCGGAGGACGGGCCAGCTCATCTGGGCCTGCGTGTTGCGATCGTGCTTCCGCAACCCGAGAGGTGGGACCGATGGCCCGAGATGCCCGGGTCGCGCGGCCCGACAAGTCGTCTGCGCCGACGTCCAGTCTTGTCGGGACGATGACCCATGCGCCGCCAACGAGACGACTTGCGATGATCGGGCGATGCGCAACGACCGCCCTCGGATTCCTGCTGCTCGTGGCAGCGGTCGGGTGCAGCAGCAATAACTCGAACACGGCCGCAAACGGCGGCGCGACCGAGAGCAGCGAAGCGGGTGCCGTGTCAGTTACCGAGAAGGACTTCGGGATCGGCGAGTCGACTGCGCAGGCCGCGGCGGGCGAAGTCACTTTCTCGATCCACAATGACGGTCCCTCGCTACACGAGTTCGTCGTGATCCAGACGGACCTGAACGACGGCGATCTGCCGCTTGTGAAAGATTGGATCTGAGGTGGACGAGGATAAGTTGAACGGCGTCGGCGAGCAGGAAGACATCCAGCCAAACACGGACGCGACGCTCAGCCTCGATCTCGAACCCGGGCACTACGTCTTCATCTGCAACATCCCAGGGCATTACAAGAAGGGAATGCACTCATCGTTCACGGTAACTAGCTGAGAGGCAACGGCCGCGAATTCTCGGAACGTGAGCTTGGACTTCAGGGACCTGAGCCTGAGTCTGGTGATCCGAACTTGCTCTTCACGCTCGTCGTCCGGGTACCGGAGCCGTCCCGCTGCCCGCTGGATGCTGGCGCGCCTTGACCCAAACGGCCCCGCCGGTTCCAGGGTCCGCCGATCTGCTGATCGACTGCGAGGAGGACGGGTGCTCCGGGCGCTGCTCGTCGGGATGCTGCGTAGCGGCGGCGAGGAGGACGGCGCGGGCTAGAAGGAATCGTCGTCCTTCACGCGAGCTCACTCAGCACTCGTTCGATGAAGTCCTCGAATCGCTGGAGGACCGCACCACCATCGGCGAACGCGCGCGGATGGATATCGGGGACCGAGTCGGCGCACTCGAGCAGGTCCCGGAAGGGAGGCCACACGGAGTCCTGCCCACCGGCCGAGTGCCAGGAAACGAGAAAGGCGTCCGCGGGGGACATTGCATCTGCCTGCGGGTTCGCGGTGGGCGCGGCAGGTTTTGAACCTGCGACCTCTTGCGTGTGAAGCAAGCGCTCTCCCACTGAGCTACGCGCCCGGGACGGGCACCATACCATCACGTCCGGTCGAGACGGAACGGCGCACTCGGGCCGCGGACGGTGGACCGGCTTCGGGCGTAGCGGCGCGCAGGCGGGGCGCGCTTTGGTCCAACGAACGGCAGACGACAAGGAGACGGCGGCGCGTGCCCGCGTCGCGCCGCCGTCCGTCGCCGAGCCTCGCAGCTCGGACGGCAGGAGTGTGGCACCTGCAACGGCCGCGGCGCAAGCCCGAAATGGCGTCCGTCACAATCCCCCGCGGCCCAACGCACACCGGCTCGTTTCCGACCCCGCTCGCCGGGGCATCATGGCGGCCGTGGAACACGGAGCGCGATCGTGAGGCTCGGTCGACTCCGCCGGCGCCGGGGCGGCACGATCGACCGCCGAGGCGCCGGGGGAGGATTCGGCTTTCCCGGTCGCGTCGGGACTGGCAGCGGCGTCGGGCTGCCGATCCCGACGGGCGGCGGGATCGGCATCGGACTGCTCCTTGTCGTCGCGCTGGTGTTCGGCGTCTGTCAGCTGCTCGGCGGCGGCTCGGTCATCTCCGATCCGGGTGCCATCGACATCGGGCTCCCCGGACAAGCGCAGCCGCCGCCCGACGCGCAGCTCGAGCAGGGCGACCTGCACGACAGGCTCGGCAACTTCGTGGACGCCGTCGGCGACGACGTTCAGCTGACATGGCGCGACGCGTTCGCGCGAAGCGGGGATCGATATCGGTTCGCCGACACCGTCCTGTACACAGGAGATACGCAGACGGGGTGCGGGCTCGGGTCGGCGGAGGTCGGGCCGTTCTACTGCCCGGCCGACCAGCGCGTCTACCTCGACACAAGCTTCTTCCGGGAGCTCGAGGTGCGATTCGGTGCGCCGGGGGACTTCGCCGCCGCGTACGTCATCGCGCACGAGCTCGGCCATCACGTGCAGAACCTTCTCGGGATCGAACAACAGGTTCGCGGCGCGAGCGCCGGCCACCCGGATGAGGCCAACGAGCTCTCGGTTCGTCTCGAGCTGCAGGCGGACTGCCTCGCCGGGGTATGGGCGCATTCCGCGAACGAGCGAGGCATTCTCGAGCCCGGAGACATCGAGGAGGGCATGCGAGCGGCCTCCGCCGTCGGCGACGACCGGCTCCAGCGGCAGTCGACGGGTCGCATCGACCGCGAGAGTTTCACGCATGGCACGTCCGAGCAGCGCGTCAGGTGGCTGAGTACCGGCTTTCGGGCCGGGAACCCCGACGCCTGCGACACGTTCTCCCCCGCTTACGGAGATCTGTGACCCTGCCGCTCAGTGCCACGGCAGCGCCGAGCGCTTGGACCAGTACGCGTCGTGGTCCTCGATCATCGGGTCGAGCGTGCGGACGTCGTCCTCCGTCAGGTTGACTTTCTCCGATTCGACATTGGACCGGACCTGATCCGGCGTGACCGCGCCCGAAAGCCGGTCACGGTCAGACCGATCGCGAGGCGCTATCGCGAAGCGCCGCGAGTTCCCTCAGAACGCCGCGATCCCGGAGCACGCCGGTCTCCGGCGTCGCCGAGTGGATCTGATACAGGCCCTCCCCACTTCGATCCGACGACGACGTCGCCGACCGGGTCGTTACGGGTCGCGAACCAGGAGACGACGAACTCCTCTGCCAGGCCGTACGAACGCGCCGCTTCGACGTATCGAACACCGGCTTCGTACGCAGCGTCGGGAACCTGGTGCGCGCGCTGGCGCATCGTCTCGACGATTCGATCGAACCCAAGGTCGTCGTCGCGTCCGAGGTCGATGTACCCGGCCTGCCGACCGCTGCGAGGCCAAGACCGATTCGGGGGTCACGGAGAGGCCGATTCGAGCGACACCACGGGTCGCATCGCTCGGGACGGTATCGCGCCCGTTCGCCGCCTGTGCCGGCGCGGCCCCGGAAAGACCCGCGCCGACCTAGGATGAAGGCACAACAACGGCGGGAGGCGACGTGGAGCGACGGCGGCTGGGACGGCTGGAGCACGCAAGCGGGGTGCTGATCTACGGGGGCGCCGCGCTCGCGAACGTCCCACAGGACGTCGCCGACGAATCCATCGCCGAGGCGCTCGAGGCCGGCATCAACCACTTCGACACGGCGGCCGACTACGGGGACTCGGAGTTGCGACTGGCGCCGTGGATGGAGCGGATTCGCGATGACGTCTTCCTAGCGACGAAGACCGGCGACCGCACCGCCGACGGCGCGTACGACGGCGTCAGACGCTCGCTCGATCGGCTCGGCGTCGAACGGGTCGACCTCATCCAACTCCATGCGGTGGGCTCGCTCGAGGACCTGGACATGGCGACGGGAACGCGTGGCGCGCTCGAGGGTGTCCTTCGCGCCAAGGACGAGGGCCTCGTCGGCGCGATCGGGATCACGGGCCACGGGATGCACGCGCCGGGCACGCACGTCGAGGCGCTCCGCCGATACGACTTCGACACGATCCTGACGCCGTACAACTACCGTCTGTCGCTGGAGAAGGAGTACCGTCGTCAATTCGAAGCGCTGGTCGATGCCGCCCGGACGACCGACGCGGCGCTGATGCTCATCAAGGCCGTCGCGCGCAATCTCTGGAGAACAGGTCAGGCCCCGACCCGAGCTACGTGGTATGAACCGCTCGAGGATCAGGGCGCGATCGACGCCGCCATCGCATTCGCCCTCGCGATCGACGGCGTCACGGGCATCGCGACGCCGGGGGACGTGGGCCTGCTCAGCACTGTGCTCGAGGCCGAACGCCGCCACTGGTCGATCTCGCGTGAGCAGGCGACAGCCACGCTGGCGGGCGTCCGGGACATGCAGCCGCCGTTCGTCCGCGTCCCGGGCAGAGCGCTCCCAGACTGGCTCGAACCGCTCGTCTCATAGACCGCACGAATCGCCAAGAACTAGGCGCACCACTCGGCAGAAAAACTCTCCGCGCCGACCTCCGTGGCCACGTGGGGGGCGCCTATGACGCGGCGCTCACCTACCGACAAGACCCCTCGCGCGGGCCGTCTGCTCGGCCACGGCGTTGACCCACCCCCTGACGGCTTCCGTACGCTCGGCGGTGTCCGCCGTTAGCCGCCGGCGTCGCCGAACCTGCTGTTCGTGGCCGACGACGACCCGATCGACGAAGTCGACCAACAGCTCGTAGCGTCCCGAGCAGACGGACTCCGCGTCAGCTGCGCGGATGGAGAAACTGGCCGTCAGGGATCGGGATCCGATCGCGATTTCGTCCCAGGGGACGCCGAGCTCGCGGCGGACGAGTCTGAGACCGCGTCACGAGGCTCCGGGTCGCTTAACTCCGCGGCGGGCCAGTCTCTGCGTTCCATGCGCGGGCTTCCACCCCACTCCCACACGCGCAACACGGGTACGGGACCGAGCTTCAGGAACCGGCCGACAAGTCCTCCATCAGGAGAATGACGCCGTTGCCGCCTTCGGGTTGCAGCCTCCCCTCGAGCACGTGATCCGCACCTGGATGCCCCGGCCACGCCGGTTGGTCGCGTCGACTTCGATGACCTCGTGTCCGTGCTCCCGCGGCAAGGTGCGACGGATCAGCTCGCGCACGGGATCAAGAGGAAGGCCGATCTCGAGGCTCATCAGCGACTGGACGACGACCTCATCGGCCCGCAGACCCCACAGATCCTGGGCACGGGGGCTCCACACCTGCACCCGTAGGTTCTCGTCGAGCACGACGACCCCGACGCGGACGCTGCCGAGAATCGACGACATGAAGCTGTTGGTGTCTCCGAGCTCGGCCGTGCGCTCGTGCAACTCCTGGTTGACGGTCTGGAGCTCCTCGTTGGTCGACTGGAGCTCTTCCATAGCGGTCTCGAGCTCCTGATTGGAGGTCTCGAGGTCTTGCTGGAGCTGGTTGGTCTCCGACATGTCGGCGAATGCCACCGCTACGGCCCCATCACCATCGGCCGCGCCCAGGCGCGTCAGTCGGACGTTTAGCGCGAGAGGTTTGCCGTCGCGAGTTCGCCAAGCTACGTCGCGAATCTCGACCGGCTCCTTCGAGGAGAGCACCTCCTCGAGCGGCGAGTGAAGCTCGACAGGGCGATAGGAGACCTCGAGATCCCGCAGCGGCCGGCCGACGTCCTTGCCGTCGATCCCGAATAGCTCTCGTGCCTGACGGTTCGCGACGAGCAACCTGCCGTCTGCGCCGACCAACAGCTGCGCCGGTCGTCTCCGGCGATTTCGGCCAGCTCGGCGACGTTTTCGCCGAACGAGTCCGCAGCCATCCGCTCGGCCGCCTTCTGAAGCCTGGTGGACAGCGGCGTCACGCGGTCCTCCTTGAACGGCATCCGCAGTGTCGCACAGATGGTCGCAACACCGAGACGTGCGCGTCACACCAGCGTAGCGGCATGGTCCGGCACGTACGTGTAGATGTCGCGCGGCGGGCGTACGTATCCCTCGTCCGGCTGACGAGGCGGGATCTCGACCTTTGGGAGACGCTTCTCTTCGTAGGGGATCTTCGACAGCACGTGAGCGATGCAGTTGAGGCGCGCCCTTCGCTTGACGTCGGCCTCGACCACGTACCAGGGCGCCTCGGGAATGTCCGTGTGGACGAACATCTCGTCCTTGGCGCGGGAGTAGTCAAACCAACGGGTCCGCGAATACATGTCCGTCTCGGAGATCTTCCAGCGCCGCATCCGATCGGTGAGACGCGCCTCGAAGCGGCGTTCCTGCTCCTCGTCGCTCACCGAGAACCAATACTTGAGGAGATTGATTCCGTCCTCCACGAGCTGACGCTCGAACACGGGACACTGCCGAAGGAAGCGGCGATGCTCCTCCGGCGTGCAGAACCCCAGGACCTTCTCGATCCCCGCCCGGTTGTACCAACTGCGGTCGAACAGGACGATCTCGCCGGCGGCGGGAAGCTCCGCCACGTACCGCTGGAAGTACCACTGTGTGCGCTCCCGATCGGTCGGCTTCGGCAGGGCGACGATGCGGGTCACGCGGGGGTTGAGATGCTCGGTGATCCGCTTGATCGCCCCGCCCTTGCCGGCGGCGTCGCGACCCTCGAACAGGACCAGCACCCGCGTCCCGGTCGATTGAATCCAGTCCTCCATCTTCACGAGCTCCTCCTGGAGGCGGAGAAGCTCGCGCTCGTATGCCTTCTTCGGAATCCGGGCCTTGCCGTCCGCGCCCACGAACCTCACCTCCGGGCCGATGAGTCTAGGCCCGCCTCGGGCATCGATGCGACGTGACGACGCCGACGCTTCCGTGGTAGTGCATGACTTTCCGCCGCCTCTGCGTCCCCCGTCGGTGGCGGGACGGATCGTCGCCCGGGGAGGAGGAGACGTAGCATGAGCGATGGCGCGGGCACCATCGAGCTGATCGGCCGGATCTTGTTCTCGCTCTACTTCATCGTCACCGGCGCGGCATTCCACATCCCGCAGAGCAAGGTGGCAGAGCAGTACGCGCAGTCCACGGGGTTTCCGGTGCCTCAGCTCGCGGGATGGCCCACGGGCGTGTGGATCGTCCTCGGCGGCTTGTCGGTAGCGCTCGGTATCTGGCCGGACATCGGTGCGCTGATGCTCGCGGCGTTCGCTATCCCGGCGGCATGGTGGTTCCACCGCTTCTGGGAGATCGAGGATCCGATGCAGCGGCAGGTCCAGCAGAGTTACTTCGGCCGCAACCTGATCATCGTCGGCGCATGCCTG
>JBKOWM010000056.1:0-60053 GCA_046724395.1 Actinomycetota bacterium
TCCTCGTGCTTCCCGGCCCGGGAATTGTCCTCCTACTGGCCGGTCTCGCAATCCTGGCGTCCGAGTACGTGTGGGCACAGCGGGCTCTGAACTACGCCAAGGAGAGGGCCAAGAGGGCGTCGGACAGGGTCCGCGGCAGGCGCGGCTAGGCTGCGCCGGTGGGTCGCATCCTCATCGGCACGGCGAGCTGGACGGATCCGACACTTATCAAGGACGGGCATTTCTACCCGGCGGACGCCAAGACCTCCGAGGCGAGGCTGAAGTACTACGCCTCGAAGTTTCCGGTCGTCGAGGTGGACTCGACCTACTATTTCCCGCCGTCGGAACGGAACTCGGTGCTCTGGATCGAGCGAACGCCGAAGGACTTCACCTTCAATGTCAAGGCGTACTCGCTCCTCACGAATCACCCGACCAAGCGGGACTCCCTGTATGCAGAGATCAGGGAGACCCTTCCAGAGGAGCTGGCCGAGAAGTCACGCATCTACCGGGAAAACCTGCCCGACGAGCTCGTCGACGAGGTCTGGCAGCGCTTCCACGACGCCCTGATGCCGCTGCATTCGGCCGGAAAGCTCGGGGCCGTTTTGTTCCAGTTCCCAGAGTGGTTCGTCATCGGGCGGAAGAACAGGGACTACATCGTGCAGGCGTCTGAGCGGCTCCGCGACTTCAAAATGGCGGTCGAGTTCCGCCATCAGAGCTGGTTGAACGATCGCAACCGAGAGGAGACCCTCGGGTTCCTCACGGAGCACGATCTCCCTGTCGTGTGCGTCGACATGCCGCAAGGGTTCCCGTCGAGCATCCCGAGGTTCGCCGCCGCGACGGCCGGCGAGCTGTCGATGGTCCGCTTCCACGGCCGGGACCCCGAGGTGTGGGCGAAGAAGAACGTCTCCGCGTCAGAGCGATTCCGGTACGAGTACAGCCGTGACGAGCTGACGGAGTGGGTCGAACCGATCGAGGACCTCTCTAAGCAGACACGAGAGACGCACGTGCTCATGAACAACTGCTATCGCGACTACGCGGTCAACAACGCACGCGATCTCGGCGCGCTGTTGGGTCTTGAGCTCGAACGGGAGGAGTAGGGGTCTGGCCCGGACCCGCGGGCGCACCCGCGTGGAAGGGAGGGTAGCCCGGGCCAGACGACTTCGCAGGCGATCGGTTCCTCATTCCCGCTACACGATCAGCGTAGCAGCGTCTTCCTGAACGACCGGCCGCCGTCGCCGGCGCATCGCGTTACTGTGGCCGCAGGATGTTAGGACGGGCGTGGAGAATCGGAAGCGTCGCGGGAATCCCGGTCAACGTCGATTCCTCGTGGGTCTGGATCGCCGTGCTGGCCGTGTACTCTCTGTGGTCGCAGCTCAGCGCGCGGTTTCCGGCGCTCGACGGCCTAACGGCGCTGGCGCTCGGAGTCGGCGCGGCGGCGCTGTTCTTCGGCTCGGTCTTCCTGCACGAGGTCGCGCATGCCGTCGCGGCGCGCGTGAACGACATCGAGGTCACGGGGATCACCCTCGTGTTCTTCGGCGGGTTCACCAGTACGCGCTCGGATGAGCGTGGTCCCGGCGCGGCGTTCGTCATTGCCGCGGCCGGGCCGCTCACGAGCTTTGTCCTCGCGGCCTTCTTCTTCGTCGTCGGTCGCGCAGTAGGCGACGTGAACCCGCCCCTTGGCGGGGCGATCGCCTACGTCGGATTCATCAACGGGCTCATGGCCGTCTTCAACGTCCTTCCCGGGTTCCCGTTGGACGGTGGCCGGATGCTGGAGGCGGCGACGTGGGGCCTTACACACAGCCACGAACGCGGCACCCGGATCGCGGCGGGGGCCGGCATGGTCGTTGCCGCGGCGCTCGTCGCATGGGCTGTGTTCGACGCGATCGGACCGAACGGCGATCTCTTCGGATCGCTCTGGCTCGTCGTGATCGCCTCCGTCATCTTCCAGGGCGCCCGCGCCGCTCGGCAGCAGATCGGCCTTCGCCAGCGGATGTCCGGCGCGAGCGTGGCTGATGCGATGGATCCCCCGCCGCTCGCGATCCCGGCCGACATGACGCTGTCCGAGGCGCTCGACCGCTTCCTACGCGGACACGAGAACGAGGTGTTTCCGGTGATCGAACCCGGCGGGACCGTCGTGGGCGTCGTCAACTTCGAGTCCGCTCGTCGCGTCGGCATGCGTGACCCGCTCCGGCCGGTTCTCGACGCCCTCATCCCGCTGTCGGACGTCCTGACCGCACACGAAGAAGAGCCGCTCGACCGGGCGATCCTTCGCCTTGGGCCCGGGCGCGCAGCGCTCGTCCTGCGCGACGGTCGCCTGGTCGGTGCGATCACCGGACGAAGCGTGGGGCGCTGGGCCGCACGGACCTGAAGAAGGCATCCCCGTCGTTCATCGGGGTGTCGGCCGTCGGCGCTACCATCGCCGACGTGGCCCCCAACCCCTTCGACGCGGATCCCGCGCAGGCGCAGGTCCTCGAGCACAGCACGGGCTCGCTTCTCGTCGTCGGCGCCGCCGGAACCGGGAAGACGACGGTACTGCGCGAGCGGATGGCCCGCGCGATCGAATCCGGCGCCGACCCCGAGCGCATCGCGCTCGTCGTCGGATCTGCGCGGGCGCGCGAAGACGCCCGCGGCCGGCTGATGGATCGGCTGGGTCGCTCGTTACCGGCGCTGCGCGTGACGACGATTCACGGCCTCGCGTTCTCACTCGTAAGTGAGCGGTTCGCGGCGCTCGGCTATCCTCGACCGCCGGACGTTCTCGATGCCGCCCGGCAGTTCGCGGTTGTGGAGCGCCTGCTCGAGCAGGAGCGCGATCATCCCGAGCGCTGGCCGGCGTTCGGGGCGCTGCTCGGCCTCCATGGATTCGCCGACGAGATCCGACAGCTGCTCCTTCGCGCCGCGGAGCGCCTGCTCACGCCGGAGGAGATGCAGCTGCGGGCCGAGCGTCGCGGACTCGGCGGATGGATGGAGCTTACGCGGTTCGCGACGCGATACCGCGAAGAGCTCGCCGGGATCGGCGCGCTCGACTTTGCGGGACTGCTGGTCCGCGCGTCGGAAGCGGCGACGGCGGGCCCGCCAGCGTTCGACGAGGTCCTCGTCGACGACCACCAGGACTCAACGCTCGCCGCCGAGCGGCTCCTGTCGTCCCTCGGCGCCCGGACGCTCGTCGTCGCGGGCAACGAGGCGGCGCACGTGTTCTCGTTCCAGGGAACGACGCTCGAGCCCCTACGACGGCTCCGCGACGACGCCTCAGTCGTCTCCGTCCGGCTTGAGACGAATCACCGTTCGCCAGGCGGCGTTGCGGTCGAGGCATGGACGGCGGCACACGCATCCGAAGAGCATCGCGCCATCGCGCGGGAGCTCCGGCGGATCCACGTAGAGGACGGCGTCGCGTGGGGCGATCTCTCCGTCGTCGTCCGCCGGCAGTCGGGGGACGCTCAGGCGCTGCTGAGGGGGCTCGACGACGCGCGCATTCCACGCGTTGCCAGCGAACCCGGCCTCTCACCCGCCGCCGCACCGGGAACCAGGCCGTACATCCTCGCGCTCCGTTGGATCATCGCGAGCCCCGAGACCCGAGACGAGCTCGCCGACGTCGTCCTCACGTCCGAACTCGGCGGGTTGGCTCCGGCGTCGGCACGCGCGCTGTTGAGGATCTCGAGGGCCAGGCGCGAATCGGCGGCCCGGGCGCTCGAGATCACCGACGGGCTCGGGGAACGAGAGCGCTTCGTGTTGACCGCGCTCCGCCACGCACTCGCGGAGGCCGAGCGCTTCTCGTCGTCGGCCGAGGATGCGATGCGGGTGCTGTGGCAGCGGTTGCCGTGCTCGGCCGCGCTCGTCGAGGCCGCCGAGAGTTCGGTCGAGGCGCGAGCGGATCTGCAGGCGGTACGCGCCCTGACCGAGGCCGCCGCCCGCTGGGCGACGAGCTCGGACCCGAGCGTGCAGGCATTCCTCGGCTCGCTCGGAAGCGGGGAAGGTGCGCCCGAGGCGGCCGGCGTGGTCGGTCGCGGCGACGCCGTGCGCGTGCTCACGGCGCACGCCGCGGTCGGGATGGAGTTCGACACGGTAATCGTCGCCGGAGCCCAGGAGGCCAACTTCCCGAGCCTCGAGCGACCGGAGCCGATGTTCGACCTCAACGTCCTCGAGCGGACCGCGACGCGATCGGAGACCAACCGTGCTCGAATAGCCGACGAGCGACGGCTGTTCGGGAGTGTGCTCTCCCGCGCTCGCCGTCGCGTCCTGCTTACGGCGACGCATCCGCACGGCAGCATCTCGACCGAGGGACCCGTCTCACGCTTTGCCGACGAGCTCGACGTCGAGTGGAGACCGGCGCCCGTCCCTCCGTACGCGGACCCCGTTTCGACGGAGGAGGCCGCCGCCGCGTGGCGCAGGGAGCTCGCGGATCTCGATGCCGTCGCACCCTCTCGCATTGCGGCGCTCGACGGCCTCCTCGCCCTCGGCGTCGATCCGCGGCGATGGTGGTTCCGCCGGGACTGGAGCGACGCCGTGCCTCGGCGCGAGCCGAACCGGCTGTCGTACTCCCGGCTGGATCGTCTCGAGAACTGCGAGCTGCAGTTCGCCCTCTCCGAGGAATTGGGGCTCGACCCCGGCGGCGGCTACCAGGCGTGGGTAGGCCGTCTGGTCCACGGCCTCATCGAGCGCATCGAGCGCGGTCAGCTCGAGCGATCGCGTGAAGCCTTCGTCGCTGCGATCGAGGCCGCATGGGAACCGGAGCGCTTCCCGTCGTACGCCATCAGTGAGGCGGAGCGCCGGAACGCGGTCGAGGTCCTGGTTCCCAACTGGTTCCTCCGGTACGGCGATCGGCCCGCAGAGGAGGGCGGCACCGAGCGATACTTCACGTTCGACCTCGACGGCGCCGTCATCCGCGGCAAGATCGATCGCATCGGCCCGGACGCCGCCGGCCGCCGTCGCATCACCGACTTCAAGACGGGAAAGGCCGACGGCGCCGGCGACGCGTCCCGCAGCCTGCAGCTCGGCATCTACTACCTGGCCGTGGGCGAGTGCGACGAACTAGCCGAGTTCCGTCCGGTCGATGCGGTCGAGCTCGCGTATCTCGCGGGCACCAAGGCCGACGCAGCAGAGCCCACGGTCCTCGAATGGAGGATCGAAACCGACGAAGAGGCTCGGTATGTCACCGAGATGCGATCCCGCGTCGAAGGACTCGTCGAGCGCGTTCGCATGTTGACGGAGGAAGGAAGCTACACGGCGAGCACGGCAGCCGACTGCTTCTTCTGCCGGTTCCAGACGATGTGCCCGCGGTACGCGGAGGGCAGACCGGTCTTCGAGACCGCATCCCGGGTGTCGCAGGCGGCCTCGCCATGACGGCGTATCCGGAGGCCGTCACGGCCTTTCTCGGTGCCGAGCCCACGGAGGAGCAGTGGCGCGCGATCTCGTATCCGCTCGAGCCGTTCGTGCTGGTCGCCGGGGCCGGATCCGGAAAAACGTCCGTGATGGCGGCGCGCGTCATCTATCTGGCGCTCGCCGCCAGAGGGCTCGTTCCGGCGCCCGGTGTGATGCCAGGCAACGTCTTGTGTCTGACCTTTACGAACAAGGCGACCGAGAACCTCTCGCTTCGCATTCGTCATGCGCTGACGACGATCCCCGGCCTGGAGGAGGGTGAGGAGCCGGAGGTTCTGAACTACCACGGGTTTGCCGCGCAGGTCATCGAACGTCACGGGATGCGGATCGGGATCGAGCCCGGGCAACGTGTCATGACGCCGGCACAGCGAATGGAGGTCGCCGCCCGCGTGCTCGACACGATGACTTTCGATCGCTCGTCCACCAAGTGGCAGCCGGCGATCGTGAAGCGGATCCTCGATCTGGACGAGCAGCTGCAGAACCACCTTCGCACCCCGGAGGAGCTCCACGAGCACGTGCAGGCCAAATTGCCGCTGCTCGAGGCGGTTCGATCGAGCGAGCCGTGGCAGGCCGCGCACGAGCGCGAGGAGCTCGCGCGGGCGGTCATAGAGTTCAGGCGGATCAAGCGCTCGCTCGGTGTGATCGACTTCGGCGACCAGATCGCGTTCGCCGTTCGGATCGCGACCGAGCACCCCGACGTCGGGGCGGAGTATCGCGAGCGTTTCGGCGCGGTCCTCCTGGACGAGTTCCAGGACACGAACCACGCGCAGGCAACGCTCATGGCGTCGCTGTTCGGGCACGGTCACCCCGTCACCGCGGTCGGCGATCCCGACCAGAACATCTACGGCTGGCGCGGTGCTAGCCTGCACAACCTGCTCGCCTTCCCTGAGCAGTTTCGTCGCGCCGACGGCACCTGGGCCGAGCGCCTCCCCCTCTACACCAACTTCCGGTCCGGCGCATACGTGCTCGAGGCCGCAGACGAGATCATCGCGAAGGTTCCCGCGAACCAGCGGCCGGATCCGGACAAGCGCCTTGTGCCCTTCGCGGCCAACGGCACCGGTGAAGTCGAGATCGCACTGCTCGACCACGAGCTCGCGGAGGCCGAGGACATCGCTGATCGCATCGTTAACCTGCATCACGAAGGCAAGGCGTGGTCGTCCAACGCCGTGCTGTGCCGCACCCACCGGCTCTTCGAACCGCTGCAGCTGGCGTTCGCCGCCCGGGACCTGCCGGCCGAGTTCGTCGGCCTGGCGGGCCTGATCCACCTCCCGGAGATCGTCGAGGTCCTCGCGTACGCGCGCGTGGCCTCGAGCCCCGAGGACGGCGTCTCGCTGGCACGTATCCTGACCGGACCGCGCTACCGGGTGTCGCTCGGCGATCTGTCCCGCGTCGCCGCGTGGACGCGGATGAGCGGATGGGCGTTCGTGGAGCGCCTTCGCGACGAGCGCGCCGGCGAGGACGAAGGTCTCCTCGAGGACCGGCCGTTCCTGATCGCCGAGGCCCTCGAACACCTGGACGAGGTCGAGGATCTGTCCGTGGACGGACACTCCCGGCTCGAGGAGTGCCGCCGTGAGCTGGCCGACCTCCGAGACGCCGCGCGGCGGCCCGTCCCGACGTTCCTCGCTGAGATCGTCCGGCGAACAGGGTTGCTGGCGGAGCTGGACGCCGACGTCGACCAGGCGCGCGCGGCCGCCAAACGCAGGAACCTCGCGGCGTTTCTCGACCAGGTGGACGCGTTCCAGCCCGTCGAGGGGGAGCTGTCGCTCGGCGCGTTTCTCTCGTACGTCGACTCCATCGAGGACGACCGCGAGTGGAACCCGGTTCAGCCAAGCGACGACGATTCGGTGAAGGTCATGACGATTCATGCGGCGAAGGGTCTGGAGTTCGACACGGTCTTCGTGCCGGGGCTCGCGGACCGGCTGTTCCCCGACGTCCGCGTCCAGGAGAACCCCGCGCGCAAGCCGTCGTCGCTGGACGTAGAGCTGCGTCGCGACCGCGACCTGCTCCCCGCCTTCGACGGCGTGATGTCGCATTTCCAAAACAGCCTTCGCAAGCAGGAGGAGTTCGAGGAGCGACGAACGGGCTATGTCGCGCTCACGCGCGCACGGCGACGATTGTTCATCTCGTCCGCGGAGTGGTACGGCGAGACGCTTCGCGAGGCGAAGCACGCCGGTCGCTTCCACGCGGATCTCGTGCTATGGGCGAAGCGAACGGAGCACGCGCGCCTACGGTGGGAAGCGGAGGAGCACGAGACCAACCCGCTGGCGGGTTACCGCCAGGCTGCCGTCCGGCCATGGCCTGGCCCGGCGCTCCGGGACGACGAGGCCGACGAGCTGTTCCCCGACGGATGGCGCGTCGCGGCCATTGGCGCCGCCAACAGCGGATCCGTCGAGCGATCCACAATGGACCTGCTGGGACCGGAGAAGCTTCGCGCGTTCGAGCGCGCCGCGTCGGAGCGGCGAACAGTGGCCGCGCATCTGCGCGAGCGCGACGACCCGGGCGCGGAGCACCCGTGGATACCGAACGCGGCATCCGTCGGCTCCGTCGTCGAGTACGCGCGCTGTCCCAAGCGCTTTTACTGGAGTGTCGTGCGGCCGCTGCCGCGCTTCAGCGGCCCGTCGGCGCGGATCGGCACCGAGATTCACCGCTGGATCGAGCGGCAATCGCGCGGACAGACGACGCTGCTCGAGATCGACGACGTTCCCGATCTCACCGCGGAGGAACTCGCGGGCCAACCGGGGAAGCTCCACGACCTCCGTCGCTCGTTCCTATCCAGCCGGTTTGCGGACATGGTCCCGCTGTTCGCAGAGCGGCCCTTTCTCTTGAGCCTCGACGGGTTCACGATCCGCGGCCGAATCGACGCCATCTACGGAGAGGTCGGCGGACCGTGGGAGGTCGTCGACTACAAGACCGGGCGCGAACCGCAGCCCGACGATCCCGTCGCGCGGATTCAGCTCGATGTGTACGCGCTCGCCTGCCTCGACGTATGGGGCAAGCGACCGGAGGATCTGACCCTGACGTACCTCTACCTCGCCGGCGGGACGGAATCGACGCATCGCGTGGATGACGAGGCGGCGATCCGAGGTCGGCTGCGAGCGTGGCTGGCGCGCATCGGTGAGGGGCGGTTCGAGCCCACGCCCGGGCCACAATGCCGATGGTGCGACTTCCTGCCGTTCTGCGAGGCCGGTCGCGGGCACGTCGCCGACGTCGGCGCCTGACGAAGCGGCGGTCAGCCGCCCTCGCGGTCGCGCTCGAGCTTCTCGACCTGCTGGTCGAAGGTCCTGTACGTCGACGCGGGGTCCCATCCTCCAGGTCCGTCCTCTGGCACGATCCGGACCGACAGCCCCAGCGCCTCGCCGCGGCTGCGGAGGGCCTGGACGAACCACTCGAGATCGCCGGGATGCAGAAGCACCGGACCCCGGGTCCCCGCGGAGCGCAGCCCGGGATCGTCGACGACGACGGGCGTCGGCCGAACGATCGCGCCGATGCCCGCGGCGGAGGCGTCGGACGGATCAAGAACGTCGATCGACGTTGCCCCACCTCTCCACGTCGCGACTGCCACGACCGTCTCAGCCTGGCCGTCGGCCGGCGCCGGACGGTAGAGCTCCGCCCGCACGGATCGGTCAGCCCGCGACCGGTCGCTCGAGCCGGCGAAGGAGGCCGGCAGCGTACTCAAGGAGCTTCGTCGCCACCGCCGAGTCCTCCGAGACGATCTTTCGAAAGGCGTTCCGCGTGAGCACGAGCACCCGCATCGGCGTCTCCGACGTCACGGTGGCGGTCCGCACGCCGCCGTCCAGCAGCGAGATCTCGCCGAAGAAATCCCCAGGGACCAGCTCGTTGACGCTCTTGCCGCTCTTGTCGCTCACGTCGGCCTGTCCCTCGATGATGACGAAGAAGGAATCGCCCTCTTCGCCCTGGCGGACGATCCGAGCCCCCTCCATGTACCGCTGCTCTGTCGTGGAGTCAGCGAGCCGTCGGAGCTGCCGCCGGGACAGGTGGGAGAACAACGGCACTTGGGCGAGCAACTCCTGTCCACCCTTCGCCATCGCTCGAAACCCCCTTCGACGCGCTCGCGTCGGTGTCCGCGCAGCCTAGCGCGAGCGGACGCGGGGTGTCGAAACGATGTCGGTGACGAGCGCTACGGTGCGCCCGTGGAGACCAGGCTCGCTACGGCCTCCCTCCCTCGCCGGTTCGACGACGCATCGCCCATCGTCCGCCAGGGCGACGTCGGCAGCTCGCTGTTCCTGGTGACGCGCGGTCTCGTCCGTCTGGCGTCTGTGCTTGCGTCCGGGCGCCAGGTGGTCCTCGCGCTGATCGAGCCGGGCGAGCTGTTCGGTGAGTCCGCGCTGCTCGGCGCCCCCTCACCGTTCGAGGCTCGCGCCATCGGAGTCGCGACGGTCGTTCCGATCGACGTGTCAGCGCTCGAGGCCGTCATGATGCGGCAGCCGGCCACAGGCGCCGAAGTGCTCCGTTTGCTCGCGGTCCGGCTTCGGCGGACGGTGGGTGCGCTCGAGGACGCCCTCGCGCTCGACGTCGGAGGCCGCGTGTCGCGCCGCTTGCACGAGCTCGCCGCGCGGTACGGCGTTCCCGGCCCCGCGGGCGTCCACCTTGGGATCGGCGTCACGCAGGAGGACCTGGGCCGCATGATCGGCGCGTCCCGCGAGTCGGTGAACCGAAGCTTCCGGTCGCTCGCTTCGCGTGGGTTGATCCACCGGCGCGGGCGCGCCGTCGTCATTCCCGACCTCGACGCGCTCGCACGCGCCGGGGACCGGTCGCCGGCTTGACATCGCCGTCGCCGTCGGGCTCTGCTTGCTCATGCGCGAGTACGAGTCCTCGACATACGGCGACCGCGTCGCCGATCTGTACGACGAGCTCTACGGCGAGGTTTCTTTCTCGGGCGACGTCCACATCACCGTCGCTTTCCTTCGCGACGTGGCGGGGAACGGGCCGATGCTCGAGCTCGGGATCGGAACGGGGCGCGTCGCGCTGCCGCTCGCACGCAGCGGCGTCGACGTCGCCGGTATCGACGCGTCGCGCTCGATGGTCGCCAAGCTCGCGGCGAAGCCGGACGGAGACCGCATCCAGGTCACTATCCAAGACTTTGGCCGATTCCACCTGGGCCGGAGGTTCCGCGGCATCTACGTCGTCTTCAACACGTTCTTCGGCCTGCTGTCGCAGGAGGATCAGTTGTCGTGCTTCGAATCGGTCGCCCGACACCTGATTCAAGACGGCGTCTTCGTCATGGAGGCGTTCGTGCCGGACCCCGCCCGCTTCGATCGCGGCCAGCGTGTCTCGGCGATCGAGGTCGATCTCGACGGCGTGCGCCTTGAGGTGTCGAAGCACGACCCGATCGAGCAGCGCACGACGAGCCAGCACGTGATCCTCGATCGAGACGGCGTGCGGCTGTTCCCGGTGCAGATCCGGTACGCGTCGATCGCCGAGCTCGACCTCATGGCGCGAATGGCCGGGATGCGCGTGCGCGAGCGATGGGGAGACTGGGATCGGTCACCGCTCACGGCCGCGAGCGCTAAGCACGTTTCGGTCTACGAGCTCGTTGGGCATGCCTTGGGTGAAGGGACTGCCCTCGATCCGGGGGGAACGAGCCGCTAACCGGATTCCTGCAGGACGGCCAGGCTACACGGACCACAGAGCGTCGCGCGTCCTTTCACCGGACGGCCGCAGCGATCACACGACCTGGGCTCGATCGCCGTCCAGCGGTGCTCGCCAGCGGTGGCGCGTCTTTGCGCGCGGCCCTCCGCCTCGAGCTTCAGAAGGTGGGCGAGGACGGACCTCCCCGCGAGCTCGAGCAGCTCGCTCGGATATCCAGCGTAGACCTCCCCGACGAGCTCCTCGATAGTTCGCCCGGCGCCGGCGAGCGCGTCGGCGATCTGACGCTCGCGCTCCTCGCGATGCGCGAGGTACTCATCGAGCTTGGCCATCGCGTCCAGGACGATCGGCCCGTGACCCGGGTGGATCGTCTTCGGTCCGAGCTCACGCATTCGGTGCAGCGATCGAAGGTACGCGACGAGGTCGCCCTCTGGCGGATCGATGACGCTCGTTCCGCGGCCCAGGACCGCGTCGCCGGTGAACAGCGCCCGGTCCGCTTCGACGAAAAGCGCGGCGTGATCGGGCGAGTGCCCCGGCGTCGCGAGCACGAGCACCTCGGTGGATCCGGCACCGACGCGCTGCCCGTCGCGCATCCGCTCACCACCGGCGGGCGGGCGGATGGCCGAGACGGGTGCCGACGTCATCGCGGCCAGGCGCGCCGCGCCCGGCGCATGATCGGGATGGTCGTGCGTCAGCACGATGCGCCCCACACGTCCGGCGGCGAGCAGGATCTCGGCGCTGTGCGCCTCGTGGTCCGGACCCGGATCGATCACGATCGATGGCTCGTCGCCGACGACCCATGTGTTCGTCCCGTCCAGCTCTCGAAGACCGGGGTTCGGAGCGAGGACGCGCACGATCCTCGTCACGTCACCGGTCCTCCTGCCAGAAGACGGATCTCGGCAGGTGCGCGATCTCGTGTTCGTCGGGCTCGCGCGTCTCGAACCGCAGCGCGAGGATGTCGGCCGCCGTCGCACAGCCAGCGAGCATTCGGATCGTGAAGAACGTCGGCCAGTAGAGTCGGCACGCGCCGACCCGCCAGTCCTCGAGGAGGCACCCCGGCGAGATCCACCATGCGGCCGCCGCCTCCTCGCCGTCGGGGACGGGCTCGACGCCCGCGACGGCGTCGATCGCGAAGTACTCGGCATCGAATCGGACGGGGACGTCGGGTGGCGCCACCCATCGCGCGAGGGGCCTGAGCCGGTCCGGTGCGATGCCGGCGACCGCCGACGCGCCCGTCCTGGCCGTGTCGAGACCGCTGGCGGACGGAGCGAGTCCGACCTCTTCGATCAACTCGCGGACGGCACACGCCCTGGGCGCCTGCTCGGCCGAACCGAACCAGCGCTCCGCCAGGGCCAGGTCGCCGGCCTCGACCGCGCCGCCGGGAAAGGCGACGTAACCGGGGAGGAACCGAGTATCTCGGCTCCGCTCGATTACGAGGACCTCCGGATCGCCGTCCGCCTCGCGCACGGCGACGATCGACGCGGCCCTTCGAAGCTCCTCGGACACCCGCCGATTCTCGCAGGCGGCGGCCTCGTTACGCTTCCGAGGTGAGCCAGGGCGTTCGGCGACTGATCGAGCGGCGGATCAGGGAGCGGGGACCGATGCCGTTCGACGAGTTCATGGAGGTCGCGCTCTACGCTCATGGCGGCTATTACGACGAGCCGCCGATCGGCAGCGATCGAGACTTCGTCACGAGCCCGCACGTCCACTGGTGGTTCGCGTACGCGATCTCGGTCGCCCTGGGCGCGCTCCAGGAGCCCCTGAGAACGGCAGGCACGAAGCGGCTCGTCGAGCTCGGCGCCGGCGACGGGACGCTGGCTCGACAGCTGCTCGAGATCCTGGCCGGGGCCGGACCGATCGACTACGTGGCCGTCGAGCGGAGCGTCGGAGCCAGGGCGGCCCTGATCGAGCTCGGCATCGACGTTCGCGCATCCGTCGAGGAGCTCGGGCCGCTGGAGGGATGCCTCGTCTTCGCGAACGAGCTGCTGGACAACCTTCCGTTCCGACGGATCCGCCGTCGGTCCGACGGCACGCTGGCCGAGGTCTGCGTCGGGCTGCGCGGCGATCGGTTGGCCGAGTTCGAGACCGACGCCGACGCGACGCTCGCGGCGTTTGCGCCTGCCCTCGACTGCGGCGTGGAGACCGTCGTCCCGACTGGCGCGCTCTCGCTCGTCGATGCGCTCGCCGACCAGATGCGGGACTCCTATGCCCTGTTCATCGACTACTCGACGGAGCGCGGCGGAGAGGTGCACGGCTATCGCCGTCAGCACGTCGTCGAGGACGTCCTGCAGCGACCCGGCTCATCCGACGTCACGGCCGCGGTGGACTTCGACGCGGTCGAGGGGCGCGCGCGAACGAGCGGTCTCGCCGTGCTCGGCCGCGTCACACAGCGCGCCGCCTTGCTTTCCCTCGGGTTCGCCGCATGGGCCGAAGCCGAGCGCGGGCGGGCACGCGCGGTCGCCGCAGCAGACGCGACCCGCGCGTGGGCGGCGCGGAGCCGCGCGAGCTTATTGGTCGAGCCGTCGGGCTTGGGGGCGCATCGATGGACGCTCCTGGCGACACCGGGGCTCCCCGCGCCCGGGTGGCTCGAGGCCGCGCTGCGCGGCTGACTACTTGTCGACGTCGCCGACGACGAAGAAGACCGAGCCGAGGATGGCGATGAGATCTGGGACCAGCGTCCCCGGCAGCATCGCCGGAAGGACCGAGACGTTCGAGAAGGACGCGGTCCGCATCTTGAGTCGGTACGGGTTCTTCTTGCCGTCGCCGACCAGGTAGTACCCCATGATGCCCAGCGGGTTCTCGGTCCTGACGTAGATCTCCCCGTTCAGTTGGAGATTCTTCGGAAGCTTCGGCGCCACGTACTGCCCCGGCGGCAGGTTGTCCATGCACTGCTCGATGATCTTGCAGGACTCCCACATGCGCTGGACGAGAACCCAGATTCGATCGTAGGAGTCACCGACCGTGCCGACGGGCACGTCGAACTCGACCTCCGCGTACTTCTCGTAAGGCTGGTCCTTGCGCGGGTCGAACGCCACGCCCGACGCCTGGAGCGTCGGACCCGAGGTCCCGTACGCGATCGCCGTCTGCGTCGGTAGCACACCGATGCCCTTCGTGCGCGCGAAGATGATGTCGTTGCCCATGATGAGGTTCTCGTAGTCGCGGAGCTTCGCGCGGACCCACTCCAGCACCTGGGCCGAGTGTTTGAGGAAGCCTCGGGGAAGGTCGTCCTTGAGGCCCCCGACGCGCGCATACGAGTGATGCATCCGGGCTCCGGTGGCCGATTCCATCAGCGCCTGGATCGCCTCGCGCTCCCGAAACGCGTAGAAGATCGGCGTGATAGCCCCCAGTTCCAGCGGATACGAGCCGCAGAACATGAGGTGGTTCAGGATGCGGTTCCACTCCGCGAACATCGTCCGGATCCACTGCGCCCGCTCGGGGACGTCGATGCCAACGAGGCGCTCGACGGCGATGACCCATCCGAGCTCGTTGTTGAACGCCGAAAGCCAGTCGTGCCGGTTCAGCAGCACGAGCACTTGACGTGCGTCCCGATGCTCGGCGAGCTTCTCGGCGCCCCTGTGCATGTAGCCGATGACCGGCTCGGCTCGTGTGATGACCTCGCCATCGAGTTCCAGGACGAGCCGCAAGACGCCGTGCGTGGACGGATGTTGCGGGCCGATGTTGAGGAGCATCTCCTCGGTGCGAAGACCGGCCGAGACAGGGACGGTCTCGATGTCGAGGCCGCCGCCGCGGACCATCCAGTGCTCGGCGGCGGTGGAGAAGGACCGGCGTTCCTCGGTGTCCACGTCGGTGCTTATCCTGCCACGCCGGTTCGGCGAACGACACGCACGTATAGGCTCAGCGCCGTGACCGCAACGGGCCGCAGCGCGCGCGGGACCACCGCGGTCGACTCCGGGGCCCGGCGCAGAATTCCGTCGGTCGACGCCCTGCTCCGGTCGGATCCGGGCCGCCGCGCCGAGGCGACGCTCGGACGCCCGCTGCTCAAGGCCGAGCTCGTCCGAACGCTCGCCGCCGTCCGCACGGCCGCCGCTCGAGGACAGGACCCGCCGGACGCCGACGTCATCCTCGCTCGCGCCTTCCAGACCGCGATCGGCACGGCGTTCGGCATCACGCCGGTGATCAACGCGACCGGCGTGATTCTTCACACCGGACTCGGCCGCGCTCCGCTGCCGGCGGACGCGCTGCGAGCGGTCGTGCGCGCGGCACGTGGCTACTCCGACCTCGAGGTCGATCGGACGAGCGGTGAGCGCGGCAGACGCACCGAACGCGCCGAGACGCTCCTGCGCGCCATCACGGGTGCGGAGGATGCCCTTGTCGTGAACAACGGCGCTGCCGCGGTGCTCCTCGCGTTGGCGGCGCTCGCGCGCGGCAGGGAGGTCCTCGTCTCCCGCGGAGAGCTCATCGAGATCGGCGGCGAGTTTCGCATCCCCGACATCCTGTCTGCTTCGGGGGCCAGGCTCGTGGAGGTCGGAACAACGAACCGGACGCGGCTGTCCGACTACCGCTCCGCGCTCGGCGCGAAGACCGCACTCGTACTGAAGGTGCATCCGAGCAACTACCGGGTGGTGGGCTTCACCGCCTCGCCTGCCGCCGCCGAGCTCGGCCGGCTCGCCCGCGCGAGCGGCGTTCCGTTCCTTTACGACCTCGGATCGGGACTCCTCGACCGGGCGGCGGGCCTCGCGCCGGACGAGCCGACGGCGATCGACGCCCTTCGCGACGGAGCGGACGTCGCCGTGTTCTCGGGCGACAAGCTGCTCGGCGGACCGCAGGCCGGCATCGTCGTCGGCGGCGCCTTGCTCGTCGCCCGGTTGCGGCGGCACCCGATCGCCCGGGCCGTCCGCGTCGACAAGATGCAGGCGGCCGCGCTCGAGCGCGTACTGATGTACCACGCGCGCGGTGATCGCGACGCGCTGCCCGTGTGGCGGATGGTCCGGGAGCGGGCGGAGACGATTCGCCACCGCGCCGCCCGGCTCGCCGAGGACCTCGACGGACTGTTCGCGGGAGCGTCGGTCCGTCGATCCCAAGCGGTTATCGGAGGCGGCTCGATGCCGGGCTCTGTGCTCGCGTCATGGGCGGTCGAGGTCCGCGTGCCGGATCCCCTCGCGTTCGTCGCACGGCTTCGGACCGGAAGTCCGCCCGTCTTCTGCCGAGTCGACGAGCGGGGCGTCGTGCTCGACGTGCGGACCGTCTCAGACGATGAGGTCCCCGACCTCGCTCGCGCGGTCCGGTACGCGCTGGAGGGTGACGACGTCGACGACGAATGACCACGGCGCGCCGCGCATCCACGTCGTCGCGACCGCCGGGCACGTCGATCACGGGAAGTCGAGTCTGCTCATTCGGTTGACCGGAACGGATCCCGACCGACTCGCGGAGGAGAAGCGCCGCGGCTTGACGATCGACCTCGGCTTCGCGTGGTGCACGCTGCCGTCGGGGCGGGAGGTCGGATTCGTCGACGTGCCGGGCCACGAACGCTTCATCGGGAACATGCTCGCCGGGGTCGGACCCGTGCGACTCGTGATGTTCGTCGTCGCCGCCGACGAGGGGTGGAAGCCTCAATCGGAGGAGCACCTGCAGATCCTCGACGTCCTCGGTGTCGACGGGGGCGTCATTGCCATCACCAAACGGGACCTGGTCGAGGACGAGATGCTCGCGTTGACGACGGAGGAGGTTCGAGACCGCACACAGGGAACCGCCCTCGCTCGCGCGCCGATCGTCGCGTGTTCCTCGTCGACGGGCGAGGGGATCGACGAGCTGCGAGCGGCGCTCGATGCCACCGTCGCCGCGGCGCCCGAGCCGGCGCGTGCGGGGCGGGTGCGCCTCTACGTCGACCGCGTCTTCGCGATCGCCGGAGCGGGGACCGTCGTGACGGGGACGCTCACCGGGGGACCGCTCCGCGTGGGCGACGAGGTCGCTCTTCTGCCGTCGGGAGTCGCCGGCCGCGTCCGCGGGCTGCAGACGCACAAACGCCGTTTCGAGGAGGCCGTTCCGGTCTCACGGGTCGCCGTGAACCTCGTCGGCGCCGACCGATCCGCGGTCGTTCGCGGCGACGTCCTGTCGCGGCCCGGCACGTGGCGGCCGACGGCGTCGTTCGACGTCTCTTTGCGGCCGGTGCGTGGCCTGCCTCACGAGCTGTCGCCGCGCGGCGCCTTCAAACTCTACGCGGGCGCGGCCGAGCGCGACGCTCGTGTCCGCATCTTCGGCGGCCCGCTGCGCCCAGGCGACCGTGCGTTCGCGCGCATCCACGTGCCTGCGCCGCTGGTCCTCGACATCGGGGATCGCTTCGTGCTCCGCGAGTCCGGTCGCGGCGAGACCGTCGCCGGCGGGACGGTTCTGGACCCGCACCCGCGGCGACGGGCCGGTCGCGATCCCGCGACGCGTCTGGCGGCCAGAGCCGGGGCGAGCTCCGAGCGGCTCCCCTCGCTGCTCGTCGAGGAGCGAGAAGCCATCGAGACCGACGAGCTCGAGACGATCCTCGGGGTCGCACCCGATGCGATCGAGGGCGCCACCCGCACCTCGGGCTGGTGGATCGAGGATTCGGTTGTCCGGACCGCCGGCGACGCTGCGGCGGCCGCCCTGCGCATGCACCATCGCGAGCGTCCACTCGAGGGGGGCGCACCGGCGTCCATCGTTCGGACGGCCATTGCGCGCGCCATTCCGGCGGCGGTCCGGCCGGCGACAGGCGCCTTGGTCGACGCGCTCCTCGCTAACGGAACGATCGTGCGCGAGGGGGCGTCGTTTCGCCTCCCCGACCATCGGCCGGCCGTCGAGGAACGAAGGCCCGAGCTCGACCGCGTCGCGCAGGCGGTCGCCGGCGGGGGTCCCGCACCGCCCTCGATCGGCGAGCTCGTCGCGGGCGGACACTCGCGCAGTGTCGTCGACGCCGCGATCCGACAGCGCTTGATCGTGCGGATCGGCCCGGACCTCGTCGTGTCGCCGGCGTTCATCGAGGACGCGATACGGTGGATCCGCTCGGCCGGGCCGGCCGGCATGACGGTGAGCGCGCTCCGCGAGCGGCTCGGCACGTCGCGCAAGTACGCGGTCCCGTTGGTCGAGTACCTCGACAGCCGAGGCCTGACTGTTCGTCGAGGAGATGTCCGCGTGGCGCGCGGCGCCGAGGGATGACGACTCACGGCCCGGCCGTGTGTGGCACCATTCCGTCGATGGGTGCCGAGCAGAACATCGCCGGTCTAGGGATCGAGCTGCCGCCCGCGCCTCGCCCGCTTGCGTCATACGTGCCCGTTCGCCTGCACGACGGCCTCGCATACGTCTCGGGGCAGATCGCCTCGGTCGATGGGCAGGTCCTGCATCCGGGCCGACTCGATTCGCAAGTCAGCGTCGAGCATGGCCAGGACGTGGCGCGCCGGTGCGCGCTCCAGATCCTCGCGGCGTTGCGCGAACAGCTCGGCTCATTGGACCGGGTAGGCGGCGTGGTGCAGCTCGGCGTCTTCGTGGCGTCGGATCCGGACTTCACGCAGCAGCCCGCCATCGCCAACGCCGCGAGCGACCTTCTCGTCGAGATCTTCGGAGACGCCGGGAAGCACTCGAGGACCGCCGTCGGTGTCGCCTCGCTCCCGCTCGGAGCGTCGGTGGAGGTCGCGGCGCTCGTCGCGCTGGGGTAGCGGGGGTCGATCAGCCCGCGACGAGGTCGCGTCGCCGCAGGACCTGACGGCGCTCGAACTCGTTGAGGCCGCCCCACACGCCGTGCCGCTCGCGGATGCCGAGGGCATAGCTGAGGCACGGCTCGCGGACCGGACACACGGCGCAGATGGCCTTGGCCTTCGCCTCGCGCGCCTCCTTCTCCTCGCGGCGTTCGAAGTAGTTCGGCGCGAAGAAGAGGGCCGCGTCGCATCCGCGACAGGCCGCGCGCAGCTGCCAGTCCTCGTTGGGGAAAACAACCAGCCGTTCGACCAGCGGGAACCCTCCTCGCTCGCCTCCATCCTGTTGTTCGGATCTGCTCGCCGAAGGGATTCAGCGGCCGCTATGGGGCCGCGGATGTCACGAGAACGTCACGATCGGCGAGCGGCGTTGAGGGCTCAAGGAGCTATCGAGAATCCGCGAAGGGTAGCCCGATGAAGGGTCAGTCGGAGGCGGCCGGCGGCGGCTCAGGCGCGACGCGCAGAATCAGCCCGTCGACCCCCCGAACGCGAATCCGGGTACCCGCCGGAATGGGACCGTCGATCGTACGTCCGCGCCAAAGGGCACCCTTGACGAAGACCGGGCCCTCGGGACGGAGCTCGCCTCTCGTCTCGCCGGCGAGGCCGACGAGCCCTCGCTGCGTCGAGGTCACGCGGTCTCGCGACTGCAGCGCCACGGTGAGCGCGAACCCGTAATACACAACGCTCCCGGCGGTCAACGAGCCCGCCAGCCACGGCGAAATGTCGATCAGCGACGAAACGCCGCCGAACATGAGGAGCGACCCGGCGAGGAACACGACGGCGCCGAGCGCGGTGAGGACGCCGAGGGAACGGCGCAACACGTCGAGGGTCAGGAGTCCGACGCCGCCGAGGATGAGCGCGAGGCCGAGCCAGGAAAATGGAACGACCGTCAGTCCGTAGACGGCAAGGGCGATCAGCCCGACGCCGGCGAAGCCGGCGAACCCGAAGCCCGGCTGTGTCAGCTCGAACGCGAGGGCGGCAAACCCCAAGACGAGCAGCAGGTAGATCGCCGACGGCGAGGCCATCGCATGCAGCACTCGGTCGACTGGGCCCAGATCGGTGAAGCGAACCTCGACGGGCGCCTCGCCGGGCCGTTGCGCGATCCTCGTATGCAGGACGACCTTCCCTGTCGCCGTCGCGACCGTCCGCGCGTCGATCTCGCTGAGCAGATTCGGGATCGACGACGCGGCGACGACGGCCAGATGGTCGCGGAGCGCCGTTCGAGCGGGAACCGGCGCATCGGGAAACATGGGCGAGGGGCGGCCGTGCGTCGCTGCCCACTCCCCGGCGAGGGAACGAAGCGCGGCCTCGGTGGGGGGATTCGCGTTCCCGGCGTCGGCGAGATCGACGGGCTCGAGTGGCCCGATCCCGGCGCCTGGGGCAACCGCCGGAAGCGATGACGCCAAGAGCAACAGCAGCGCCGCGCCTCGAGCCTTGGCCGGCGCGGGCCCGACCCAGACGACGACCGGAACGGTGGCATCGTGGATCCGCCGCGCCAGGGCAACGCCGTCCTGATCGAGCGTCCCCGCCGAGTCGAGCTGAATCACGAGCGTCGCTCGGCTCCGCTCGGCCTCGCCGAGGCGGTCGAAGAGATAGCGGGCGAGCGTTCGGTCGATCGACCCGTCCACCTTGGCGACGATGACCGAGGCCGACGTGTCGGCGCGAGCCGGGAGCGACGACAGGCACGCGAAGGCGAGCACGAGCAGCACGAGGGCGACGGCGCGGCGGCGCATTCGCCTGTCATGGTACCGACGGAACCCACGGTATCCTCCTCGCGACTCCATCCGATGCAGCCGACACGTGTTCGCCGTCCGACGACCACGGCGCAGTCGTCGCGCTCGTTTGCTCCTCTGACCAACCCGCTCCTCCCCGGGCTGATCGCGGCGGTCGTCGCTATCGCTGCGGGTCTCGTGGCGCTCGTGCTGCTGCCGCTGTTCGGAACGCTCGGCATGGGTGCGACCGCGTTGAACGCCCGCCTGCACGCGGCGGGCGCGGGCGTGAGCCTGCGAATCCCGCACTTTCCCGAGCGCTCGACGATCTACGCGAGCGACGGATCGGTCCTCGCGACGCTGTACCTGGACGAGAACCGTGAGATCGTCCGGCTCGGCCACGTCGCCGACGTGGCACGTCAGGCGGTCCTGGCGATCGAGGACGACGGGTTCTACCAGCACGGTGGAATCAACGTGGCATCGGTCGCCCGAGCCCTCATCGCGAACCTCGCGGCTGGACACGTGACGCAGGGCGGGTCCACGATCACGCAACAGCTGGTGAAGAACGCCGTCATCGAGGACGACGACCAGACGCTCGCGCGGAAGTTCAAGGAAGCCGCCCTCGCGATCCGGATGGAGCGGCGGTACACGAAGGACGAGATTTTCGAGCTGTATCTGAACGACGTGTACTTCGGCAACGGTGTGTACGGCATCGGCACCGCCGCCCGCTACTATTTCGGTGAGTCGTCTTCGAAGCTCCGGCTTCCGCAGGCGGCACTCCTCGCAGGGCTCATTCAGGCGCCTGCGGACTACGATCCGGTCACACACCCAAAGGTCGCGCTTCGCCGGCGCAACACCGTCCTCGATCGGATGCAGACACTCGGGTGGATCACGGCGGACGACGCGCAGACGGCCCGCGAGCGTCCACTCGGCCTCGCGCCGGAGGCCCGGAGAACGACCCAGCGAGTTCAGCCGTTCTTCGTCTACTACCTTCGCAACCAGATCCTCGACAACGTCGCACACGAGTTCGACGCGTTCGGGAACACACGCGACCAACGGATCCGCACGCTGTACCAGGGCGGGCTCAAGATCTACACGACGCTCGACCCGAGCTGGCAGCGCTACGCGCAGGAGGCGGTGGACGCCAGCCCCTCGATCAGCCTGCAGGGCGGCCCGGACGTCTCGCTCGTATCCGTCGATGCTCATACCGGCGCGATCCGGGCGATGCTCTCGGGCAAGGACTACCAGCGCGACGAGCTCGACCTCGCGTGGCGGGGCCGAAGGCAGGTGGGGTCGGCCTTCAAGCCGTTCACGTTGGTCGCGGCGCTCGAGGACGGCGTGCCTCCCGGCAAGGTGTATTCGTCGCAATCGCCGTACTGCTCGGCGGCGTGGACGAGTGCCGACCACTGCGTGTCAAATGCCGAGAGCGGGGACCTCGGGTACATCGATCTGTGGACGGCGACTCAGGACTCGGTGAACGTCGTCTTCGCGCAGCTCGCGCTCGACATCGGCTCCTCGGCCATCGTCGAGGCGGCGCACACGATGGGGGTGACGGCGCCGCTTCAGGCCGTTCCGTCGATCACCCTCGGAACCGAAGAGGTCTCCACCCTCGACATGGCGTCGGCGTATTCGACGCTCGCAAACAACGGAACACACTGCGATCCGTTCGCGATCTCGAGGGTCCTGCTTCCGGGAGGGCGGCCGATGTACCGGCATCGCCAATCCTGCAGCACAGCAATCGAGCCTGCCATCGCGCATGAGGTGACCGCGATGTTGCAGCGTGTCGTCTGCTGCGGAACGGGACGCGCCGCGGCACTCGGACGGCCGGTCGCGGGCAAGACCGGCACGGCACAGGATTACACGAACGTGTACTTCGCCGGGTACACGCCGCAGGTAGCGACCGCGGTGTGGGTTGGCTTTCCGCAGGGTCAGATCCCGATGGACTCGTACTACGGCCACTCGGTGTACGGCGGAACGTTGGCGGCGCCTATTTGGCGTTCGTTCATGGCCAAGGCGATCGCCGGGATGCCGGTGGCATCGTTCCCCTCCCCGCCGCCGGAGCGGCACGCAACCGTTCCCGACGTCACGGGGATGGGATGGTTCGAGGCACAGCGTTCGATCGAAAACGCCCGGTTTACGCCGATCGTGCAGCGCGTCGAGTCGTTCAGGCCGGCCGACGCCGTGCTCGCGCAATCTCCCCCGGCGGGGACCGCCGTGGCGCTTGGCGGAGGCGTGAAACTGATCGTGAGCAACGGCAGGGGAACGCCGGTCGTCGTCCCGGACGTCGTCGGGCTGACGCAGACGCGCGCGACGCAGCGGCTCGAAGACGCGAAGCTCGTCGTGTCGGTTCGATACGTCGACGTCACCGCCAGAAAGGACGACGGCGTCGTGCTCACACAGACGCCCCCCGGCGGCCGGCGCCTCGATCCCGGTTCAACGACCGTCGTGAGCGTGGGCCGCCAGACGCCCACCGAGGAGACAGCGAACGCGACCGCGGGGGGACCGTGATCGCCTCCCGCGCGGCGGAGGTCACGCGCCGAGGCGAGCGCGGACCTTCGCCTGCACGATGCTCCCGTCGACGCGGCCCCTGGCGCCGGCCATCACGGCGGCCATGACCTTCCCCAGCTCCTTCGACGAGGTGGCCCCGGTCGACGCGATCGCCTCGTCGATCAACGTTTCGACTTCCGCGTCCGAGAGCCGCTCCGGGGCATAGGCGGCCAGGACGTGGCGCTCGGCCGTCTCCTTGTCGACGAGGTCCCGACGCCCTCCCCGCTCGAACGCCTCGATCGACTCCGTGCGCTTCTTCACCTCGCGCGCGGCGACGTCGCGAACCTCGTCGTCGGACAACTCGTGCCGAAGCTCCTTCTCGCGGTTCGTCATCGCCGCCGAAAGCATGCGAAGCGCCCCCAGCCGCGGCTTGTCACCCGCGCGAAGCGCGTCGGTGATCTCGCGCTGAAGGCGAGTCTTGAGCGACTCCTCGGCCACCGTAGACTCCGTGTGTGCTGCCCGCCGTGCTCGCCACCGCCGCCGCCGGTGTCGGCTGCGTGGCGTACGGGGTGCTGATCGAACGCCGCTGGTACCGGCTCACCCGTCGCCGGCTGGACATCCTACCCGCGGCTGCTTCCGGGGCGATCACGGTGCTGCATCTGTCGGACCTGCACGTCGTCCGCGAATCGCGTGCCCTTCGGCGGTTTCTTTCGACGATGCCGAGCGTCGACATCACCGCGGTGACGGGGGACATCCTCGGCGAGCCCGGTGCGGTCGAGGAGGCCGTCGAATTGCTGCGCGGCGTGCGCGGCACGGTCGCCTCGTACTTCGTCCTCGGCTCGAACGACTACTACGTTCCACGCCCCCTCAACCCGGCGCGGTACTTCGTCCCCAGTCAGCGGCGAAGGCGGAAGGCACCGCGCGGCCGGGCGAACGATCTGGTGAAGCAGCTCGAGGGCGAGGGGTGGATCCATCTCGGCAACGCCACCACGACGGTGGACGTGAACGGGTTCCACATCGATGTCTTGGGGCTCGACGATCCGCACATCGACCGGCAGGATCTGCGTGCGGCCGCGGGGAGGTCTGCGAAGACATTCGGCCTCGGTGTCGTGCACTCGCCCGACCCGATGCCGGAGCTCGCGGCGCTCGGCTGGGATCTGGTCGTGTACGGCCACACCCACGGCGGACAGGTCCGCATGCCGATGATCGGGGCGCTGATCACGAACTCGTACGTCCCGCGACGTCTCGTCTCCGGCCTCATTCGTCTCGGCGACGTCTACGCGCACATCTCGTCGGGACTCGGAACGAGCAAGTACGCGCCGTTCCGGTTCCTATGTCGCCCTGAGGCGACGGTGCTCGATCTGCGACCATCCGCGCCGTAACCCCTCGTTCGGGTGGCGACGGCTCAATCCTCGCGGCCAACCATCCGCTCGGCGCGAACGACCTCGTCGTACTCGGTCTCCGTGACGTAGCCGAGGTCGAGCGCGGCCTGCCTGAGCGTGATCCCCTCGTGATGCGCCTTCTTCGCAACCTCGGCGGCCTTGTCGTAACCGATCGTTGGCGACAGCGCCGTCACCATCATCAGCGAGCGATCGACGAGCTCGGCGATGCGTTCCCGGTTCGCCTCGATCCCCTCGACGCAGAACTCGCGGAACGTACGGCACACGTCCGACAAGATCGCGACCGAATGCAGGAAGTTGCGGATGATCACCGGCTTGAAGACGTTCAGCTCGAAGTTGCCCTGCGACCCGGCCACCGTAACGGCGACGTCGTTGCCGAAGACCTGACAACAGACCATCGTGACGGCCTCGGCCTGCGTGGGGTTCACCTTGCCCGGCATGATCGAGGATCCGGGCTCGTTCTCGGGCAGGGTGAGCTCGCCCAGACCGCTCCGCGGCCCGCTCGCGAGCCAACGGACGTCGTTCGCGATCTTCATCAGCGACACCGCGAGCGTCCGGAGCGCACCGTGCGCCATGACGATCGCGTCGTGTGCCGCGAGCGACGCGAAGAGGTTCGGCGCGCGGCGGAACGGGAGGCGGGTGATCTCGGCGATCTTCGCCGCCGCCAGATCGCCGAAGCCGGCGGGCGCGTTCAGCCCCGTCCCGACGGCCGTCCCGCCGATCGCGAGCTCGTAGATGCCGGGCAGGACCTGCTCGATCCGTTGGAGGTCGGCGTCGAGCATCGCCACGTACCCCGAGAACTCCTGCCCCAGCGTCAGGGGCACGGCGTCCTGGAGATGCGTGCGTCCGATCTTCACGATATCTGCGAATTCGCGGCTCTTGGCTTCAAGCGCGTCCCGCAGCCGGCGGACGGAGGGGAGCAGGCGCTCGACCACCTCGGTCGCGGCGGCGATGTGCATCGCCGTCGGAAACGCGTCGTTCGAGGACTGTGAGCGGTTGACGTCGTCGTTCGGGTGGATCGGCGTCTTCGAGCCGAGCTCTCCCCCGAGGAGCTCGATCGCGCGGTTCGAGATGACCTCGTTCGCGTTCATGTTGGATTGCGTTCCGGAACCGGTCTGCCAGACGGACAGCGGAAAATGCTCGTCGAGCGCCCCGTCGATCACCTCGTCCGCCGCGCGCTCGATGGCGTCGGCCTTGTCGGCCGAGAGCGCCCCGAGTTCCCGATTGGCCAGGGCGGCCGCTCTCTTGAGCACGCCGAACGCGCGGACGACCTCGACGGGCATTCGGTCGTTGCCGATCGCGAAGTGGTGAAGGGAACGCTGCGTCTGCGCGCCCCAGTACCGATCGTCGGGAACCTCCACAGGGCCCATGCTGTCCGTCTCGACCCTCATCGCCCCCCCTCGACCGCCGCCTCGAACACCCTCTCGTATCCCTCGACCATCGCCTCCTTCGAGAAGAGGCGCTGGACGCGCTCCCGGCAGGCGCGGGGGTCGATCTCGCCGAGCCGTTTGAGGCGCTGCGCCGTCTGCGCGGGATAGTCGTCGACATCGACGATCCAGCCCGTCACGCCGTCCTCGATGACCTCGGGAACGGAGCCGCGCCGCGTTGCGATCACCGGGGTCCCGCAGGCCATCGCCTCCGTCATCACCAAGCCGAACGGCTCCGGCCAGTCGATCGGGAACAGAACCGCCTTTGCACGTTGGAGCAGGGATACCTTCTGTTCGTGCGAGATCTCACCGAGGACCTGCGCTCCGGGCGCCAGAATCGGCCTCACGTTGTGCTCCCACTCGTCGCGCTCACGCGGGTGGGCGATCTTCACGGCCGAGATCAGGCGTTCGCCGGCGACCATCGCCGCCTCGACCGCGCGACGCCATCCTTTGTCGGGGTCCGCCCTGCCAAGAAACAGCAGGAAGTCCTCCTTGTCGGCCCGAAACGGGTACCGCTCCATGTCGATGCCGTTGCAGACGACACCCCCGTAGTGAAGGTCCGGGGCGAAGTCGCGCTGCGCCCGGCTGATGGCGACGAACCAGGCGCGGCCCTCGATGAACGAGTACAGCCGGCGCATCTCTGGAGTAAACGAGCCGTGCAGCGTGTGCACGACCGGCAACCCCGTTTCCACGGCAGCCGCGAGGGCGGAGAACGGCGCGTGCACGTGGAGCACGTCGAACCGGTCGCGAACGTCACGAAGGGAGAACAGAGTATGAGTGGTATCGAGCACGGGGTCGTTGATGCTCGCCGACCCGGGGGCGCGCTCGTAGACGAACTCCAAGCCGGCCTTCGTCCGCGAGTCGCCGGTCGCGAACAGCGTCACATCGTGGCGGCCGGTCTCCGCGAGGCCGTCGGCGAGTAGTGCGACAACCCACTCGATCCCGCCGTAGCCCTTCGGCGGAACCGCCAGCCACGGCGGGGAGACCTCCGCGATCCTCATCGAACCTCCTCCGCCGGCCCGCCGGGTGCCTCAAGGGTACCCGCGCGCCTCGTCAAGGCCCGAGCGGCTACACTGAGCGGCCGCGGGACGTGGCGCAGTTTGGTAGCGCGCAGCGTTCGGGACGCTGAGGTCGCGGGTTCAAATCCCGCCGTCCCGACTGCCGAGGGCCAATTGGCCCAATGAGGGTGGGTCGGAGCCCCCGCCAGACGTTGCCGTTCCAGGTGATTGACGCACCCCAGACGACGTGGTTACCCTCGCGGCGGCTGCGAAACGCTCGAGCGTGTACGCAGCCTTTGTGCTGTCCGGAGGACGATGAGCAGAACGAACCGACTCGCCGCGCGGCTCACGATCGCCGCGCTCGTGACGATCACCGGGACGATCGGCGTCTCGACCCTCTCCTCCGCAGCACCGTCGAGGGAGGACGTCCAGGCCGCCCAGACGCGGATCGACCAGCTGAACCAGCACATGTCGCTCCTCGTCGAACAGTACGACCAGGCCCAGACGCGCCTGCAGGACATCGAGGCCCGGCTCGCGGATGCCCGGGCCGATGCGCAGCACGCACAGTCGACCGCCGATCGCGCCCTGCAGAAGCTCAACGAGCGCGCCGCCTCCGTGTACACGCGCGTCGGCTCGGAACTCGAGGTGTTGCTCGGCGCCGGATCGTTCGCCGAGTTCTCGGACCGTCTCGAGTACGTCGGCAGCCTCGCACAGGCCGATACGGACGTCGCGACGCAGGCCGCGCGCGCGCAGCAGCAGGCGAAGTGGGCGGGCGAGCGACTGCAGGACGCTATGAAGGACCAGAGGCAGGTGCTCGACGAGATCCGGCGGAAAGAGGACGAGATCCGCGGCGCCATCGAGGACGCCAAGGCCGAATACCAACAAATCAACCAGGAGTACCGGAACTATCTCGATGCGCAGGCTGCCGCGGAGGCGGCGACCGTCGCGCCGTTCTCCGTGTCGCCGCCGCCCGGCGGGCCTCCGCCGGCGTCGAACCCCAACGCGCAGGCAGCGATCGACGCTGCGTACTCGGTCATCGGGACGCCGTACGTCTGGGGCGCCGCCGATCCGAGCGTCGGGTTCGACTGCTCGGGTCTGACGATGTGGGCGTGGGCCCACGCGGGCGTGTCCCTTCCGCACTCGTCCGAGATGCAGTACGCGGTGCTTCCGCACATCAGCCCGAGCGACGCGCAACCGGGCGACCTGATCTTCTTCTACTCGCCGATCAGCCACGTCGGCCTCTACATCGGAGGCGGTCAAATGATCGACGCGAGCCACCCCGGCGACGTCGTGAACGTCCGGTCGGTCAGTTGGTCGTACGTGACCGGCGCCGCTCGCCCCTGACGTCGGCCCCGTCGCGCGCCGGCGCTCGCGCTAGTGCGTTTCGAGGCGGCAGCTACCCGGCGATCGGTGGATGCTCGAGGTCGGCGAGACGCTGCTCCGCTTGGCTCACGAGTGGGTCATTGCCGATCTCGCGCGCCTCGTCGCGTGCCCGTTCGAGCAGTTCGCGGGCCTGCCGCCGGCGCACGTCCTGCTTCCCGGCGGTGGAGTACTTCAGCCTCTCGTCGGCCTTCACGATCAGCTCGAAGATTTCCTGCGGGGTCACGACATCACCTCCACTGCACGGTGGAGCATCGACGTGTGGGAGCTTCGCATGGCGATGGAATCCGTGCGCGAGCCCGAGGAGGCTACGAGGGCGCGGTCTCGACCGCCGGTACGCTCGGCCCATGCGATCGCACGGCTCGGGTGTTTCCCGGCTCGTCCTGTTCGACGTCGACGGGACCTTGATCACGAGCGGCGGCGCCGGCGCGCGGGCGTGGGCGCACGCGTTCGAGAGCCTGTACGGCGTCCCGGCCGATATCGGCTCACACTCCGAGGCCGGCGAGACCGATCCCGCCGTCGCGCGCCAGACGTTCGCGGCGTCGCTCGGTCGGCGGCCGACGCACGAAGAGCTCGCCCGCCTGTTCGCCATGTACCTACGCCGCCTCGCCACAGAGGTCGCGACATCTCCGGGCTATCGCGTCCTCGACGGCGTCGAGCCGCTCCTCGACGCGCTGTCCGAGGAAGGAACGATGCTGGGCATCGTTTCAGGTGCGATGGAGGGCGCCGCGCGCGTGAAGCTCGAGCGCGCCGGTCTGAACCGATTCTTCCTCTTCGGTGGCTACGGATCGGACTCGCCCGACCGAACCGAGCTCACGCGGATCGCGCTCGAGAAAGCGAGTGTCCTGCATGGGAGGACCATCGACCGCGCGTCCGTTCTCGTCGTCGGTGACACACCCCGCGACGTCACCGCCGCCCACGCGACCCGGTGCGTCGCTGTCGCCGTCGCGAGCGGCAAGTACGTCGTCGAGGAGCTCCGCGGCGCGGGTGCCGACCACGTACTGCACTCGCTCGCCGATCGATTCCCAGGCCTCTGATAGTTCGGTCGCGACACGGACGCTGTTCGCGTCAGGTCGACACCGCGGCGCGCGCGGCGAGCGACACGAGTGGCTCCGCGTCGGCGCGGATCCGATCGGCCTCGCAGAGGCGCTCGAGCCAGGCCGAAGGAAGGCCGTCGACGCCGACGAACGCACCCAACAACGCCCCGGCGACGGCGGCGTTGCTGTCGGCATCGCCGCCGAGCGCGACAACGTGTCGGAGCGCCGGCTCGAACTCGTCGAACGCGAGCAGCGCGTGGAACGCTGCCGCGGTCGTGAACAGGCAGAAGCCCTGGTCAGGACCGTCGATCGGCCGCGACCGGCCGACCTGCTCCACGAGGAACTCAAGCTCCTCCCCGCCCGGGCGCTGCAGGGCGGCACCGAGACCTTCCTCGGCGGCCACGCTCCTCGACTCGCCGCGAACGAGCGCGGCGACGGCGAGCGTCATCGCGAGAACCGAGGTTCGGCAACGCTCGTCGTAGTGCGTGATCGCGGAGAGGTCGCCGGCGAGGACGGGCAGATCGTGGCGACGGTTCGCATACGCTAGGCCGAGCGGCGCGCAGTACATGACGGACCCGTTGCCCGCCGAGACCTCGGGCCCGCGTTCTTGCCATACGGCCCGGGCGGCGTCGAAGGCGTTCTCACCGGCGGTCACACGTTTCAACACGCGCCGGGTAACCGTCCCGACGTCCGGAGGGTCCGCCGCGAACCATTCGACATGCCGTCGAACGATGTCCGCCGCGTCGAACCCGCCGCGCTCGGCGAGGCTCCGGCAGAGATTGCGGGCCATCGCCGTGTCGTCCGTCGTCGAACCGGGTGGCAGATCGAGCCACGGCAGCTCGAGGGCGGGAATCGGGTCGGGAATGTTGCGAGCTCGAAGGAACTCGAACGGAGCGCCGAGCGCGTCGCCGAGTGCGAGCCCGAGGACGCCGCCGACGACGCGGTCGCGCACGTTCATTCGAGCGCGATGGTACCGGCTCACCCCCCGATCGACGGCGGACCCCCCGGCCGAGCGGGGCGGCGCGCCGATCCATTGGTAGGCTTGGGCACCGCATGGACAAAGTCGGACCCCGTCATCGCATGTGCCGTCGCGTCGGCGCCCCGCTCTGCGGGCGGCCGAACTGCCCGGCCAACAAGCGCCCTTATCCACCCGGGCAACACGGCCGCGGTCGAAAGCGTCTGTCGGAGTATCAGGTCCGTCTGCTCGAGAAGCAGAAGCTTCGGGCGATCTACGGCGTCGGCGAGCGCCAGATGCGGATCTACTACGACCGCGCCAACCGGGGTATGGGCGTCACCGGCGAGGAGCTGATCCGCCAGCTCGAGACGCGGCTGGACTCGATCGTGCTGCGTCTCGGGTTCGCCCTCACGCAGCGGCAGGCCCGCCAGCTCGTCTCCCACGGCCACGTGCTCGTCGAGGGCAAGCGCGTCGACGTCCCGAGCGCGCAGGTCAGGCCGGGGCAGACCGTCGAGGTCTCCGCCAAGGGCAAGAACTTCGTCGGCGTCCGCGAGGCCCTCGAGCTCACGCCGGACCCGCCCGTCTACCTCTATCGGAACAGGGACGAGCTCAAGGGGACGCTGTCGAGGCGCCCCGAACGTGACGAGGTTCCGTTGCCGGTTCCCGTCGAGGAGCGCCTCATCATCGAGTTCTACTCATAGAGCCTCGTCGACGTCGCAAGCCCACTGCGGGCCGTTCGGTCAAGCCGGTTTGCATATGATCCCGCAGTGGCTGAACTCCGTCGGCGCGAACGGTCCCGGCGAGAAAGGCCGAGGCCGCCGTCGCCGCCCGATCTTCCCGACACGGCCTCCCTGGAGCTACACGCGTCGATGCCGGCCGCGCTCGGCGGCGTCGAGCTCAGGGAGCTCCGTCTGTCCAACGTGGACGCCGCTGGTCGAGACGCCACGGCTCTGCAGCTCGTCGATTCACGGGTCGAGGGCGGCGATCTGGCCAAAGCCGTGCTCCGCCGAGCCCGGCTCAGGGACGTCACGATCCTGGGCGGCAGCTGGGCGAACGTGGACCTGACCGAGGCGACGCTGACGAGGGTCGAGGTGCGCGGCGTGCGGATGACGGGCGCCACGCTTGCCGCGGCGAAGCTGACCGACGTCGTCTTCTCGGACTGTCGCATCGATCTCGCATCGTTGCGATTCTGTGCGCTGGCGGCTGTTCGGTTCGACGGCTGCCGCATGGACGACATCGACCTGTACGGCGCGCGCCTGTCGTCCGTCGTGTTCGACTCCTGCTCGCTGGTGCGCGGAACATTCACAGAGGCAACCTTCGTCGGGTGCGAAATGCGGGGATGCGACCTCGACGGAGTCGTCGGCGCGCAGCGGCTGCGCGGCGTCGCGATGAGCTGGCAGGACGTCGTCGGCAACGCTTCGACGTTCGCCGCGGCGATCGGTATCCGCCTGCTGGAGGACTGACGGGGATTCTCGGGACGCGTCCGACCCCACGCCGAGGCCGGCGCCGCCGTCCGCTCATCCCGTTTGCGTGAACGTCCGATACAACACTTCGGCCTGACGGCGAGACCGAGCGACAGACCGGGCGCGATACCCACCCCGGAGCGCGGCTTTCCGAGCCTCCTTCTCCTCGGTCGGGCGGCCTCGGCCGAGCTCGGCGGCGCCGCCCTCCGCCAGATTCGTGTTGGCGTCCCACCGATCCAGCTCCACACGGACGGCTCGCTCGTTCTCGTCGGTCGGCTCGTACGGCACGAAACCGGTCCCGAACCGCTCGTTGATGCGCCGAATGACGGCGCCGAAATCGGACGTGACCTCATCGAAGCGCGCGACGGCGAACCGGTCCCGATACGGAACGAGCGGCCGGTAGAAGCGGACGTACCCACGGAGCGCCTGACCGATCGTGAGCGACGGCCACCGGATCACGTACGAGAGCACGGACTCCTCCGGCGGCCGGATAAGGACGAGCGACGGCGTCGCCATCTCGGCTGCGGCGATGACCGCACCGGCCGCGTGCACATGGTGCGCGATGCTCACGACCCGGGGCTGAGCTTGTTGAAACGCGATGACGGCGAACGTGTTCCCACTCCGCAGGAATCCCTCGATGCAGATCTCGGTGGCGCGAGTGGGAAACTCGCCCGTCCGGAAGCGCCGCGCCATCGACGGCCACCTGCCGAGGATCGTCCGCATCTCTCGTCGAGCGCGGTACGACAACACGGAGAGCTGTGCGGTCGTCGCCACGGCCGAGCGGTCGTCAGGCCGGCGGCGGAGTCCCCGCCACGGCGGCGAGTACCGCGTCGAGTTTCCGCTCGAGCCGCTCCACGTCGCCGGACGACGCGTCTCTCGCCGCCTGCTCCAGGTCGACCACGATCGCGCCCGTCGGATACAGGAGCGCGCTCTTGACCTGCTTCACGTTCTCCGCGCCCTGCCGGCGGATCGCGACCTCGAGGTCGATCCGACGGACCCCGAGTCGACGCATCTCCGCCCCGACGAAGTCGCCGTTCTCGGCCAGGCGCACTTCCCTGCCTTCGATGGCGTCATCGATGCGATTGCGACGCCGCAGGACGCGAACGACGAACTCGTTCGATGCGATGAGCGCGATCGCACCGATGAGGCCGCCGAGCAGCGAGTTGTCGGGGCCGATGATCGCGTTTTGGACGACGTTGCTCAGCAGGAGCAGCACGACGAGGTCAAACGAGTTCAGCTGCGCCGCCGTGCGCCGCCCGAACAGCCGAAGCAGCAGGAAGATGAACATGTACACGATGAACGTCCGGGCGATCTTGTCGGGAATCGGAATGCCGATCGACAGCAAGCGGTCGACGATGGACGCGGCGAGCACGTAACCACCCCCTTCACGGATGTCGAATGCGCGACGGTAGCCCCGGCGGCCGTCTCAGAGAGCGCCCTTCCGGAGCTTCCAGATGTTCTCGCCGGGGTAGGACCGCGCCCAGTCGAGCGGCGCGTAGTCGGTATACGTGGTCGTCGCCCCCTCGGGCGGCCGGAGTTCGATGAGATCCTCGACCACGAACCCGCACGACACAAACAGCCGGATCCAGCCGCCGTACGTCAGCTGCCACTCGACCCAACGGTCCTCGCCGTCGACCCGCTCGTCACGGCCGAGCTCGAAATACGAACGCCGGAGCTCGCGGCCCGGCGGCGCGTCGTCGTCTCCCCAGCAGGTCCAGATGTACGGCGTCGAGATGTTGAAGACGAACCGCCCGCCAGGTCGAAGCACGCGCGCGACCTCGGGGACCGTTCGGGTGGGATCCGTGAACGACGTTGCGCCGTGGTCGCAGAAGGCCAGGTCGAAGCTCTCGTCGGCGAACGGTAGCTCCTCCGCGTTCCCGCGTACCAGCGGGAACCGACCGTCGCGATGTTCGATGTTTCGAACGGCGTGCCGGAGCTGATTCTCGGAGAAGTCGATCCCGATGACGCGAGCGCCGCGCGCGGCGACGCGAAGCCCGAGCTGCGCGCCGCCGCACCCTAGCTCGAGCGCGAGGACGCCGTGGACGTCGCCGAGGGCGTGGAGGTCGCCCTCGGGGACATCCCAGATTCCCCAGGCGAGCACCTCTCGACCGAGCTGCTCGCGGTTGCGAGCCTGGTAGCCGTCGCTCTCGCTCTCCCACGACGCGAGATTTACGCGGACGTCGTCGCGACTCACGTCGGGAGCCTACCCGCCGATCGAACCCCCAGCGCCGCGCGGCTGGGGGCAAAGCTCGACCCATGCGAACGCTCTGCTGGTCGCGCACGACGCGGCTCGGAGGATCAGGAACGTTCGGCTCGCTCGACGAGGGCGGAGAGTACCTCCGGGAAGTCGCCGCTCGCTTCGGGGCCGATCTGCGGTCCGAGCGTGTCGGCCTGGGGTCCGGTGATCTCCATCGCGTACGTGACGCGCGAGCGGTCGCCTTCTCGTCCCACGCGGTGCGTCGTCCGCACGATGACGTCTCCGAAATCGGCCTCGTCTACGAAGATGTCGGGCTCCGCCGCCTCCGCGATGCGCAGCTGGATCGGGTCCTGCCCGGACTGAAACATCGTGATCGTGCTGCCAACCGCGAACGGTCCCGCGAGCTCCGCCCGCTCAAGACCCGCGTTCCATTCGGGCCAGCGTCCAACGTCCGACCAGACTCGCCAGATGGCCTCAGGCATCGCAGTCGTCTCGATGGTGCGCTCGTTCCTCCACAAGTTGGCCTCCCATCAGGTATGCGGGCCGACTCGACACTAGCCGCAGCGCCCTTATACGGGAAACGAACCGGTTGACATTCCCGTTCATATTCCTGTTCATATTCCTGTTTCATATTTCGGCGTTCGCTCGCCGACGTGCTTCCTCGCGATCGACGCCGAGCTCGTCGAGGACGTCGACTGCGGGGTCTGGACGATGCGCCGCGAGCAGGGCGGTGACGAGATGGCGCATCTCGACGCGGCTCCGCCGCTCGGCTCGGGCCAGGCGGACGGCGCGCGCCAGCGTCGACCGCGCGCCGGCGGTCAGCGGAAGGCGGCGACCCCCCGCTGGTGAGGGGATCAGCTCGATCGGGCCGAGATCGACGCCGACCGAGGCGAGCGCGGCGCGGTCGAGCCGATCGGCGGCTGTCCGAGCAGCACCGAGATCCGTCCCGAGGATTGAGATCGCCTCGGACGTCGGATCGTGAAGCGTCGCGAGCAGAAGGTCCTGCGTCCCCGTGCGGCCCGCGGCGCGCCTGCGCGCCTCCGCGGCCGCGACATTCAGCACCGCGCGGCGGACATCCAGTCCAAGCCGAACGGTCATCGAGTTCTCCGTCGTCCGAACCTCGCGTGCACGGACTGGCGCGAGACGCCTAGCGCGTCACCGATCTGATCCCAGGACCAGCCGCGGACTCGAGCGAGCTGGACGGATCGGGCCTCGACCTGATCCGCGAGCCGCCGCAGCGCCGCAACGGCCCGGAATCCGACCGAGGGATCGTCCGAAGCGATCATCGTCGCGACGCCGTCGCTCATGGTGTCAAGCTACATTGACAAACTTAATGTGTCAAGGCAGACTGACACCATGCAGACCAGATTCACCCCGATTCCGGACCGCTTTCGAGGGCGCCGAGCGTCCGGAGGAGAAGCTCTCGCAGTCGCTCACGATCGCGCTCGTTGAGGCCCCGCAACAACTCCTCGTTCGCACGCTCGGCGGCGGCCGTCCGAACGGCCAACGCACGCCGTCCGGCGGGCGTAAGGTCGACTCGATACCTCCGACGATCGCGTTCGTCCCGCGTTCGCTCGACGAAGCCAACGTCCTCCAGCCAATCGACGAACGAGACCAGGTCGCTCGGGTCGATTCGAAGCCGGCGGCTGATGTCGCGCTGGCTCGCCGCACCGAACTCGTCGATGGCGGCGAGGACCGCGAGGTGGGGAAACCTCATCTGCTCCTCGGCGGTCGTCGCCGCGGCCGATCGCTCCTGCCCGATCCGGAACATCTCGCGCATCAGCAGGAACATCGCGGCCGATGGAAGCCGCAGGAGCGATCTGGGGTACTCGGGCGCGGGACCTTCCCCGGCGGGCGGCATCCTGAAGCCGGAGCGCGCTCGCCGACCGAGCGACGGCGGGCTCGGCACCCTTCCGCTCGAAGGCGAGCGAGCCCTACGACGCCGACCCGCGCCGCCATTGACGTCCATCGGACGCGATCCTATCGTTGACTGGGCCCATGATTTACCATGCCAACGATCCCGACGCCAGCGGTGCGACGGCCGTCGCCGATGAAGCCGTCATCGAGGCCGACGGGCTTCGCAAGCGATTCGGTCAGATCGAGGCCGTCGCCGGGGTCGATCTCGAGGTTCACCGTGGCGAGACGTTCGGATTCCTCGGACCCAACGGCGCGGGAAAGACGACGACCATCAACATGCTCTGCACCCTGATCCGTCCGAGCGAAGGGACCGCCACGGTCGCCGGGTTCGACGTCGTTCGGCAGCGCGACGCGGTGCGGCGCAGCATCGGGCTGGTCTTCCAGGACACCACGCTCGACTCGTACCTCTCCGCGGAGCGCAACCTCCGCTTCCACGCCGAGCTCTACGGCGTTCCGCGCGACGAGGTCGACGAACGCATCCGGCAGGTCCTGGAGATCGTTGGGCTTTGGGATCGCAAGGACAGCAAGGTCCTCGAGTATTCCGGCGGCATGATGCGACGGCTCGAGATCGCCCGTGGGCTGGTGCACTATCCGCGCGTCCTGTTCCTCGACGAGCCGACGATCGGCCTCGACCCGCAGACGCGATCGCACATCTGGACCTACATCAACGAGTTGAAGCGTCGCGAGGACATCACGATCTTCCTCACGACGCATTACATGGACGAGGCTGAGAACTGCGACCGCATCGCGATCATCGACAACGGCCGGATCGTCGCCCTCGATACACCCGAGGCGCTCAAGGCGAGCATCGGCAAGGACCGCGTACAGATCCAGACGACAGACGACGCCACCGCGATCGCGAGGCTGCGTGACCGGTTCGCGATCGACGCGAGCATCCACGAGGGATCCGTCACCTTCGCCGTTGAATCGGGCGAGCAGTTCGTCCCAAGGTTGTTCGCCGACCTCGGGGTCACGATCGCATCGGTTCGCGTCTCGCGTCCAACGCTGGACGACGTGTTCATGTCCTACACCGGCAAGACCATCCGCGATGCCGAGGCCGTGAATCCTCTCAAGGCGATGGCGAGGGCCTGGCGCGGGAGGCGATGAACATGGCGACCGAGGCCGTCCAACGACGGGACCCCCAATCGCAGCAGGCGCGGGTCTCCGTCGCGCGACGCGCTATCGTCCACGACCTCCGGGGGGTGCGGATCGTGTGGGAGCGCGAGATGCTCCGGTTCTGGCAGGACCGATCGCGACTCATCGTCTCTTTGCTGCAGCCCGTGCTGTTCCTGTTCGTCCTCGGGACGGGTCTGTCGAGCCTCGTCTCCGCCGGGACAGGGGGGTTGTCCCTGCGGACGTTCCTGTTCCCCGGAGTGCTGGCGATGTCGACCATGTTCACCGCTCTGTTCTCGGCGGCCTCGCTCGTCTGGGACCGCGAGTTCGGGTTCCTTCGCGAAATGCTCGTCGCGCCGGTGAGCCGGGCCGCCATCATGATCGGGAAGGCGCTCGGCGGCGCGTGCGTCGCCACGATTCCCGGCCTCGTCATCCTCGCGCTCGCGGGGGCTGTGGGAGTCCCCTACAGCCCCGTGCTGATGGCGACGCTCGTCCTCGAGCTGTTCCTGCTGTCGTTCGTGCTCACCTCCGTCGGCCTGATCTTCGCCGGGCGGACGAAGCAGATTCAGACGTTCATGTCGACAACGCAACTGTTCCTGCTCCCGATGCTGTTCCTCTCCGGCGCGATGTTTCCGCTCTCCAACCTGCCTGCGTGGCTCCACACGCTCACGCGAATCAACCCGCTCACATACGCCGTCGATCCGATGCGTCGCGCCGTCTTCGAGCGCCTGGACGTCTCCGCCGCGACGGTCCACACCCTCAGCCCCGGCGTGACGTGGGGATCGTGGACGATGCCGATCCTGCTCGAGCTCTTGGTCGTCGTCGGCATCGGGCTCGCCCTTCTGGGCGTCGCGATCGCCGAGTTCAGCCGGACCGAGTAACGCCCGCCGGCCGCCTTACACCGGCCGCCTCACAACGCCCGCCCGCCGGCCGCGTCTACGCCGCCCGCTCCAGCACGATGACGGGGATCTCGCGCTTGGTCCTCTGCTCATATTCGGCAAAGGCGTGATTGCGCCGCTTTTGCTCCTGCCAGATCGCGTCCCGCTCCGCTCCTGTCGCCAGATGGGCGCGCACGGGAACCGTCTCGGTCCCGACCTCGATGGTCGCATCCGGATTCGCGAGCACGTTGTAGACCCAGTCGGGGTTCGTCGGCGCGCCCCCCTTCGAGCCGAAGATGGCGTACCCCTCATCGAGCCCGAGGTACGCCAGCGGATTGACGCGCTCGATGCCCGTCCTTGCGCCACGGTGGTGGAGCAGCAGCAGCGGCTGCCGCGCGAACGCGGCGACGCGTCCGCCGTTCGCGCGGAATTCCTCGATCACGCTCTGGTTCCAGTCCCGGCGTTCGGCCATCGATCCGTCCTCCTTGCGTGGTCATCAGCGGCGAAGCGAGCGTAACGGCCTGGCGGTCGAACACGTCGGGTCACGACGTCACCTCCTCCAGCCGGCGCTGCAGAAACCGCCGATCCACCGGGTTCGTCGCGAGCGCCAGCGCCCGGCGGAACGCTTGCGCCGCGGCCGCGCGATCGCCCGCACGATCGAGCATCGCCGCCCGCGTCGAGTGCAGCAGGTGATAGCGGCGGAGCCGCGGGTCCGCGGCCAGCTCGTCCACGAGCCGAAGACCCGCGTGCGGTCCGTCGCGCATCGAAACGGCGGCCGCGCGGTTCAGAGCGACGACCGGGGATGGCGCGAGGGCGAGCAGCCTGTCGTACAGCGCGACGATCTCGCCCCAGTCGGTCTCGTCCGCCGTGTGTGCTTCGGCGTGAACGGCCGCGATCGCCGCCTGGACCTGGTACGGCCCGGGTCTGCCGAGCGTCAGCGCGCTCGTCAGCATCGCGAGCCCCTCGTCGATCTCCCCCCTGTCCCACAAAGACCGGTCTTGATCGGCGAGCAACACCATCTCGCCGGTCGCGTTGGTTCGTGCCGACCTGCGCGAGTCGTGGAGCAGCATGAGCGCCAGCAGACCGATTGCCTCGGGCTCGCCCGGCAGCAGCTCTGTGAGCATTCGCGCCAGCCGGATCGCCTCGGTTGCGAGATCGGCGCGCGTCAGCGTCTCCGCACTCGTCGAGAGATAGCCCTCGTTGAAGACGAAATACAAGGCCGCGAGCGCGACAACGACGCGCTCGCTAAGGGCGTCGGCCGGTGGGACGGCGATCGGGATCGCGGCCTCGCGGATCTTGCGTTTGGCGCGCGACAGCCGCTGTGCCACGGTTGGTTCGGGCTCGAGGAACGCGCGAGCGATCTCTCGCGTCGTGAGGCCCCCGAGCGTCCGGAGCGTGAGCGCGACCTGAGCCTCGCGCGCCAGCGCCGGGTGGCAGCAGGCGAACATCAGCGCCAGTCGGTCGTCCGGGTAGTCGTCCATCGCATGCCGCTCGACCGTGGTTCCCCTCCCCGGCCCGCCGGTCGCGACCTCACCCGCGTCTCGTCGTGCGTCGGCCTCGAGAACCGCGAGCTTCCCGGCGTAGCGCCGATCACGACGCAGGCGGTCGATGGCGCGGTTTCGCGCCGTCGTCGTGATCCACGCGCCCGGATTGTCCGGCGTGCCGTGGGCGGGCCACCGCTCGAGCGCGACGGCGAACGCCTCCTGCACAGCCTCCTCGGCGAGGTCGATGTCTCCGACCGCGCGCGCGATGGTCGCGACCGCTCGGGCCGACTCTCGTCGGAATAGGCGGTCGACGAGGTCGGCCGGCCGTTGCGCTACCGATGCCCCTCGTGCGGCTCGTCGTCCCCGATGACGGGACGTACCTCGACCTTGCCGCCGATACGAAGCGACGGGATCCTGCCGGCGGTCTGGAGAGCCTCGTCGAGCGAGTCGCACTCCACCAGGAAGAACCCGCCGAGCTGCTCCTTGGTCTCCGCGAAGGGACCGTCGGCGACGATCGTCTTTCCGCTGTCGGACCGAAGCGTCGTCACCGCTGTCGACAGTTGCTCGCCGCCCCGCATCTGGCCATGCTCGACGAGTCCGTTCGCGAACTTGTCGTATTCCTGCATCAGCCCCTGCCCCGCTCGCTCGACGGCGCTCGGGTCGTCGTAGATCAGCAGCGCGTACTTCACGGCTGGCTCCTTCCTCCCGGCGACCCAGGCGGCCACCTTCACCCTACCGACGAACGGCGACGACCGCTTTCGACACCGACGGTCGCCCAACCCGTGCGGCGCCGGACCGATGTGGGGATCACCCACGCCCGGCTCCGGGCGATCATCGCGACGCCCGGGCGGCGCGTGCCCGTCGATCCACTTGGGTAGGGTCGGTCCCTCGTCCGGAGAGGGAGGAAGACGTGCTGCGGGAGTTCCGGGAGTTCATCGCCAGAGGAAACCTCATCGAGCTCGCCGTCGCGTTCATCCTGGGCGTCGCGTTCGCGGGTGTCGTCACGGCGTTCTCCAACGTGATCCTCAGTCTGATCGGAGCGATGTTCGGAGCCGATCTCACGTTCAATCGGCTGAGGTTCTACATCGGCGACACGCCGATCCCGTACGGCGCCCTTCTGACCGCGCTCGTGAACTTTCTGATCGTCGCATTCGCCCTGTTCCTGATCGTGAAGGCCTACAACCGCTTCCGCGACAAAGCGGATCCGACAACGCGATCGTGCCCCCAGTGCACGGTGCAGATCCCGAAGGCGGCCAAACGCTGCCCCGAGTGCACGAGTCAGGTCACGCCCGTCGTCTGAGCGCCGGCGCTCGGCTCTCAGCGCCACTTGTGGAAGACGCACCGGACGGCGATCCTTTCGTTACCAACGGCCGAGCGCCGCTTCCGTGTGGGCGTCGAACAGATACAGCGAGCCACGTTCGAACCCGAGGCGGATGCGGTCTCCCGCGCGCACGCCGGTGTCGGGGACGGTGAAGGCCGTGATCCGGACGTCCGGCGCGGCGCGGACGCCGACGAGCGACTCGCGCCCGAGCATCTCGACGAATTCCACATCGGCCTCGACGGGCCCGACGAGCCCGTTGCGCTCGTTCCACAGATGGGTGTGCTCGGGTCGCACACCGACGATGGCTTCCGACGGGACGGACGTGTCCGGCATCGGCACCGAGACGGCGAAGGGCCCGCTGGAAAGCCGCAGCGAGGCTGCGGCGGCATTGACATGCACCTTCGCAAAGCTCATCGAAGGACTCCCGATGAAGCCGGCGACGAATACGCTGCTCGGGCGCTCGTACAGGTCCACGGGCAAGCCGACCTGCGCCAAAACCCCCTCGCTCATGACGGCGATGCGGTCGCCCATGGTCATCGCCTCCACCTGATCGTGGGTGACGTACACCGTGGTCGTGCCGATGGTCTGCTGGACTCGCTTGATCTCGCTGCGCGTCTGAACACGAAGCTTCGCGTCGAGGTTCGAAAGCGGCTCGTCCATCAGGAAGACGGCAGGCTCCCGCACGATGGCGCGCCCGAGCGCGACCCGCTGACGCTGGCCGCCGGAGAGCGCTCCCGGCTTTCGATGGAGCAGGCCGCCGATGCCCAGCATCTCCGCCGCGAACCGAACCCGGCGATCGATCTCAGCCCGCTGCATCTTGCGCATCTTCAGCCCGAAGGCGAGGTTGTCAAAGACGGTCATCTGCGGGTAGAGGGCGTAATCCTGGAACACCATGGCGATGTCGCGATCACGCGGCGCCAAGCGGTTGACGACTCGATCTGCGATCCGGACCGTTCCCTCGGTCACGCTCTCGAGGCCGGCGAGGAGGCGAAGCGCCGTCGTCTTGCCCGATCCCGAGGGGCCGACGAGCACGACGAACTCGCCGTCGATGACGTCCAGGCTGAACTCGCGCAGGGCCACGACCTCGCCGAACCGCTTCGTCACGCCCTCGAACGCGAGGCGCGCCATGTTCAGCCCTTCACGGCGCCCGTCAGCATGCCGCGCATGAACTGACGCTGGAAGATCACGAAGACGACGAGGATCGGGACGGCGACGATGACCGCGCCCGCGGCGACGAGCGGGATGTTCGTCGTGTATCGCCCCTGGAAGCTGGCGAGGCCGAACGGGGCCGTCACGCGATCCGTCGTGAACACGAGCGCGAGGAAGAACTCGTTCCAGCTGTCGGCGAACGCGAGGACGGCCAGCGTGAAGATGGCCGGGCGTGCGAACGGCACCATGATCCTCCAGAGAGCCTGCCAGCTGCGAGCTCCGTCGATGCGGGCGGCCTCGAGGAGAGACGGCGGTGCCGACAGGAACGCCGCGCGCATCCAGAAGACGCCGAACGCGAGCTCGCCCGAGGTCTCGAGCAGGATCAGCGCCCAATACGTGTTGAGCAGCCCCATCGCCCGGACGTCGTAGAAGAGCGGGACGATGGTCGCCTCAGTCGGGATGATCAGCCCCAGGATGAACAGGTAGAAGAACGCCCGCGCGCCCTTGAACCTCATCGTCGCGAACGCGTACCCGGCGAGGATCGAGAGCACGACGGAGGCCGGCACCATCACGATCGCGATGATCGCGCTCGTCGTGAAGCTCGCGCCGAAGCCACCGACCTGCCACGCCTTCACGTAGTTGTGCCACGCGAAGCTCGGCGGGAGCCCGAAGCCCGACGGTGCGCTCGCCGGGCCGGCCGGGTAGAGGCTCGCCAGGAACACGCCCACCAGTGGATAGACGGCGACGGCGGTCACGGCGATCAGTAGGGCATAGTTGAACGTCACCTGACGCCGCGTGACCGTCGTCACGACTCGATGCCTCGCTCCATGACGCGATTGATCGCGTAGGTGACCGCGAAGATGATCAGCATGAGGACGATCCCGAGCGCGGCCGCTGAGCCGACCTCTCCCGTCCGGAACATCCGCGTCCAGATGAGATACGCCGGTACCGTCGTCGCCGTTCCCGGCCCGCCGTTCGTGAGGACGTACACCTCGTCGAACGTCCCGAGCGTGCCGATCACCGTGAGCACCAGCACTACCTGCAGCTCGTACCGAAGTCCGGGCAACGTTACGGCGAAGAACTCGCGAATCGCGTTCGCCCCGTCCACCCGGGCCGCTTCGTACAGGCTTTCCGGGATCTTCATGACGCCAGCAAGGAACAGGATCAGACAGAAGCCGAACTGCCCCCACAGGCCAAAAACCCCCACCGCCGGAAGCGCCGTCGTGAAGTCGCCAAGCCATCCCTGGGAGGGGATGAGTCCACCGAGCCCGATTCCCCGCAGCAGCGTGTTGATCGGGCCGCTCGTGTCGTAGACCCATACCCACGCGACGGCGGTCACGACGTCGGTGATGACGAGCGGCAGGAAGAGGAGGACGCGGAACACTGTCAGGCCGCGGATGCGGATACGCGACATGACCGCGGCGAGAAACAGGCCGATGACGATCGGCAGGAAGGCATAGAAGAACACGAGGACGAGCACATGGACGTAGCCGCCGCGGATGTCGGGATCGGTGAAGAACTCCGTGTAGTTCGCCAGACCCACCCACGTGCCGGGCGAGATGCCGTCCCACTCGTAGAAGGAGATGTTCACGCCCTGCGCGAGGGGCCAGAGGTTGAACGCCGCGTACAGCAGGAACGCCGGGGCGACGTACAGGTATCCGATCCGCCGACCCTCGCCCGGCAGACGCTCGCGCGCCGTGCGCCTGCCGAATGCCCGCCGGGCCGCGGCCGCCGTCGAGCCGAGCGCCTCTTGCGTGGCCGGCATCAGGACCGAGAGATTTGGAAGTCGCGGTAGTCCTGCTCGACCTTCTCGACGAACTCCTTCGGCGTGATCTGGGCGGCCATGAGCTCCTGGATCGCCGCCGTCAACGTGTCGTAGAACGTCGGCGTGGCCCAGTCCAGATACGGAACGACGCCGTTGGACTCGCTCACGGCCCTCGCCGCGTCGATGACGTCGGCCAGGACGCTGCCCGGCTCGACGGAGGACGTCGTGGCGCCCGTGTGCAACGGGATCTGGCCGGTGTCGAGCAGCAGATCGCTCGCGTGGTCGCTCGTCATCCAGTCGATGTACGCGGCGGCCGCATCGGGATTCGTGGAGCCGGCGGTGATCGACAGCGGGAATCCGGCACCGCCCGTGGACACCGGTGCGTCTCCCTCCTGCAGCGGCGGCAGGACGAAGAACCCAAAGTCGGTGTTGTCCGGACCGAGATCACCAACGATCCAGTTGCCGGTGATCATGAAGACGCCTTGACCCTTGGCGAAGTCGTTCACGACCGACTGATAGCCCTCGCCGCCGAAGCCCGGCGTGAAGAACCCGTTGTCCGCCCAGTCCCGCAGCATCGTCGCCGCCTGCAGATTGCCGGGAGTATCGAACGACGTGTCGGCTCCCTCGCTGCCGAAGACGAGGCCGCTCAGCTCGGCCACCGACGCCGTCCGGTCCTGGATGACGGCGTACTCGTGGATCCCCGGGAAGGCATCGTTGTTGCCGAACATGATCGGAATCTTGCCGGCACGCCGTGCGACGGTGAGGTCGCGCTCGAAGTCGGCGAGCGTCGTCGGCACGTTGAGGCCCAGCTCGTCGAGGCGCTGCCTGTTGTAGTACACACCGATGATCTCGCCCATCGTGGTGTAGCCGTACAGGTTCCCGGTACCGAACTGCTTGCCGTCCGGCGTCCAAGTGCTCACGGAAAGCACGTTTTGAGAGACACGGTCGTTCCAACCGTAGGCAGCCGCGTAATTGTTCAGCGGCAGCAGCAGCCCCGCCTTGACAAGCTGCCCCATGTCGGGCCATCCCTGGTTCACCTCGACGATGTCAGGCGGATGGGGTCCGGACAACGCGAGTCGGAGCAACGTCTTCAACTCTCCGAAGTCGCGCTTGACGCGCTTGATCGTCACGTTCGGGTACCGCTGCTCAAACTCGTCGTTGAGCCGGTCCCAGATCCTGCTGACCTGCCCGGATTCCTGATCCCAAACGGTGAGCGTGATCGGTCCGGTGTCCGGCACGCCCGTACTGGCGGGCGCAGCCGGAGCGGAGGGCTGCTCGACGGTGCCGCCTGGCGTACAGGCCCCCGCCAGCAGCGCGACCGCGGCCGCGCTCGCCACCAGCAGCGAGACCGGCGGAGCGGTGCTACGCCCTCGAGCCACGGCCCGTGACTCTAGGAGGACTACGTTGTCGGGTCAAGACCGCGGTCCCAAGTCGGTTCTGTTCGGTCGATCTTTGGTCTATGATCGGCCGCGTGTCGACGGCGAATGCGGCTATGCCGCTCGATCGACTCCAGCGGCGCTACCAACAGGTCGGCTCGGCGCTCTCCGCCGAGCTGACGCGAGACCGACGGCCGCCCGGTTGGCTTCTCCCGCCGGAGCGGGCACTCGCGGCGCATTTCGGCGTCAGCCGGGTGACGCTTCGCCGTGCGGTCCGCGAGTTGGAGGCGGCCGGCGTGCTGGCGCGTGACGGGCGCGGCTGGACCGTCGCGGGTCCGCGCGTCGGTGAGCCGCCCAACGAGTTGATGAGCTTCTCGGAGATGGCGGCCGCCCGCGGTCTGAGATCCTCCTCCCGCGTCCTCGCCGCCCGCGTCCGCGGCGCGACGCTCGACGAGTCCGATGTCCTCCGTATCGCGCCGGGCGCGGAGCTCTTCGAGCTCGAGCGGCTGAGGTCGATGGACGACATCCCGATCCTGATCGATCGCAGCATCGTCCCGCGAGCGCTCGCCCCACGCATCGAGGAGGTCGACTTCACGTCGGCCTCGCTCTACGTGATCCTCGAGGAGCGATACGGGCTGCGACCGACGCGGGCGCGCTTCGCGGTCGAGGCGATTGCGGCAGACGGTCGCGACGCGGAAGGCCTCGATCTTCAGATCGGCATGCCGCTGCTCCGGTGCCAGCAGGTGACCGAGGACGCGACCGGTCACGTGATCGAGTCGTGTGAGATGCGGTACCGCGGCGATCGCTATCGGTTCCGCGCGACGCTCGTTCGCGCGGAGAAAGCCGCCGACGTAGACGCGTTGTCGTGAGTGCCGTCGACCTCCGCCGGACCGACGATTACGACGATCTCAGTCGGATAAGCGCCGAGGTCGTCGCGCAGCACATTCGATCCAAACCGCACGCGCGGATCCTCGTCGCGACCGGTCGAACACCGATCGGGACCTACCAAGTCCTCGCCGGAATGGTCGAGGCGGGTGCGCTCGACGTGTCCGAGATCACGGCGTTCCAACTCGATGAGTACGTCGGGCTCGAGCCCGATGACCACCGCTCCCTCGGACGATGGGCGCGCGAGGCCTTCGTGCACCCGCTCGGCCTCGACGACGACCGGTTCGTCACGCTCCCTGTCGCCGGTGTGGATGGGTCCGCGTCCCTGGCAGAGCACGACCGGCGCGTCCGCGTGGCCGGAGGGTACGACCTCGCGATCCTTGGAATCGGCGAGAACGGACACCTCGGCTTCAACGAACCACCCTGCGACCCATCGGCGCCGTCACGGGTGGTGACCCTGTCGGCGACCAGCCTCGCCTCGAGCGCCGGGTATTGGGGCGAAAGCGGGGATCTCCCGCGTCGAGCCGTCACGGTCGGTCTCGGCCCGATCCTCGAGGCGGGGGCGATCATCCTGCTCGTGTCCGGCGCCGGAAAGCGCGCCATCCTCGAGCGAGCGCTCTCGGGGTCCATGACACCGGATGTTCCCGCCTCATACCTTTTGCGAGCGCGCTCGCTCGTGGTCGTCGCCGACCGCGACGCCTGGCCCGCTCGCACCAACGACGGAGAGGCAACATGAAGATGACGCTCCTCGGCACCGGCGTGCGAACGCCGTTCGTGCTGCACGGGCTCGCCGAGCATGCGACGGAGCTGGGCCTGTCGGAGGTCGCGCTGTACGACATCGACGACGAGCGACTGGAGACGATGGCGGCGCTCGGTGGCCATCTGGTTCGTTCATGGGACGCCGCCTTCAACGTGTCCAAAGCGTCCGAGCCGCGGGTGGCCCTCGAGGGGTCGCGGTTCGTGTTCAGTGCGATCCGGGTCGGTCAGGAGCGGGCGCGGGCGCTCGACGAGCAGATCGCGCTGAAGCACGGCGTGCTCGGGCAGGAGACCACGGGCCCCGGTGGCTTCGCGATGGCGCTGCGCACGATCCCGGCCATGCTTGCGTACGCCAAGCTCATCGAGGAGGTCGCTCCCGGAGCGATGCTCGTCAACTTCACGAACCCCGTCGGGATCATTCTCCAGGCCCTGAGCGATCACTCGTCGATCCGCGTCGTGGGCGTGTGCGACGGACCCATCGACATGAAGCGCAGTGTCGCGCAGCTGCTCGGGGTTCCCGGCGACGACGTCCAGGTCGACTACGCCGGGCTAAACCACGCCGGATGGATCCACCGGGTTCGAACGGATGGGCGCGACCGGATGCCCGAGCTCTTGGACCGTTACGAGGAGCTTCGCGTCCAGGACGACTCCTGGCGTTTGTTCGACGCGGAGCTCGTGCGCTCGCTCGGGATGCTTCCGATGGAATACCTCTACTTCTACTACTACCGAGACCGCGCCATCGAGAACGTGATTCGTTCGCACGGGACGCGCGGCGAGCAGATTCTCGAGCTGAACGAGCAGCTGTGGCCGGTGCTGCGCGAGCGCGTTGCCGCGGGAGACCTCGAGGGCGCCCGAGAGGCCTGGGAGCGAGCGATGGACGCGCGCCACGCGACATACTTCGCGCGCGAGCGTGGCGAGGTCGTTCGCGTCGATGACGACGAGTCCGCGGATCCGGTCGAGATGTTCGAGGGCGACGGGTACGAGGGGCTCGCGACGGCCGTGATCGTGGCAGCCGTTCGGCGGATGCGGATCCCTCTGATCGTGAACACGCCGAATCGCGGAGCGATCGACGGACTTTCCGGCGACGACGTCGTCGAGGTCACGAGCCTCGTCGACGAAACGGGCGCGTCTCCTCTCCCGCAGGGAAGGCTCCCCGACGTGGCGATGGCCCTGATCGAACCGATCAAGGCGTACGAGCGTCTGACCGTCCAGGCGGCGGTCGAGGGGTCCTACGGAGCCGCGCTTCGCGCTTTGCTCGTTCACCCGCTCGTCGGCTCGTACCCGATGGCAAAGGGCATCCTCGACGACTATCTGTCCGCCCACGCGGATCACCTTGCCCTTGCCTAGGACGGCGGTGCTGCGGCGAGCGCTCGATAGCGACGAGAATCCCACAACCAGGAGACGGCTCTGGTTCAGCGGCGGCTCCGCCGATCCGATGTCGAGAACGGGCCATCGGTGCGCGCGGCGCGGCTCGACTGAGGCGGCGACGCGCGCCGGCGGGGTCACGCATCGGGTGGTTCCGGCGCGCGGGTGGCGCCGCTTTCGCCGTCCGGGTCCGTGTCGTCGGTCGCCTCGAACGTGAGCACGTACACCTCCTGCCCCTTCGGGTACTCCTTCGTCGGCCGCGCCTCGCGCGTCGCCTTCATCGCGAGCTCCTCGAAGGCGCCGTCCTGCTCGTCGTGGAGACGCCGGCCGAGGTACACGTTCGCCACGATCTCCTGCGGGCGCGCGGCGGCGGTCACCATCCGCACGGCCCCGACGACCGGCGGCCCGACGATGGTGAGCTCGTCGGCGATCTTGACCACGTATCCGGGGCCGGCATCGAGGCCGATGGACAGGCCGACGCCCGCCGAGAGGTTTCGCGAGTTCGCCCGGAAGTCCTCGAGCACTCGGGAGTGGAACAGTCTCACGAGGCTATGCGCGGTGTGGACGAGGTTGCCGGCCGTCTGCACGAACCGCGCCTGCGTTTCCTCGGGCGTGCCCGGCTGCAGAACCCAGTAGGCGAGGAAGCCGTCGCCGAGGAACTTGTCGAACCACCCCCCCGAGCCCTGGATTCCCCGGCGGACCGCGCTCACGAACTTGTCCATCACGAGCGCGAAGCGCTCGAACCGGATCGCCTCCTTCATGAGCATCGTCGATTCGCGGATGTCGGCGGCCATGACGAACACCTCGATCGGCTCACCGTCGATAACAGCGTCGAGAAGTCGGTTCCGGTCGAAGCGCTCCTCCCAGTCGGGAGGCGCATGCGTGCTCAGCAGCCTCGCCGCTCGATTCCGCTCGGCCTCGCGATCCGCGTCGGCGGCCGTCGTCACGGACCGAAGACGCGGACGAGCCAGGCGCGCCATTCATCCTCGGCGCGGCGCTGGTCCACGCCGTCGGCGAACAGGTGATGACCGACCATGACGGTGCCTTCGAACCCCCGGATGAATCGGTACAGCGCGTCGTCGGTGCGAACGCCGAGAAAGCTGGGTGAGACCTCGTCGACCACTCCGTCGATCGGACCCACGCCCTGCGGCGCGAGACGAACCACATCACCCTTGGCGACGGTTCCCCCAAGCCCCAAGCCCTGCCGGAACGTCGCCATGATCCGTTCCTTGTCGCCGTCGACGCGCGGGCCCGAAGCGTCGACCGGAGTTGCGAAGCGGCCCGAGAAGTGCGCGATGTACGCGAGCAGCTTCCGGAAGTACATCGGGTCACCCTCGCTCATGCCCTCGTATTCGGCCTCCCAGTCATCGCCAAGCATGCCCGAGTGGACGTACCGGATCCGTGTCGAGTCGCCTTCGACGGGTTCGAGCCTGTAATCGAACCGATGGAGGGAGCCATCGGCGGCGGGCGAGCTGAGAGTCTCGAATCGGCGCGGTGGGTCCCATGTCTTGATCGTGGACGTCTGCGTCCAGTCGCCGATGCTGAAGCGGGCGGTGCCGCCGCGTCGGGGCTCGATGTCGTTGCGGCCCATGAACCACGAATCCCAGCCGCGGCCGGTCGCGATGGCCTCCCAAACACGCTCGGGAGACGCCGCGACCTCGGCCTCCTGTGGAAGTTCGAATCGATGAGCCATCGACGTCCTCCTGGGCGCGATCATAACGACGCGCCGAGGCCGAGCCGACGGATCAGATCCCGGGCTTCACGACCATGTCCCATGTGGCGACGACGAGCAGGAGGCCGATGAGACGCATCCCCCTCGCCCACCGCCGCAGCTGCGCAACGGCGGTGTCGTGATCGCCCGCGCTTGCTGCGCGCTCGGCGGCGACGGCGGCGCGCGACTGAAACGCGGCGCCGACGATGAACGCGAAGGCGAACAGTGCGATGCCGAGCCAGACCCAGGTCTGCTCGAACTCCCAGCCTCCGTCGAACACCAGCCAGATGCCGAACGCGAGCAGCACCACGACGGCCGGCATCAGGAGAATCAGCCCGAGCGTGCGCAGCAGCCGCGTGAAGCGCCGGACATCGGCCACCTCCGACTGCCGAAGCAGGAGCGTTGCCTGCACGTTCATTACGGCGACGGCGCCGACCCAGATCATCGCCGCGACGATGTGCACGAAGAGCAGCCACTCGTACAGCGCGCCGATGAGTCGCACGCTCGACGCGTACCCACTCCAACCCCGGGAAACACGGCCGCGCCTATCGTTCGGCGAGCGAGCGAGCGACCCGCTCGACCGTTCGATCGGAGGCCGCCTCGAACCCGAGGATCACATCGTCGACGCCGAGCGCCGCATAGGCGTCGAACACGCGAGGAAGCTCCTGGACGAGGACACCGCCCTCGCCCTCGTTCGTCTCCGGCTCGCGTGCGTCGATTCCGATCGTGCGCCGAAGCGAAGAAGGATCGCGTTCCTCGGCCTCGAGCGCGGCGTCGAGGTCGTCGAGCGCCTTTCGCAAGTTGTCGTCCGGCAGTCCGTACCACGCCGTGTTCCACGCGTCCGCATAGCGGGCGGTGAGCCGAAGCATCCGCGATCCGAACGCGGCAATAAGGATCGGGATAGAGCGCTGAAGCGGCATCAGCACCGCGTCCTCGGCGCTGTGATACTCGCCGTGGAACGTCACCGTCTCTCCACGCACGAGCGGGACGATCACGCGCAGCGATTCTTCGAAGCGCTCCACACGGCGATCGAACGGGTATCCGAACGCGCGGTACTCCTCGAAGTGCCATCCCGCACCGAGGCCGAGCGTGATGCGCGCACCGCTCACCGCATCCGCCGTGGCGGCCATCTTCGCCAGCAGCCCGGGTGGGCGGTACGCGGCGCACATCACGAGCTGCCCGATCTCCACGCGGCTCGTTCGCGCCGCAACGGCCGAAACGACCGTCCAGGCTTCGTGCACCGGCATCCTCGGCGCCTGGCCCGGCATGTTCGAGAAGAAGTGGTCGTAGGCCCACACCGAGTCGAGCCCGATCTCCTCTGCCTGCTCGGCGATTGCCATCGCCGGCGGTGGAGACCCTTCTGTCGCGGCGCGCTCCAACGGGAGCACCAGCCCGATTCGCATCGCGCGAGTCTACGCTGGCGAGCGCGTCCGACCCGATGCTCCGGCCGCTCCGTCCACGGTGCTCGACGCGCTCGACGGATCTCCCGCGTACAGAGCCAACAGGTCGTTGCCGATTCGCGCGAGCTCGGCGCGAACGTCGTGCGGACGGACGACCTCCACGAGTGCGGCGAACGCGGCCAGCTCCGACGCCAGCGTCCGCGCCGACCAGCTGCGCAGCTCGATCCGGACGCGTCCGTCACTCCGCTCACCGACGGTGATCCGTTTGCCGAACGTGGCGTGCAGCCACGGCACGGCCTGAGCGTTCGCAAGGCCCTCGGCGCGGAACCACTCGCGGCGTTCGTCGAGCTTGTCCACGATCGATCGCCAGGTCTCGGCGAGGTCGAAGCCCTCGGGCCGGTCGACCGACCGATCGGTTAGCTCGACCGAGCGAATGCGACCGACGCGGAACGTCCGAAGCCCCGCGTCGGTGCCCGCGACGAGATACCAAACGGACGCCTTCGCGACGAGCCCGAGGGGATGCACCGTCCGCGCCGACACGGGTCGATCCCGGCCGGCGTAGGTGAGCCGGACTTGAACGCCGTCGACGACCGCCTGCTGCAGCACGTCGAGGTGCTCGGGAGTGGGGACGTGCGTTCGGTCCCACGTCGTCGGGTCGAGCACGACGGCCGACGCGGCAGCCTCGGCCGTCGCCCGGAACGGCTCGGGAAGGGCGCGGACGAGCTTCCGCAGCGCGGCCTTCACCTGCGGCGTCGCCGACGCCGACGGGCCGGCCACCAGGAACAACGTTCGAGCCTCCGCCGCCGTGAGGCCGCTCAGGTCCGTGCGCGCACCGCCCACGAGCGACCACCCGCCGCCCCTTCCCGCCTGCGCGTACACCGGGATCCCGGCGATGGCCAGGGCCTCGAGGTCGCGCCGGGCCGTCCGCTCCGAGATCTCGAGCTCGTCGGCGAGCTCGGCGGCCGTTACACGGCCACGCGCCTGCAAGATCAGGAGCTCGGCAACCAGGCGGTCGGCTCGCATAGTTCCAGGATGGCATGAAAGCGGTCAGATGATGACCACTTCTGTGCGGCAGAATCGGGGGCGGTTGCGTGTTCGAACCATCTGCGATGAGTTCGGGCGCCCCGCCCGGTCGAACGCAGAACCAGAAGGGGGAAGGTTCGATGGCGAGCTACGCGATCGAGGCCGAGGGCCTCGTCAAGACGTTCGGGAAGGGGAAGGTTCGCGCGCTCGACGGCATCGACATGGTCGCGCGGGAGGGAACCGTGTTCGGCTTGCTCGGGCCGAACGGCGCCGGCAAGACCACGGCCATCCGGATTCTGTCGACGCTGCTGCGTCCGGACGCCGGCCGGGCCTCGGTCGGTGGGTACGACGTCAACCGCGAGCCCGAGAAGGTTCGCGGCGTGATCGGACTGACCGGACAGTACGCGGCCGTGGACGAGTTGCTCTCCGGCCGCGACAACCTGTTCATGATCGGACGGCTGCTCGGGCTGCCGGCCGCCGAGGCGCGAAGGCGCGCCACCAATCTGCTCGACTCATTCGAGCTGTCCGACGCGGCAGGCAAATACGTAAAGACCTATTCGGGCGGGATGCGCCGCCGGCTCGATCTCGCGGCCAGCCTGGTCGGGCGGCCGCGGTTCCTGTACCTCGACGAACCGACCACCGGGCTCGACCCGCGCAGCCGGCTCGAGCTGTGGGGGATGATCCGCGGGCTCGTCGCCGAGGGAACGACCGTGCTGCTGACGACGCAGTACCTGGAGGAGGCGGACAAGCTCACCGACGAGATCGTCGTGATCGATCGGGGCCGGGTGATCGCCGCCGGGACGCCGGCACAGCTGAAGACGCGCATCGGCGGCCAGGTGCTGCAGGCCCAGCCGGCCGATCCCACCGACCTTCCGGCGACGGAAAAGATCCTCGCCGGCCTCGCGCACGACGGGGACGAGCCGTACACGGACGGACAGCTCGCCTCGGTCCGGATCCACGACCGGTCGGCCCTTGGCCGCGCCGTCCGCCTGCTCGACGACGCTGGCATCGCGATCGACGACCTGTCCCTGCGGCGGCCGAGTCTCGACGAGGTCTTCCTGGCCATCACGGGTCACCTGGCGGAGGAAGAGTCGGGCGTCGACGAAGACCACGAGAGGAGCAGCCGATGAGCGCCGTGGCATACGCGCCGACGGGACGGGCGGACGTCGTCCGCAACACGTTGACGATCGCCCGCCGGAACCTCCTGCATATCAAGGCGACGCCCGAGCAGCTGGTGGAGATGTCGATCCAGCCGCTCATGTTCCTGATCTTGTTCGTGTACGTGTTCGGCGGTGCGATCGCAGGTTCGAGTCGCGCGTACCTGCAGTTCGCCCTTCCGGGCATCCTGGTCCAGTCCGTCGCGTTCCTGCCGTTCACGACGGCCATCGCGCTGAACGTCGACTTCCAGCGTGGGGTCATCGACCGGTTCCGTTCGCTGCCGATCGCACGCTCGTCGGTGATCGGCGGCCGGATTCTCGCGGACGGCGCGCGGATCGCCTGGAGCATCCTGATCATCACCGGGGTCTCGGTGCTGCTCGGATTCCGCTTCCAGGGCGGGGCGGCGGGTGCGGTCGGCGCGTTCCTGCTCGTGACGGCGTTCGGGCTGACGATGTGCTGGCCGATGGCGTTCATCGGCATCACTTCGCGAACCACCGAATCCGTGAACACGCTCGGGTTCATGATCATCCTGCCGCTCACGTTCGCGAGCTCGGCGTTCGTCCCGACGTCGACGATGCCGGGGTGGCTCGAGACATTCGCGAACGTCAACCCGGTGACGCAGGTCATCGACGCCGCCCGCGGCCTGATGCTGGGCGGACCGGTCGCGATACCGCTGCTCAAGTCGGTCGTCTGGATGGCCGCCATCGTCGCGGTCTTCGCGCCGCTCGCCATCGCGCGGTACCGTCGTCGGGTGTGACTGGAGAAAGGGGGAACGGGGAGAGGGAGCTCAGACGGGTCGAAGGAGGGAACGATGAAGCTCAGCGGCATTTTGATCGGGTCAGACGATCCCAAGGGGCTCGTCGAGTACTACACGAAGCTCTTCGGCAATCCCGACGAGGACTACGGCTACAGCACGTGGAACCTCGGCGGCGCGTGGATGACCGTCGGCCCGCACGACGAGGTGAAGGGTAAGAACCCCCAGCCCGGAAGGATCATCTGGAACCTCGAGACGCCCGACGTCGGGGGCGAGTTCGATCGCCTGTCGAGAGCCGGGGCAACCGTCGTCCGGGAGCCCTACAACCCGGGCGGTCCCGACGACGAGAGCAAGATGCTCATCGCCACGTTCGCGGATCCGGACGGGAACTACTTCCAGATCATGAGCCCCATGTAGGAAGCCGAACGAAGGTCGGCCGAGGAGGTCGGCCAAGGAGGCGGGTGGTGAGTCCCGTCGTCGGGCAAGATACGCGGATGCGCCTCCCCGTCATGCCGCCCGTCTCACCGATGCTCGCGAAGGCCGTCGACGCCATCCCCGAGGGTGAGTTCAGCTACGAGCCGAAGTGGGACGGCTTCCGCTCGATCGTGTTCAGAGACGGCGACGAGGTGGAGATCGGGAGCCGAAACGAGCGGCCGATGACCCGGTACTTCCCCGAAGTCGTCGAGGCGATCAAGCGGAACCTGCCCGCGAGATCGGTCGTCGACGGCGAGATCGTCGTGCCGGACGCGTACGGCGGCCGGCTCGAGTTCGAGACACTTCAGATGAGGATCCATCCGGCCGCGAGCCGCGTGAAGCTGCTCTCGGAAACGACGCCGGCGCACTTCATCGCGTTCGACGTGCTGGCGCTCGACGATCGCGATCTCATGCGCGCGCCCTTCGTCGAGCGTCGGCGAGCGCTCGAGGACGCTCTGGTCGATGCCACATCACCGATCCACGTCACACCTGCGACGACCGACCACGCACGGGCCGAGCGGTGGTTCGACGAGTTCGAGGGTGCGGGCCTCGACGGCATCGTCGCCAAGCCCCTCGACATCGCGTATCAGCCGGACAAACGCGTGATGTTCAAGATCAAGCATGTGCGGACGGCGGACTGCGTCGTCGCCGGGTATCGCGCGCACAAGACCGACAAGACGGCGGTCGGCTCGCTGTTGCTCGGGCTCTACGACGAGAAGGGTGACCTGGCGAACGTCGGCGTCGTCGGCGCGTTCCCGATGGCGCAGCGCCGGAAGCTCTTCACCGAGCTCCAACCGCTCGTGACGACCTTCGAACGGCATCCGTGGAACTGGGCGGAGGAGGAGGCCGGGACGCGGACGCCCCGGCACTCGGAGTTCAGCCGCTGGAGCGCCGGCAAGGACTTGATGTTCGTGCCGCTTCGCGCCGAGCGCGTCGTCGAGGTCCGCTACGACCACATGGAGGGCGACCGGTTCCGACACACAACGCAGTTCGTCCGCTGGCGGCCCGACCGCGATCCGCGCTCGTGCACATACGATCAGCTCCAGGAGCCCGTGAGATACGACCTCGCCGAGATCCTCGGCTCGGCCCGTTCCTGACGCTGCATCGCACGACCGTGCAGCTCGGCGCGATCCCCGCGCCGGGACGGCCGTGGGCTCGGACCCGACGGCGCCGGCCGACCGAGCCGCTGCCGAGTCCGTTCGGGAAGGACGCGCGAGGACACATCGTCCATGCGCGTGCGCTTGCCCGCGTGGGCGGTCGTGGCCGAAGATCGCCCCCGTGACGGTCGGCGAGACGATCACCCTCGAGGAGCTCGAGCGCGATCCGTATCCCGTGTACGCGCACCTCCGCGACGAGGAGCCGGTCTCGTGGGTCCCCGCCGTGCGACTCTGGCTCGTCACGCGGTTCCACGAAGTCCGTCACATCGACCTCACTCCGGACGTCTTCACGGCGGCGACCGACCCCTCCACCCTTAACCGGACGATGGGCGTGAACATGCTCGGGATGGAGGGCGCCGAGCAGCAGCGGATCCGTCGGGTGGTCGAGCCGCCGTTCCGGCCGCACGACGTCGAGGAGCGAGCGCAGGGAATGATCCCCAAGCTCGCGCACGAGCTGATCGATGGTTTCGAGGCGCGCGGCGAGTGCGATCTGTTCACCGAGTTCGCCGATCCGATGTCCGTCCGCTCGCTCCAGTTCATGCTTGGGCTGGACGAGGTCGCGTGGGAGGACATCCTGCGGTGGAACCAGGGTCTCATGCCCGGGCTCGCCAACTTCGAGGCAAACCCCGAGAAGCAGGCGCCGGCCGACCGCGCCAGCACCGAGCTCGGAGCCGCAATCGAGGGTGTCCTCGACCGCTTGCAGCGAGAGCCCGACGGGTCGGTGCTCTCGTGGATGCTTCGTCGTGCGGGCGAGAAAACGCTGACGCGCGACGAGATCGTGGCGAACACCAAGCTGATGCTCTCGGGAGGGCTGCAGGAGCCACGCGACCTCATCGCGCTGACGGTGTACGCGCTCGGCACTCATCCCGAGCAGCTCGAGGAGGTCCGAGCGGAACCGTCTTTGGTCAAGCGAGCCGTTGAGGAGACGCTTCGTTGGGCGGGACCGGTCGGAACGTCGACCCGTCAGACCGTGCGGATGACCGAGCTCGCGGGCGTGGAGCTGCCCGAACGCGCGCTCATCGGTGCGGTGCTGTCGAGCGCGAACCGCGACCCGAGGCGATTCCCCGATCCCGACCGTTTCGACGTCCACCGCAAAGACGGCGCGCACCTGGCGTTTGCCGCCGGCAACCACTTTTGCCTGGGCGCGTGGTTCGGGCGCCACCTCGCGCGTGTGTCGCTCGAGATCCTGCTCGACCGCCTCCCGAACCTGCGACTCGACCCCGATCGCGCCGTGACGCTCAGTGGGTGGGAGTTCCGGGCGCCCGATGCTACATGGGTTCGCTGGGACGTCCCGTGACGACCCCATTGCGTGGCATCCGGCTGTCTCGTCGTGAGTTCCTACGCCATGCCGCCGTCGCGACCGGTACGACGGCGATCGCGCCGTTCTCGTTCATCCGAAGCGCCCAGGCGGCGGCGCTCGACTTCGAGGAGTTCGTCCGAAGGCAACGTCGCGAGGCGATGACGCCGGGGATCGCGGTCGCGATCGTGCGAGGCGACGAGGTCGCCTGGTCGTTCGGAACCGGGTGGGCCAACATCGAGAGGGGCATCCGTGTCACATCCGACACGGTGTTCATGCTCGCCTCGGTCTCGAAGACCGTGACATGTGCGGGAGTGATGTCGGTCGTCGAGGACGGCGACCTGAACCTCGACGCGGACGTCAACGACTATCTGCCCTTCGAGGTCCACGTCCCGGCCGCCCCCAGGGCCGCCATCACGACCCGGATGCTGCTCACGCATACCTCCGCGATCCGGGATCGCTGGCGCGTCTGGGGGCGGCCGAACTCCGACCCGACGCTCTACTTCCACGGCGACTCGCCGATCACGCTCGGAGATTTCCTTCGCTCGTACCTGGTCCCTGGCGAACCCGAGTATCGAGAGGGAGCGAACTTCTACGAGCGGCGTCCCGGAAAGCAGTATGCGTACTGCAACATCGCCGTCGCGCTCGCGGCCTACGTCGCCGAGGTCGTCGCTCGCAAGGACTTCAACGAGCTCTGCAAGCGGCGGATCCTCGAGCCGCTCGGCATGGACCAGTCCGGGTTTCGCCTGGCCGACATCACCACGTCGAACCTCGCGATGCCCTACCGCTTGGACAAGGACGCGGACACGTTCGAGCCGTTCTTCCAGTACGGCTACCCCGACTACCCGGACGGCGCGCTTCGGACGAGCGCCGTGCACCTTGCGAGATGGCTCGCCGCGTTCATGAGCTTCGGCGAGCTCGACGGCGTCCGCGTCCTGGAGCGGAGCACCGTGCGCGAGATCCGCCACAATCAGATTCCGGACATCGCCTGGTGGCACCAAGGGCTGATCTGGTACGGGGCGTCCCCCAACGGCTACTTCCGCATGGGCCATACGGGCGGAGACTTCGGCGTCAGCACACGGATGTTCTTTCGGCCGGACACGCAGGTCGGCGTCGTCTCGCTGACCAATTCGTATCTTGGCTGGCCGAGGTGGAACGCGTTCCGCGCAATCGACCTCAGAATCTTCGACGAGCTTTCATGAGGTTCGGTCGGTCGCCACGAGATATCGCCCGCAACGCCGTAGCCGGGCGCTGTTGCGAGGACTCGGACGCCCGTTCCGTCCGGTCGCATCACCATAGGGCGTCGTCGCCGACGAACGCGATGAGATCGCCGTCGGAGACCAACTCGGCTGGAAGTCGCTCCACCATCGCCGCTCGATACTGCGACGATACGAGCGCCGGTCGCAGACATCGCGAAGATCCGCGCCGCTTCGAGCGTTCCGCTTGGTTCTCGCACGACGCGCACGAAGGCAATCCTCGTCCCATCCCGCGACCAGGCAGGCTGGTATTCGGGCGCAGCGTCGTCAGTCAATCTGCTCACGTCGGAGCCGTCGGCTTCGATCACGTAGATGTCGGTGGGGCACGCGAAGTCCGCTCCGGGCTGGCAGAGTCCGCTCGATGGATCGTAGCGGGAGCTTGAGAACACGGCGATCTGCGCGATCCTCGTCGGCTCCCCGTCGAAGACGGTCTTGCGGCCCGATCCGTCCGGTTCGATCGCGTCGATCCAGCTTCCGCCATCTCCGCCGCCGACCCGGAAAAAGATCGACCCGTTCTTCGCTGCCGGCGGCGTGCTCGACGGTGAGACGCCCGCGGCGAGGACCGGCTGCCAGCTCGGATCCGACGCATTCGATGGAAGATCCGGGATCTCCCGAACGCCGGAGCCATCCGCGTCGATGACGTAGAGCGCATCCGCACCGCCGGCGTCCCCCGGAGCGCTGACCGCGATCAGCCGGCCATCCGGCGACCAGGCGGGCGCCCGGGCGCCCGCCGGTGCGGCCAGCCCTCGTGCCGTGGAACCATCTGAGGCGATCACGAAGATGCCAGGTGAACTCCCCTCATCCGTCAACCGAACGAGCGCGAACTCCGAGCCGTCGGGCGACCAGGCAAGATCGCTTGCCCACGTCGCTCCATCGAGCGCGATGTCGTCCGCTCCACCGTCGTCGGGCTTCATTGGCCAGACGAAGATCGAGAACGGGACGAGGGCCCCCGCGCCGCTTTTCCGGATGAATGCGATGTGCGAGCCATCGGGCGACCACACCGGCGACGAGTCGGCCACGCACTCGGGCGGCCCGCACAACGTGAAGGCGTGCTTCTCCATGCCGTCCGATCGCGTGATCCATATCTGCCCGTCTCGGTTCGTAAAGGCGATCCGCGCTCCGTCCGGAGACCACGACGGCTCCCGGGCTCCAACCTCCTGCACGACCGGATGAGGGTTGGTTCCGTCGGCGCTCGATACCCAGATCTCGGACCGATCCGTGTCGCTGGCTTTCACGACGTACGCGATCTCCGAACCATCCGGAGACCATGCCGGGTCGGACGCCGCGAGTGGATCGTGGACGTGCGTCACTTGGACGACGTCGGTCCCGTCCGGTTCCACCGAGTAGATCTGCGACGTGCCGCCGTCCGGCGCGGCGAACGCGATGCGGCCGGTCGCCGACGCGGCGATCAGGCGACGAGGCTCGACGCCACGGAAGACCCAGACGGCCGAGGCCAACCCCGTTACCGAGATGGCCAGCGCCACGACGATCGCGACAACCCGGCGGCCGCCGGGCGCCGCGACCGACCTGGCCGGGTCGCGTTCGATCACGTCGTGCCACAGATCGGGGGCGGGCGTATGCGAGAGGGAACGAAATCGATCGTCGAGATCACGCATCTTCGTCCTCGAGCAGCTCTCGTAGTCGCCGCCGCCCTCGAGCGAGGTGAACCTTCACGGCAGCGGATGTCGAACCGATCGTCGCCGCCACGTCTCGGATGGTGAACCCGGCGCCGTGATGCAGCACGATCGCGGCGCGCTGCTTCGAAGTCAGCCGAGCGAGCGCGGCGATCAGCTCGCGCGCGGGCATTTCCATCTCGTACGAGCCCTCCGTCGGGAGCGGCGCCGTGCGAGCTCGATCGCTTAGAAGACCGCCGGCGACGCGGAACACCGTCCGCCAGACCCAGGCCCGAGGATCGCGGATGTCTGTTCCCCGTCGAAGCGCCTGCGCGAATGTCTCGGCCACCGCGTCGCTTGCAACCTCCGGATCGCCCGCGTACGCGAGCACGGCGTGCCACATCTTGGCGCCCTCCTGTCGATACAGGCGCTCGAGTTGGTCACGGCGCTCGACGCCCGCCGGCGGTCGCTCCACCCTCGCCATACAGGAGCAAGGATCAACGATCGGGTTAACAC
>JBKOWM010000129.1:0-29011 GCA_046724395.1 Actinomycetota bacterium
TCGCGAGACAGGCGCGACCGGCGCTCGGGATCGCGCGCCAACTCACCAAGGACGGCCGCGAGCGCGGCGGGGTCGACGGGACCCGCCGGCACGGTGGCGACCGCGCGTTCCGGCAGGTCGAGGTATGTCCCGGTCGCGCTCACGACGGTTGGTCGCCCGGCGTGAAGCGCCCGCGCGAGCGATCCGCTCGCCTCGCCTCGGTGCGGATGACGCAAGTCGACGACCACGTCGGCGGCCGCGATCCAGCCGAGGAACTCGTCGTCCGGCACGTCCGCCGCGAGGATGGCCCGGTCACCGAGCGCCGCGGCTCGAACCGCGGCGTGGGCATCGAAGTCGGGGATGGTTCGCCCGACGAGCGCCACGCGCACGCTCGCCGGCAGCGACGCGACCGCTGCGAGGACGGCGTCGAGCTGCTTCGCGCGGTTCAGATCGCCGGCCGCGACGACGAGGAGGTCGTTGGCCCGGACACCGGCGCGAGCGCGGAGCGCCGGGGCGAGCGCCCGCGCCGCGGCGAGCTCACGGTCGCCCTCGACGGGCGGATGCGGCACGACGAAGACCGGCGTCGCGCACCCGAAGTCGCGCAAGTAACGCCTCGCGAACTCCGAATGGACGACCACACCTCTCGCGTGTCGGACGATGTGCGCACACCAGGGCTGCGAAAGCGGCTCGTGGATGCGCGCCTCCGGAAGGGAAAGCCGCGGCGCGCGCCGAGCCGCCTCGCGCCACGCGCGGTGTCCCACCGGATCGCTCTGCGCCAGCAGCCCCTTCACGAGGTCGTCGAGGCCGAGGTCGTGGAGCACCACGAGGCCCGGTCGGGCGCTCGCGATCCGGTAGATCTCCCCGTGGAACTCGACGTTGTTGCCGATGTGGTAGACGGCGAGGCCGTGGGCCCGCACGAGCACCTCGTCCCGCGCCCTCACCGGCCACACGACGTCGATCCGGCGCGCATACCCCGTGGACCGCAGCCCGTCGAGAACTGCGCGTGAGTACGTCGCGACGCCCGTCGGTGCCGGCGGCATCGGCGAGACGAAGGCGATGTCCTGCCGACGGAGCATCGGGATCACCGCCGGCCGCTCGAGCCGGCGGATCAGGCGAGCAACCGCGCGACGACTTCGGACCACGCCGGCACCTCCCGTTCGAGCACGTCCCGGCCGGCGGCGCCCATCCGCGCCGCCGCCGGCCGGTCCGCGAACAAGCGGTCGAACGCCTCGGCGATCGCCCTCGGCTCGGGCGATGCGACGAACCCCGTCTCCGCGTCGATGACGAACTCGAGCGGACCACCGCTGTCGGACAGCGTGACGACGGGCCGGTTCGCCGCGAACCCCTCGAGCGTCACGTATCCGAAATCCTCGTCGAAGGGTCCGTAATACACACCGAGCGCCGAACGCATCAGGTCCATCAGACGCTCGTCGGACGGGGACACCTCGATCGACACCCGGTCGCCGAGACCATGGTCGTCGATCTGCCGCCTGAGCGCCGGCTCGTCGGGGCCTCGACCGACGAGTAGCAGACGGACGTTCGTACGGACGTGGCGCATCGCGTCCACGACGATGGATTGCCGCTTCAAACTCTCGAAGCGGCTCGGGAAGACGACGACGTCACCGTATCCGCGCGGTTCGAGCGCCAGCAGCGCGTCCGTGATCGGCGAGCGGTGGTAGAGCGGTTCCGAGGCGATGCCGAGCGAGTCCTCCAGCCGCCGTGCGACGTTCCTGGAGTTCGCGAACACGCGCTTGGCCTCGCCGAGCGCCACCCGATCGGCGGAATGAATGAGGTCGCGGACGAGCGCGCCGTCCGGCTGACGCGCGAGATCCGCGTATTGAGCGTGATCCCACAGCTCGTAGGCGGTTCGATGCTGATGGATGAGCCACACGATCTTCAGCTCGTGCGGCACGAGGTATGCCGGGAACTTGAGCGCAATGACGACGTCGATCGGCAGCCCGTTCGATTCCGACAGATCGAGCGCGCGCCAGACGGCCATCTGATGCGCGAGCTCGGGGCCCGGATACCACTTGCCGGCGATGAGGACCAGTTCGGCGTCGTGACCAGCGTCGCGGAGCGCCTGGACGAGCCGCTCAGCGTGCGTTTCGGCGCCGCCACGCACGAACGGCGTCTGCGGGTGACAGACGGCGACACGCATCAGGTGCGTTCCTGCGGAGACGACTCCCTATTTTGAGGGGCTACCGCTCGCGCGTTCGCGCTCGCTTCTTCAGCCCCCCGAACCCCCTCCTCTCGGGGGGCTACCGCTCGCGCGTTCGCGCTCGCTTCTTCAGCCCCCCGAACCCCCAGCTCGGCGCGGAGGCGTTCGATCTCCGCCTCGGCGTCCGCGAGCCGGTCCGCGAGCATCCGGGCGAGCGCGCCGAGGTCGCCGAGCAGACGGTCGTACCGGCGGCTCACGGGCCGCAGGGCGCGATACATCAACAGCTTCGTGTTGCGCTTCCACGGAGCCTGCGACCCGAGCAACGGCTCCTGGCGCGGGATCGGCGAGCGCTCGTCGGCACGCATCGAGGCGACGAAGTCGTGCAGCGCGATACGGAGCTCCGCGGTCGAGCGACTCGCAGACGACGTCGGGTCGCCGGCCCAATACAGCTCGCGCTCCAGCACCGATTGTGCGTCGTCGTTCGGATCCGAGCTCGGCTCCGGCATGCGCGATGAGCGTATCATCGGGCTTCCCTGCGCTTGCTGCCGCGCGTTCTCCCCGCGAGCGGTGATACCTCGTCAATGCGCGCCGAATTTCGTCCCGGTGCAATCCGTGCGAAGGGGCTGCGGATCGGGCGCGCGCGGCGGCAGCGAGAAGTCGAAGTCGTAGCTGAGGTTCGTGGCGTCTCGATCGCGATGCGTCAGCTGCGTGAGCCCCCAGTTGTCCTCGATGAAGCGCAGGATCGAGGAGAACTCGCCGAGCTGGTGGTCGACGACGCCGCGCTTCGCGTACGGGCTGATGACGAGCATCGGGACGCGGATGCCGAACCCGAAATCGTCGACCTGCGGCGGCGGCACGTGGTCGTAGAACCCGCCATAGTCGTCCCACACGACGAAGATCGCCGTGGTCGCCCACATCGGGCTGCGCATGATGGCGTTGATCACTCGTGTCGACCAGTTCTCGCCGTAGCAGAAACTCCACTCCGGGTGCTCGGACAGCTCGAACCTCGGGGTAACCCAGGTGACCGGCGGCAACGCGTCGAGCTCGATGTCGCGAACGAGCTGATCCACGGGGAACATGTGACGGTTCCAGCGCGACTCGTGCATCCGGTAGCGTCGGATCGCGGAGTAGGCCGACCAGATGTAGCCGGCCTGCGTCTCGGTCGCGGCGTAGTACGCCCACGGGATGCCGGCCGCGTTCAGAAGATCGCCCTCGGTCTCGAAGTCGAAGCACGGCGGGACGGCCTTCGCGTGACCCTCGGAGTCGTAGACCAGCACCTTCTCGACCTTCGGGGCGTCACATCCGAAGCTGTTGGAGTAGAACGTGTCGCGCCGTGGGTTGTCGTGCGTGCCGCCGGACTGCGCCGCGATGGTGTACAGGTGGTTCGGGAACGATGGGCCCTGAGCGCTCGCGAAGAAGTTGTCGGCCAGGACGAAGCGCTCGGCCCAATGCCAGTAGTTCGGCAGCTGATCCTTGTGCAGCTGCGTGTAGGCCCACAGGTCCCCCGCCGGCGTCTGATTGAACCCGTCCATCTTGCCGTGGTTCCAGGCCCGCAGCGCGCACTCGTAACAATGCGGGATGTCGAGGATGCGGCCGTCGCTTCCGGGCTCCAGAGGCCTGCGAACACCGTCGTCCCGACCGACACGAGTGCCGTTGGCACCCGGGAACGTGCCGAATAGGTTGTCGAACGTCCGGTTCTCCTTGATCAAGAAGACGACGTGCTTGATCGGCCACCGAGTTGGGAAACCGGACGCACCGACCGTGCTCGGCGCGGCGACCGCTGATGCTCGGGCGGTGAGCGGGGACGGCGACGCAGTTCGCTCCGCGCGAGGCTCTCGCTCGGCGTGACATGCCGCGAGGATGACGAACCCGAGCACCGCGACGATCAGCACGCGGTAGGGGGTACGCGTCAGGGGCATCGGCGCCCGGAGTCTACGTGAGCGATATCGTGGGTCGATGACGTCGGAACACGTGCTCATCAACCGCGCCTCGTGGGACAACGACGCACCGAACTGGGTCGAGCCCGGCCGCCGGGCCTGGATCGGGGAGCCGACGTGGGGAATCTGGTCCGTCCCCGAGACGAAGCTGCATCTGTTTCCCGACGAGGTCGCCGGGCTCGACGCGATCGAGTTGGGGTGCGGGACCGGGTATGTCTCGAGTTGGCTCGCACGGCTCGGCGCTCGGCCCGTCGGGTTGGACAACTCGTCGAAGCAGCTCGAGACGTCGCGCGCGTTTCAACAGGAGTTCGGCGTCCGGTTTCCGGTGGTCCACGCCGATGCCGAGAACCTTCCGTTCGCCAACGAGAGCTTCGACCTCGCCATCTCCGAGTACGGGGCGGCGATCTGGTGTGACCCGTACCGTTGGATCCCCGAGGCAGGGCGCGTGCTTCGCCGTGGCGGTCGCCTCATGTTCCTGGCGAACTCCTACCTCGTCGCACTCACCTCGCCCGAAGAGACGGACGGCCGCGTCGGCGAAACCCTTCACCGATCCCATTTCGGCATGCACCGGTTCGAATGGGACGAGGACGACTCGATCGAGTTCCACGTGCCGCACGGCGAGATGATCGGGATCCTTCGTTCGTCCGGGTTCGAGGTCGAAGCGCTGCTCGAGATCCGTGCGCCCGACGACGCGAAGGACGACCCGCGGTTCCCGTGGCTCAGCGCCGATTGGTCGCGACGATGGCCGAGCGAGGAAGCCTGGAAGGCGCGGAAGCGCTGAGCGCGCCGCTTCGGGTCGCGATCGACGCGCGGGCGGCCGTCGCGCCCGAGGGCACCGGGGTCGGCGTGTACGAGCGCGAGGTGATCAGTCGCCTTCCGATCGCCGACCCGAACGCCGTGTACACCGCTTGGCTGCTCGACGTCCGTGGTCTTGCGACCCGGCGGCGGTTCTTCGGTGACGTGCCCCGCCTGCGCGAGCGCCGGACGCTCATTCCGGCCCGCGTGTTCGACCGGGCCGTCGCGCGGCTCGATCTGCCGCGGATCGAATGGTTCGTCCGGTTCGACGTGCTGTTCGCGCCGAACTTCGTCCCGCCTCCGACGCGCGCGCCGCGACAGGTCGTCACGATTCACGATCTCGCGTTTCGACTGATGCCCGAGACGGCGCCGCACGCGGTCCGGTGGTGGCGGCGGGCCGTCGAACGGGCGGTCACGCAGGCGGCTCGGGTGATCGTGCCGTCGGCCGCGACACGGCGCGACCTCGTCCGCCTGTACGGCGTCGACCGTCGTCGTATCGCCGTGGTCCCACTTGCCGTCGATCACGCGCGCTACCGACCTCCAGACGCGGCGGCGATCGCCCACGCACGCGGCCGGTTCGGCCTGCCCGAGCGCTATCTGCTGTTCTTGGGTCTGGACCGACGCAAGAACCTCACGGGGCTGCTCGAGGCCTTCGAACGGCTCCCGCCGGCCGGCCGACCCGCCCTCGCGGTCGCTGGCGCGCAACCGTGGGAACCCGACGGGCGCGACCCCACTACGGACGCGCTTGCGAAAGTGTCGCCGCAGGTCCGCTCCAGCGTCGTCCGCCTCGGATACGTAGACGAGCGCGTCAAGCCGGCACTTCTCGGCGGAGCCACCGCGCTCGTCTACCCGTCGCGGTACGAGGGATTCGGGCTCCCCGTGCTCGAGGCTATGGCCGCGGGGACGCCGGTCGTCGCGTCGAACGTGTCGTCGCTCCCGGAGCTTGCGGACGGCGCGGCCCTGCTGGTCGACCCGGACGATCCGTCGGCGATCGCCGAGGCCCTGGCTCGCGTCCTGGACGATGGCGACGTTCGCGAGCGGCTCCGGCGCGCGGGCCTCGAGCGAGCGTCGGGGTTCACGTGGGACGCGACGGCGCTGCGAACCGCGCGCGTCATCCGTTCCGCCGCCGCGCACGAGGTCGCGTGAGGGCGTCGCGGGTGCTCGTCGTCGGCCCGTATCCGCCGCGGCGGTGCGGAATCGGGGCGTATGTCGCCGCTCAAGTCGAGCGGCTGCGCGACGGCGGCAGCGCCGTGGTCGTCCTGTCACCTGCGGACGGCGCCGGGGATCTGCGGGTGCGGTTCGTCGGCGGGGCGGCGCTGCGTCGCGCCGCCGCGATGGGGCGAACATTCGACCGGATCGTCGTCCACTACGAGACCGGTATCTGGTTTCGTCCGCGGTCGCCCGTCACGCACGTCCTCACCGCCGCGTCGCTGCTGTGGCTGGTGCTCCGTCGTGCGCAGACCGAGATCCTGATCCACGAGGCACGCGAGCCGCCGTCGCTGGTTCGGCCCGACTACGCGCTGCTTCGGCTCGCCTTCGCTCGCGCGACGTTACGGTTCCATACGCTCGCGGAGCGGGACGCGTTCGAGGCGGCGTACGGGATCCGGGCGCGCGCAACGCTCACCAAGCACGCGGACGGCGTCGTGGTCCACACGTCGATGTCGCGGACGCGGGCACGGGCGAAACTCGGGTTCGAGGCCGACGGTCCCCTGTTCGTGTGCGCCGGCTTCCTTCTGCCGGACAAAGGGTTCGATCGCGCCGTCGGGGCGTTCGCCGCGGCGGGCTCGCCGGGACGCCTGGTCCTGATCGGTTCGGTGCGGGACGACACACCGGAGAATCGGGCGTACGCGCTTCACCTGCGGACGCTGGCGGAGCCGTCGGAGAACGTCACGTTCATCGAGCGCTACGCCTCGGACGAGGAGTTCGATGCGTGGGTCAGCGCGGCGGACGTACTTGTCCTGCCGTACCGGCGCGCGTGGTCGTCGGGGGCGCTCGCGCGCGCACAAAGGATCGGCACGCCGGCCTTCGTCTCCGACACCGGTGGCCTCGCGGAGCAGGCAGGCGATGACGACCGGGTGTTCGGCACAGACGACGAGCTCGCCGAGCTTATGCGCGAACGCGCGAGCGGTAGTCCCCCGGGGCCTGGGAGGTAGCATCCCGCGCGTGGACCGGGCGAGGTACCACGTGATGACGACGCTCGCGCGGTTTCCCGCGACCGCGATGCCGCTGGCGCGGCTGCGCGGCGAGGGCGAGCTAGTCGACAACGACACCGACCTCGTGATCGAGTCGTATCCACGATGCGCGTCGTCCTTCGCTCTCGCCGCCTTCAACCTCGCGCAGCACCCCAGCATCTATCGGGTCGCGTTTCAGACGCACGCGGCTGGTCACGTCATCGAGGCGGTGCGGCGGGAGGTTCCGACGCTCGTTTTGATTCGGGAGCCGGAGGATGTCACGGTCTCGAACATGATCCGCCATCCCAAGCGAACAGTCGCCGACCTGCTCCATGGTTACCTCAGGTTCTACCAGCCGCTTCTCCCCCACCGGGACGGCTTCGTCGTCGGCACGTTCGGAGAGGTGACGGGCGGCCGAATGGATGCCGTCATCCGGCGGATCAACGGGAGGTTCGCGACGCCGTTCGTCGAGTTCGAGGCGACGGAGGAGAACGTCGCGATTTGCCTGCGGCAGATCGACGAGCACTGGCGAGCGCGTCGGGGGGACGGCGAGCGCCTCGAGCGCATCGTCCCGCGGCCGTCGGACGTCCGCGAGGGCATGAAGGCGAGTCTGCACGCTCGATATCGCAAGACGGCGCCCCCGCCACTGCGCTCGCGCGCCGAGACATTGTTCTCGCTTCTCGCCCCGCCCGAGGCCGGCATGCGCGCCTCGTGAGCGCGCGCTCGTCCGTCTTCGGCGTTCGTCTGCATCAGGTCGACTCCGAGAACGCCGTCCGCGAGCGTCTCCGCGCGTTCCTCGACGGAGATCGAGCAGCGCGCGTCTTCACGCCGAACCCCGAGATCCTTCTTCGAGCACGCCGTGAACCGGCGTACGCACACGTGCTCGCCGGCGCCGACCTCGCGCTCCCGGACGGTACCGGCGTCGCGCTCGTGCTGTCCATCCGCGAAGGCCGCGCGATCCGCCGATGGCCCGGCGTGGAACTCGGGGGGCTCCTGCTGCGGTTGGCCGCCGAGCGGGGCGACCGCGTCGCGCTGCTCGGGTCGGCGCCCGACGTCGCGGAGCGCGCGATCCTTCGATGGCGGTCGGTATTGCCGACACTCGACGCGTGCGTCGTCGCGCCCGGTGTGACGATCGGCGACGACGGAATCGGGGCGACGCCGGCGGACGAGTCCGCATCGGTCGACGCCATCCGCAGGGCGGCGCCCGCGATTGTGCTCGTCGGCCTCGGGGCCCCTAAGCAGGAGCGGTGGATCGCGCGTCACACGGAATCGTTTGCCTCGGTGCGGATCCTGATCGGCGTCGGCGGCGCATTCGACATGTGGGCCGGGCGCCATCGTCGGGCCCCGCGCGCGCTGCACGCCGTCGGCCTGGAGTGGGTGTGGCGGCTCGCCCTCGAGCCCAGGCGCCTGCCGAGGATCGTCAATGCCGTCGTCGTCTTCCCGTTGCGGGTGCTCGCGGACCGCCGTACGTGACGGAGCGACGCCGGATCCTGTTCCTCACGCCGCGGCCCCTCGACCGGCCGCGGAGCGGCGGGACCATCAAGTCGGCGGCGCTGCTAGCCCATCTCGAACGCGACCACGACGTCGACGTCGCGTGCCTGTCGGCATCGACGTGGATGCGCGACCGAGGCGAACTCGTCTCCGTGCCGCTGGCGAAGCGCAGATCCGCGGCGCGGCTGCTCGCGAGCTACGTCGCCGGCGTGCCACTGAGCGTCGAGCGGAATCGGGGGCAGACGCTCGCTGCACAGGTCTCGGTGCTCGTCGAGCGCCGTCGGCACGATGTCGTCTTCGTCGACTCGTGGCTGATGGCGCAGTACCTGCCTCGGACGTTCACCGGCGTGCGGTTGCTCCACCAGCACAATGTCGAGCACGAGATGTGGGAGCGGCACGCGGAACTCGAGCGAAGCGCCGCGCGCCGTGCGCTCATCCGGATGGAGGCCGGACGCGTCCGCGCGTACGAACGCGACCTGGTTCATGGGTTCGATGTCGTCTTTGCGGTCTCGGACGCCGACCGCCGGTCGTTCGTCGCCCTCGGTGGCAGGCCCGAGCACATCCGCGTCCTCCCCAACGTCGCGGACCCCGCCCTGCTCGAGCGACGCGCACTCGAGCCGCCGACGGAGCCCGTCTTGTTGTTCCTCGGAACGCTGTCGTGGCCGCCGAACGGCGAGGGAGTCGAACGGTTTCTTCGCCGCGGCATGGACGCGGTTTCGAGTCGCCGGCCGGACGTCCGGTTCATCGTCGCCGGCCGCGGGGCAGGCAAGCGGCTCGCGTCGCTCGTCCGATCGACGCGGGGGGCGGAGCTGGTCGAGGACGTCGGCGACGACGAGCTGCTGTACGGGCACGCGCGATGCTTCGTCGACACGAGCGTCGGCGGCGCGGGAACTCGCGTGAAGATCCTTAACGCCCTTGCCCGCGGCGTTCCCGTGGTCGCGACGACCGACGCGGCGTCGGGGCTGCAGGCCCACGACGGCGTCCACTTGCTCGAGGCGCGCGATCCAGACTCGCTGGCGGAGCCGATCGCGCGCGTGCTCGGCGACGACGAGCTCTGGAGGCGCCTCAGCGCCGAGGGACGCCGACTCGTGCGCGAGCGATACACGCCGCAGCGCGCGTTCGCTGCCCTCGACGACGTGCTGTCACGAGTCGCGTAGGGTTCCTCAGCACGCGGAGGCAACACCCTGGCTGCCGCCGGGCTGCTCGGGCGTGAACCCCGGTCCGATGACGAGCGCGACGTCGTAGCCTTGGAGGGCGCCCGGCTTGGCCTCCCGCTCCGTCAGGTTCGGCACGAAGCCCTGCGCGACATCGGCCATCGTCGCGTCGGCGGGCCGGTACAGAAGCGCCGAGCCGTTCACTGTCTGCTGGAGCGTCGACGTATCGTCGGAGTAGCCCGGCGAGATGTCGAACCCGCTGTCCTTGAGCGTGGTGAACACCTGCTCCGCCGCCACGGCGTTGCCGTTGCTGAACACCTTGACCTTGATGTTGGCCGGCGACGGCGGGGTGTCCTCCTGCTCCTTGCCGAGCGGGCCGAGCGGTTCGCCGTCGCGAATCGCGCGGAACAGCTCGTTCGCATCGGGCTGCACCATTCGAACGATGCTCGTGAAGACGCCGTTGGGATACACCTCGTCCGGCTCGGTCGGCACCACGCGGAAGTCGGCATCGCCCGTGTTGATGCCCTGCAACTGCTCGGCGAGGTACTTCAGCTTCGTGAGGTCTTTGAGCCCGGGGTCGACCCACAGGTTCTCGGCGATCGCTGGCACCGAGGAGGTGATGTGCCAAAGCTGACCCGGCGACAGCACCTTGTTCAGTACCGCGCGCAGGAACTGCTGCTGCCTCGCGATTCGCGAGAAGTCCGGGATGCAGTCGCCGGGAAGATGTCGCGCGCGAACGTACGACAGCGCCGTGCGACCATCGAACGTGTAACACCCGGCCTTGGGAATGTCGAGCCCGGCGAGGAAGTCGTAGAGCGGGCGGTCGACGCACATCGGGACGCCACCGATGGCATCGACGACGTGCTGGAACCCCGCGAGATTCACGTACAGGAGGTGGTTCATCTGCAGACCCGTCATAGAGCGGATCGTGCTGGCCACTCGTTCGGGGCCGTTGCCGTTGACGCCCCCCTCGAACGCCGAGTTGATCTTGCCCCATCCCTGTCCGGGAACGTTCACCCAGAGATCGCGCGGAAAGTGCAGGATGACCGCTTTTTCGGTAACGGGGTTCGTATGCACCACGATGATGGTGTCCGAGCGCTGCCCTTCGTTGTGCGCGTTGGAGCCATAGACGGCGATCTCCTCGGGGGTCAGACCGGCCCGCGAGTCGCTCCCGAGGATCAGGAAGTTGCACGCGTGCTTCGTACAGGGGTCGTCGACGAACCCGCCTGGATCCTTCGATCCGTGTGAAGAGTCGGTCTCGACGACGTGGATCTTCGACCGGACCCAGAAGTAACTGCCGAACCCGAACGCGCTCACGACAAACACGATTGCCGAGATCGACGCGGTGGCGGCGAGAAACGCCGCTCGGGCGCGCGGGTGACCGAGGCCACGCGGAGCCGAGGTGTCGGACATAGGCTTCGGCCGGAAGGGTACCCGTGTCGATGACGAGCAGGGAGACGGCTGCGTGACGATCGTGTGGAGACCCTCGAACGAGTACCTGGAACGCGCGAACGTCACCAGATTCATGCGCGCCCACGCGATCGACTCGTATGACGAGCTCGTGGCCCGCTCGGTTCAAGACGTCGCGTGGTTCTGGGACGCGGTCGCGAAGGACCTTGGCATCCGGTTCCGGCACCCGTACTCGAGCGTCCTCGATGCGAAGGCGGGCCCGCAATGGCCGTTGTGGTTTCTCGGCGGGAAGGTCAACGTCGCCGATCAGTGCGTCGACCGGTGGGCCGAGGAGACGCCACAGGCTCCGGCCGTCGCGTGGGAGGGCGAGGAAGGCGTCACGCGAACGGTGACGTATGCCGAGCTACGAGACACGGCCGACCGACTTGCGAACGGGCTCGCCTCGCTCGGCGTGAACGAGCTCGACGTCGTCGGGATCTTTCTGCCGATGGGACCCGAGGCGGTCGCGGCCGTGATGGCGTGCGCCAAGCTCGGCGCGATCTGGCTGCCGATCTTCTCCGGATACGCCGCCGACGCCGTCGCCACACGGCTCGCCGATGCGAACGCGAAGGTGCTCATCACCGCCAACGGCTTCCCGCGACGTGGTCGCATCGTTCCGATGAAGGAGACAGCGGACGGGGCCGCCGCGGCGGCGTCCTCCGTCCAGCACGTCGTCGTGCACGACCGGATCGACCGCGGTGAGATGCCGTGGACGAACGGTCGCGACGTGCGATGGGACGCCCTGCTCGACGCGCACCCGGGCCGCTTCGAGACGAGGGCCCTGGACAGCGAGCACCCGCTGTTCCTCGCGTATACCAGCGGGACGACCGGCAGGCCGAAGGGAGCCGTCCACGTCCACGGCGGGTTCCTGGTGAAGATCGCCGAGGAGGTCGCATATCAGGTCGACCTGCATCCCGGAGAGCGACTGTTCTGGGTGAGCGATCTGGGCTGGATCATGGGGCCGTGGGAGATCGTCGGGGCGACGGCGCTCGGGGCGACGGTCTTCCTGTATGACGGCGCCCCGAATCAGCCGCGCCCGGGCCGGCTATGGGAGCTGGTCGAGCGCCACCGCATCACGACGCTCGGCGTGTCGCCCACGTTGATCCGTTCGCTCATCCCGGCCGGCGACGAAGTCGTCCGCGAGCACGACCTGTCCTCCCTGCGCATCCTCGCATCGACCGGCGAGCCGTGGGACCCGGAGCCGTATCGATGGCTCTTCGACACCGTCGGCGGCGGACGCCTGCCGATCATCAACCTGTCGGGTGGGACGGAGGTGGGCGCGTGCTTCCTGTCGCCGCACCCAATCACCGAACTGAAGCCGTGCACTCTGCGAGGACCGGCGCTCGGGATGGACATGGACGTCTGGGACGCGGACGGACGGCCCGTCGAGCGGGGCCAGGTCGGCGAGCTGGTGTGCAAGCAGCCTTGGCCGTCGATGACGCGAGGGATCTGGGGCGACCCCGACCGCTATCTGGAAACGTACTGGCGTCGGTTCCCAGGCGTCTGGGTGCACGGCGACTGGGCGAGCGTCGACGACGACGGGTTCTGGTATCTGCACGGACGAAGCGACGACACCATGAACGTCGCAGGCAAGCGCGTCGGTCCGGCCGAGATCGAGAGCGTGCTGACCCTCGACCGGCGCGTCGCGGAATCGGCGGCGGTGGGCGTCCCCGATCCGGTGAAGGGTGAGGCGATCTGGTGCTTCGTCGTTCCCAAACCCGGCTCGGAGGCCGACGAGACGATCGAGCGCGAGCTGCGTGAGCTCGTGGCCGGTCATCTCGGGAAGGCCTTTCGTCCGTCGCGGGTCGTCATCGTGCCCGAGCTTCCGAGGACGCGGTCCGCCAAGATCGTCCGGCGCGCCATTCGCGCGACGGTGCTCGGAACGGATGCCGGCGACCTCTCGAGCGTCGAGAATCCGGGCGCGCTCGAGGCGATCGCCCGATCCTCCGCCCGGGGCGCGGCGCCCCCGGCCGAGCCTGCATAGGTCGACGCGCGGCGACCGGTAGGCTTCGTCACGATGTCGACCCGGCCACGGACCCGAGTACTGGTCGTAGCCCGCGACATGGAGATCCGACGCCGGATCGCGTTCGCGCTCGGTTCCGGGCTCGCCTCGACGTTCAACGTGGACGAGGTGCCGGACGCATCCGCCGCCATCGACCTGCTGGCCGAAGGAGCGGTCGACGTCGCGATCGTTCGTCCGCAACCGCCCGACGGACTCGCTGCCGTCCGCCGCGTCCATGCCGCGGCGCCGGACATCCCTATCGTGGCGCTCCTGGCCACCGCCGGTGCGGAGGGAAGCGAGGCCGCCGTCGCGGCCGGGGCCGCCGACTCGATGGCCGAGGATCCGCTCGACGCGGAGATCCTGCGGCGCGCTCTCCGCTATGCGACAGAGCGTGCGCGCCTGCTGGTCGAGGCTCGTCGGGGGGCGACCCTCGACGCGGAAACGGGCGTCTACAACGCCCGCGGCTTCGAACAACTCACGGCGCATCACCTGGTGCTCGCCGACCGGTCGAAGGAGTCCGTCGTCGTAGTGCTCGTGCGAGTCGCCCCGCCGAGGGGTGCGGGGGGCTCTGGCGCCCCGGTGGGAGGTGGCGCAACGATGTCGGCGCTCGTCCGCGAAACCGCGGACGTGCTCCGTCGTGCCGTGCGAGGCTCGGACGTCGTCGGGCGGCTCGGCGGCGACACCTTCGGCGTGCTGCTGACGGGTAACGCTTCGGGCAACGAAGGCCTCGTGCTGTCGCGGATCGTGGAGGCGGTCGCGACACGGAACGCGCGCGTCGGGGACACGGGGCGGCTGACGCTCGCGATCGGATCGGCGATCTGTGACGCCGAGCATCGTGTCTCGGCGGCCGAGCTCGTCCGCCGGGCGGATGCGCGGATGTATACGTCGACGGGCGACGCTCGCAGCTGACGTCGGGCGTCCGCGAAAGGACCCCGGCGTCGACTCCCCTAGTCGGGCCGTGCTCCCAGGTCGGCCGACGTGACGGAGCCAGCGCGCGGCAGCGTTACGTGGAAGCTCGCGCCGCCTTCCCCTGATTCCTCGACCCAGGCACGACCGCCATGCAGCGCCGCGAAGCGAGCAACGAGCGACAGGCCGATGCCGAGGCCCTGCCCCCCATCACCTTGACGGAATGGTTGAAAGATCGCCTCACGCAGGTCCGTCACAACTCCCGGCCCCGCGTCGGATACGACGATGCTCACGCCGTCGGCGTCTTGCTCGACGGTCACCTGGACCGGCGTGCCGGCGGGCGTGTGCTTCGCCGCATTCAACAAGAGGTTTTCGACGATCCGCTCGACCTGAACTGGATCGACGTCCGCCTCCCCGGACGGGGCCAAGACCGTCGCCGTCTCGTCGAGGCCGAGCTCCGTCACGACCCGACGCACAAGCGCACCGACGTCCGTCGGACGTCGGTGCGGTTCGATGATGCCCCGCTCGAGACGGTCGAGGTCGAGTAGGTCGATGACGAGCCGGTTGAGCTTGCGGGCGCTGGCGGTGATGCCGTAGATGAGATCGGTGCGCTTGGCGTCGTCGAGTGCGTGCTCGCCGCCCTCGAGCACGAGCGCCGAGCCCAGGATCGCGGTGATCGGCCCCCGGAGGTCATGGGACACGGCGTGAAGCAGCAGACTTTTGAGCTCGTCGAGCGACCGAAGATGCTCCGAGATGTCGCGCTCGCGCTCCCACGCCCGCTGAAGCTCCTCCTCGGCGCGCTTACGTTCCGTGATGTCGACGATCACCCCCTGGATCACCCAGGGACGGTCGTTTGCGTCGCGCAGGACGACGGCGCGCTCGCTCACCCAGACGACGTCTCCGTCCTCACGCAGCATCCGGTACTCCTGCTCGTAGCCGGACGCCGTGTCCCGCGCGGTGACGTACGCATTCCAGACACGATCAGCGTCGTCGGGGTGGACGTTACGCCACCAGAACGCCGGGTCGGTGAGCCACTGCTCCGGCGTGCAGCCCAGGAGATCCTTGATCTGCGGACTCACGTAGAGGCTGTCGCTCCACTCGTCGAGCGGGTCGACGTACGTAACGGCCGGCACCGTTTCGATCAGCCCGCGGTACTTCGTCTCGGCCTCGAACAGCGACCCCTGCTCCCACATCCGCTCGGTGACGTCCACCGCGACGGCAAGGGTGCCGACGACGGCTCCAGCTTCGTCGCGGAGCGGTTCGACCCGGGTCTCGAACCGTCGACCCAGCCAGTTCTGTTCGTACGCCGTGGGCTCTCCCGCGAGCGCGCGCCGGTGCGCCGCGATCGGGGCGAAGTCCGGGTCGTCGCTGTCGAAGAACTCGGCGATGGTCCGACCGACGACGTCGCCCTGACCGATCTCGAGTGGCTCCAGACCGCGCCCGGCGAGCGCCGTGAACCGCAGACCGTCGTCCGTCGACCAGACGATCGCGGGCAGCTGGGCCAGCATGGCGTCGGGCAGCGCCGTTTTCGGGGGAGGCATCCTGGCGTCCATCGATTCTGTATCGACCGGCGGCGCGTCGTCCTCAATCCGCTCGTCCGTGTGGGGCGCTCGGCCCGTCGACCCTCGGCGCTCAGCCCACGGGTCCGCACCAGGCACCCGGCTACGATGAGCACGTGGGCTACCCCAAGCAATTCGAGTCGGACGTGGTGCTCCGCGACGGCTCGACCGTGCGGATCCGGCCGGCGCGCGCGGAGGACCGCACACTCGTCGAGGACTACCTCATCGAGCTGTCGCCCGAGACGCGGCGGCTGCGGTTCTGGTCGCAAGCGATCGACGTAGGCGCGCTCGCTCAACGGGTCGTCGACGTCGACTATGACGATCGGCTCACGCTCCTCGTCATGCGCGGCGAGGAGATGATCGGTGGGGCGCAGTACGTCCGGCTCGATGGGCGGCGAGCCGAGATCAGCTTGTCCGTCACCGACGCCTGGCAAGGACGCGGCATCGGGTCGATCCTGCTGGGACACCTCGCGCAGGCCGCCGCGGCGAACGGCGTCGCTATCTTCGTTGCTGAGGTCCTCGCCGAGAATCACCGCATGATCAACGTGTTCCGCGCGAGCGGCTTCCCGGTCTCGATCCGCGCGCTCCCAGGCAGCATCGAGGTCGAGTTCCCGATCTCGCTGACGTCGGACGCGATCGCGCAATTCGAAGAGCGTGAGACCGAGGCATCCACGAACGCCTTGCGGACGTTCCTCATGCCCGCGTCGATCGCGGTGATCGGCGCCTCCCGCGATCGATCGAGCATCGGCGGTCAGCTCTTTCACAACCTGCTCACGACCGGTTTCGCCGGGCCCGTCTATCCCGTCAACCCGAAGGCCGAGGTGGTCCACGCGGTTCCGGCGTATCCCACGATCGAGGACGTCCCGGGACCCGTCGATCTCGGCTTCATCGTCGTGCCCGCGCCGCTTGCGATCGAGACCGCGGAGGCGTGCGGACGCAAGGGCGTGCGAGGGCTCGTCGTGATCTCGTCGGGCTTCGCCGAGGTCGGCGCTGAGGGCATCGAGCGGCAGCGCCGCCTCGTCGAAATCTGCCGAGCGAACGGGATGCGGCTGATCGGCCCGAACTGCATGGGAATCGTGAACACGGCCGACGACGTCAACCTCAACGGGACGTTCGCCACGACCTATCCGCCGACAGGACGCGTCGGCTTCCTGTCGCAGAGCGGGGCGCTCGGCCTGGCGGTGATGCAGTACGCCAGCGACATCGGGCTCGGCCTGTCGTCGTTCGTCTCGGTCGGCAACAAGGCGGACGTTTCCGGAAACGATCTGCTCGCGTATTGGGACAGAGACGCCGGAACGGACGTCATGCTCCTGTACCTGGAGTCGTTCGGGAACCCGCGCCGATTCGCCCGCTTGGCGCGCGCCATCGCCAAGCGCAAGCCGATCGTCGTGGTGAAGTCCGGAAGGAGTTCGGCCGGGCAGCGCGCCGCCGCGTCGCATACCGGCGCGCTGCTCGCGGCCTCCGACGTCACGGTCGACGCGCTGTTCCGCCAGTCCGGCGTGATCCGGACGAACACGCTTGGCGGGATGTTCGACGTTGCGACCCTACTCGCGAACCAGCCCGTTCCTCGGGGCGACCGCGTTGCGATCGTGACGAACGCCGGCGGCCTGGGGATCCTATGCGCCGACACATGCGAGGCCAACGGACTGAACGTGCAGGCGCTGTCGGAACACACGAGGGCCAAGCTCCGCGCGTTTCTGCCCGGAGACGCCTCCGTCGGCAACCCCGTCGACATGATCGCGTCTGCGACGGCCGAGGACTATTCCCGGGCGATCCGTACGGTCGCCGAGGACCCCGACGTGGACGCGATGATCATCATCTACATCCCGCCCCAGATCCAGTTCGCCGCCGAGATTCGACGCGCGATCGCGGAGGCCGTCGGCGACATCGGCGGCCGGATCCCGGTCGCGATGACGTACATGACGTCGCGGCACGAGCGCATCGACGCGCCCGCGGACGTCGGAGGCCGGATCCCGACGTTCGCCTTCCCCGAGGACGCGGCGATCGCGATGGCTCGGGCGTGCGCGTACGGGCGGTGGCGCAGCCGCCCGACCGGGGCGGTCCCCTCGTTCGACGGCGTGCGCTCCGACGAGGCGTACTCGATCGTCTCGGGCGCGCTCGCCCGCGGAGCGGGGTGGCTCGTGCAGGACGAGGTCCGGCGGCTGCTCGACTGCTACGGCATTCCCCTCGCCCGCTCCGAGCGCGCAAGCACGCCGACACAGGCGGCCGATGCGGCCGAGCGTATGGGCTTCCCGGTCGTCCTCAAGGCGATCGGGCCGGAGATCTTGCACAAGACGGAGTTAGGCGCCGTTCGCCTCGACCTCGAATCGACCCAGGAAGTCGGTGCAGCGGCCGAGGAGATGTCCCGGCGCATCCCCACCGACGGGGTGGAGGTCTCCGGGTTCATGGTGCAGGAGATGGTTCGCGGTGGCGTCGAGATGCTGGTCGGCGTGGCGAACGACCGGTTGTTCGGTCCGGTGATCGCGATCAGTGCCGGCGGCACCGCGGTCGAGCTCGTCCGCGACGTCTCCGTCAGCGTCACACCGATCACCGATGCGGATGCGGACGAGATGATCCGTTCGCTCAAGACCTACCCGCTGCTCACGGGGTTCCGAGGCGCGCCTGCCGGCGACGTCGGCGCGCTGCGGGACATAGTTCTTCGCGTCGGAGCGCTCGTCGACGCGCACCCGTCCATCGCGGAGATGGATTGCAACCCGGTGATGGTGCTCCCCGAGGGCGCGCGCGTCGTGGACGCCCGTGTTCGGGTTGAGCCGGCGCCGCTCGAACGGCCGATCTCGGCCCGCACGCACTGACGCTCTCGGCGGCGGAGCCCGCGCTCTAGGCGCGTCCGCCCGGACGGGCGACCAGCACCGAACACGATGCGTGCATCGCGACGTGTTCGCTGACGCTCCCGAGGAAGACGCGCGCAACGCTGCTCAAACCGCGATGCCCGACGACGAGCAGATCGACGCCGTCGCGTCGCGCCGTCTCGACGAGGGCGCGCTCCGGCCGGCCCATCGCCATCGTACGAACCGGCTCGGTGACCGCCCGCACCGCCCGGACGGCGTCCTCGATCTCGGGAGGGGACGCCTCGCTCGCGTCGAGCGTCCACTGGGCGTTGTCACCGCGGAAGACCGGGATCACGTGCTGCAGCCGTAGTTCCGCGCCCGCGGCGGCGGCGATCGTCGCGGCCACCGTCGCGGTGTCAGCGGAGCTCTCCGAGCCGTCGATGCCACAGGCGACCCGCGCCGGGAAGGCATTCGTCGCCTCGCGTCCCAGGAGCACCGACATCGGTGCCTGCCGGAGGACGTGCTGCGCCACCCGCCCGAGACGGATCGCTCCGCCGAGCAGGCCCGCGTCCGGACCGACGGCGAGCAGCCCGGCGTCATGCTCCGCGGCCTCGTCGATCAGGGCGCGCTCCGGCTCGCCGCCGACGACCCGGATCTGTACATCCGCGGCGGCCGCGCGGGCGGCCTCCTCCGCGGAGGCGAGCGCCGCGTCGGCCTCGAGCTCGACGTCCTCGGCGTGCGCCCGGTTCGTGTCGACGACGAAGACGACGTCCAGCGGCGCGTCGAGCAGCGCCGCGATTCGAGCGGCCCGCCGGACCGCCTCGGTCGCTCGCTGCGACCCGTCGGTTCCGGCGAGGATCCGATGGAAAAGGGGCGTCCCCGCCGCGGTCACCTACCGCCCCGGGGTGAGCGCCGTCCACGGGAGCGGCACGTCACCCGCGGGCGCCGTGTCGTCCACGGCGAACGACAGGCGATCATCGACGGCGACGACGCCCTCGACGGCGTTCACCAAACCCACGAGCACCGGAATCAGACTCCGCCGCTCGAGCTGGCCTTCGACCATCGCGACGCCGTCTCTCACCACGACCCGGATCGTAGTCGGATCGATCCACAACGTCCGCCGGACGACGTTCTCGCGAATGTCGGTTGCGATGTCCGCGTCGTCGCGCAAGAAGATCTTCAGCAGATCGGAGCGCGAGACGATGCCCACGATCCGGTCGTCCGGACCGACAACGGGGAGGCGCTTCACGGCGTGGTTCGTCATGAGCCGCGCCGCCTCACCGAGCCGCGCGTCGGACGCCACCGTGACGGCGGGGCTCGTCATGAGTTCGGCGGCGGTCTTGGCGGCGTGCTTCTCGCGCTCCACCCGGTGACGACGCCCCTCGAACAGGTGCGGGTCGCCCTCGAGGTCGGGATCCTCCTTGAGGATGAGGTCGGCCTCGGAGACCACTCCGAGCGGACGTCCGGCGTCGTCGACGACGGGGAGCGCGCTCACACGATGCTCCTGCATGTGCCGAACGATCTCCTTGAACGGCGTCGGTTTCGGGACGACGACGACCGTGCTGGTCATGACCTCCTCGATGGTCGTGCGCATCGCGGTCTCCTCTCATCCGCCGTGACCCGTCCCGGTCGGGCAGGCATCGACGCCACCGTACGACGCGGCACGCGCGCCCTGTAGGGCCGGTCGGCCCAGGGGCACGGCTCTCGAAGGCCTGCGGCGGACGGGCCGAACGGAACCGGCTCCGCCCCGCCGGTCGAGGTTCACCGCGTCTCGCGACGCGAGCCGGCCGCCGACGGGGTTGTCGTCTCGACGGTAGGCTCGACGACGCGCGATGGATCGACGCGACGAGCTCATCGAAGCGGCGCTGATTCTGCACTCGGACCTGTCCCTGCCGGCGGTCCTTCAACGGATCATCGAGGTGGCCACCGAGCTGACCGGCGCCCGATATGGCGCGCTCGGCGTGATCGAGGACGACCGCCTCGTCGAATTCGTGACCACCGGGATGACGCCGGAACAGCGCGCGGCGATCGGCGACCCGCCGACGGGCCACGGGATCCTCGGCGTTCTCATCCACGAGAAGGGAACGCTTCGGCTTGCGGACATCGAAAGCGACCCTCGCGCCCACGGCTTCCCTCCGCACCACCCGCCGATGCACACGTTCCTCGGGACGGCCATCCTCGTCCGCGGGAGCGTGTTCGGCGACATCTACCTGACGGAGAAGCGCGGCGGCGGCCAGTTCACCGGCGAGGACGAACGGATCGTCGAGGCGCTGGCGGCGCAGGCAGGCGTCGCGATCGAGAACGCCCGGCTGTACGAGGACGCCGCGCAGCGCGAACGGTGGCTCGAGGCATCGCGCGAGATCGCGAACGCAATCCTTTCCCGCAAGGAGCTCGCCACCGTCCTCGAGCTGATCGCCGATCATGCACGCGGCCTCGTCGGCGCCGATCTGGCATCCGTGCACATTCCGGTCCCGGGCACCGAAGAGCTGGTCGTCGAGGCGGCGACGGGAGCCCACGCCGACGATCTCCGCTCGGTCCGGTTTCCGATCGAGGGCTCGATCTCGGGTGAGGTCGTACGCCTCGGTCGGGCGATCCTCATCGAGAACGCAGCCGAGGACTCGCGCGCGTTCCAGCCGGTCGTGCAGCTTGGTCACCTGGGGCCGGCCATCTTCGTGCCGCTGTCTTCGCAGGGAAAGGCGTTCGGCACGCTGGCCGCCGCGAACCTCGTCGGCGGCCGGCGCTTCTCGCACGACTCGGTCCGCGTGCTCGAGACGTTCGCGGCGCAGGCCGCGCTGGCGCTCGAGTCCGCGCGCGCGCAAACCGAGTTGCAGCGGCTCGCCATCCTGGACGATCGCGAGCGGATCGCCAAGGAGTTGCACGATGGCGTCATCCAGGCGCTGTTCGCCGTCGGCATGGGGCTGCAGGGCACGGCCATCATGAGCGGCGACGAGGAACTGGCGAACCGGATCGAGGGCGCGGTCGGGGAGATCGATCGAGTGATCCGAGACCTCCGCAACTACATCTTCGGACTGCGTCCCGGCATCCTCGCCGATCGTCAGCTCCACCAAGCGCTCCACCAGCTCGGCGACGAGTTCCAACAGAAGAGCGGCGTGGTCACGATCGTCGAGGTCGATCCCTCAGCCGCCGCAGAGCTCTCGGCGACGGCTGGTGATGTCGTGCAACTCGTACGCGAGTCGCTGTCGAACGTCGGCCGCCACGCCGAGGCGTCGACCGTCCGCGTCTCGCTCTATCGGCGGGGCGACAATGTCGTCATCGAGGTCGACGACGACGGCGTGGGGTTCGACACCGGCGCGGCGCGGCGCGGGGAGGGCCTGACGAACCTCGAGAAGCGGGCCGCCACCCTCGGGGGATCCGCGGTCATCGAGAGCACGCCCGACGACGGCACGACGGTTCGGCTGATCCTCCCCGTCTAGAGGCTGTTGGTTTTGCGCTCCCGCTCGCGCGTTCGCGCTCGCTGCTTGAGCGCCTTGTTTTGCGCTCCCGCTCGCGCGTTCGCGCTCGCTGCTTGAGCGCCTTGTTTTGCGCTACCGCTCGCGCGTTCGCGCTCGCTGCTTGAGCGCCTTGTTCTTGCGCTACTGGACCACCAACGCGGTCACCATGCCGTACATGCCCTGTGGCCCCTCGACGTGCGGAAGGATGTGGCAGTGGAGGGCCCAGACGCCTGGGTACACGGCATGGACGAGGACGTCGAACCGCTGTCCCGGCGCGACGACCAGCGTGTCGGCCATGTAGGGCTCCCGAAGTGGGAACCCGTCCTGCGCCACGACCTCGAAGTGGTAGCCGTGGAGGTGCATCGGATGCAACATCGATCCGTCGTTCGCCATGTGGATGAGGACCCAGTCGCCCCTCTTGGCCACGATCGGGGTCGTCGCCGGGAACTCCTTGCCGTTCAGCACGTACCCCAGCGGACCGTCACCCAGGAACAGCGTGGACTCGACGGCCACCTTCGGCGGCGCCTCGTAGCCCGTGATCTGTCCCGTCGCCGCGTCTGTTCTGATCGCCGGATAGCTCCACCTGCTCCTCGGCTCGACGATCAATGCCCCGTACAGCCCACCGCCAACCTGCTCCGTCGAGTTGAAGTGCGAGTGGTAGACGTACATCCCGGGTGGATCCACGACGGTGAAGTCGTAGACGTAGTACCCGCCGGGCATGATCGGTTCCTGTGTGATGTACGGAACACCGTCGGCCTCGTTCGGGACCGTCATGCCGTGAAAATGGACCACGGTCGGCTGCGTCATCTGGTTGTTGACGACGATGCGGACCTTGTCTCCCTGGTGCACCTCGATCTGTGGCCCGGGGACCTGACCGTTGAACGCCATCGCGTCCACGAACGTGCCGGGCTTCGTCTCCCACTTCACTTCGGTCGCGGTGAGCTCGAACACCTTGCGACCGTTTTGCATCGTCGGCCGGAGCGGTCGGTTCGCGCTCCCCTGCGTCTCGGCGGGGAAGGCCTCCACGCCCTCCTTGTGACCCTGGGCCATCTCGACGGCGGACATGCTCGTCTGTCCCATTCCCTGGCCCATCCCCTGGCCCATTCCCTGGCCCGTCGCGGACTCGCCGCTCATTCCATCGGCCATTTGCCCCGTGGTCGCACCCGAGCCCGCGACCATCAGCTGGCCGACCATGCCGAGGTCCTCGTGACCGGCGACGGTGCAATACGTCTTGTACGTCCCGGGAGAAAGCGCGGGAACGGACAGGGTCGCCCCCGACCCCGGCTGAACCTGCTCCGTCTGGTACACCTTGTCGTCCGTCTGAACGGCAAAGGTGTGCGCAGCGGAGCCCTCGTTCGTCACGTCGAATGTGAGCCGTGCGTCCGCCGGCGCGTGGATCATGTCGGGGGCAATCGAGAACTCGGACAGCGTCACGTCGAACGTGGACGCCGTAGCGGCCGCGCGATCGCCTGCTCCGCTTCGAGTCACGTCGGACTGGCTGCTGCACGACGCCGCGAGCAACGCCACCATGACCGCACCAGCGGCCGAGGATCGACGAAACCACGTCCCCACTTGGATGCCTCCTCCGGAGATGAACGAACGACGAACGGGATCCGGGACTCTGTTCACGGTCCGAGTCCGCGGGACGACGACCGCGTCAGCGGATGCAGATCGCGGACCGCGCCGACCACCGCGTCGTCGTCGACGTGTCGGCGCAGCCGAACCAACTGTCCCTCGATCCCGGCACCCGGACGCGAGCCGAGAACGACGACCCCACGGCCGGAGGTCAGATACAGGCCCAGCAGCTCCTCGGCCGGTGTTCCCCTCATCAAAGCCTCGCTGTCGAGGCTCATGTCGAGGATGACGAGCGCCGCGCCGTCGACGAGCGGACATACGCCTTCCCGCCCGCCGACGCACGTGTAGTCGGGCTCAGTGGGACCGGGACACGTGAGGACCTCGAACCCGGCGCTCTCGAGCGCCGACCCGAGGCGCTCGCGCTCCGTGATGTCGGCCTCTACGATCAGGACACCGCCGCTCATCCGTGGCTCGACCATGGCCAGAGAGTCTGAGAGTCCGCGGGAACCGTCGCCATGCCGTCAGCCCCGGTGCCGGCGGGACCTTCGCCCCTGAGGTGTGGCCCGCGCGGCACCCATCCTGTCCCGAATGTTCGTTCGTTACTACGCCGACCTCGCCCGGCCCTTCGAGGACGTAGAGCCTCATCTTCTCGACGAGCCCGGTCGGTGGCTCCCCGGCATTTTCGAGGCGGCGGAGGATCGGGGAACTCGGCTGCTCGCCGACGTCGGCTTCGACGTCGGTCACGATCGCCGCGTCGAAAAGCGTGTCGAGATCCGGATCGACGACCCCTACCGGATCCCGGGCAAGACGACGCTCCCGATCGCGTGGTCGGCGACGGGCAGCGAGCACCTCTTTCCCTCGCTGGAGGGCGACCTCGAGCTCGCGGCGCTGGGCGCCCGTCGTTCGCAGCTGTCGATCAGCGCCCGCTACCGGCCGCCGCTCGGGCTGGTCGGCCAGGCGCTCGACCGTGCGCTCATGCATCGGGTCGCGGAAGCGACGTTGAAGGACTTCCTCGATCGGGTCGTCGACGCCCTCGACGCGCCGATGCATGCCTCGTGGTGACGCCCGGACGAGCGCGACCCACGCATGACGCGTCGATAGGATGGCGGGGTGACGAATCCGCCACCGCTCCGCGTGCTGCTCGTCGATGACCACGAGGTCGTCCGCGGAGGGGTGAAGGCGCTCCTGCAGGCGACAGACGACATCATCGTCACCGCCGAGGCGAGCTCGGTCCGCGAGGCGATCGACGAAGCGGACCGCGCACGGCCCGACGTCGTGGTGATGGACGTCCGGCTCGTCGACGGTAGCGGGATCGAGGCGACCCGAGAGATCCGCGCCAAACACCCGAAGACGCAGGTGATCATGCTGACGTCGTTCGCCGACGACGAGGCGCTGTTCGCCTCGATCATGGCCGGCGCTTCGGGCTATGTGCTCAAGCAGGTGAAAGGGGGGGAGCTCGTCCGCGCGATCCGAACCGTCGGCCGCGGGGAGAGTCTTCTCGACCCTGCCGTGACGAACGCCGTCCTCGACCGGCTGCGCAAGGGCAAGCACCTGCTCAAGGACGAGAAGCTCGCGAGGCTGTCGCCGCAGGAAGAGCGCATCCTTTCGCTGGTGGCCGACGGCAAGACCAATAAGGAGATCGGCGACGAGCTGCATCTTGCGGAGAAAACGGTCAAGAACTACGTCTCGAGCATCCTGTCCAAGCTCGAGGTCGCCCGCCGCGCCGAGGCGGCCGCCTACCTCGCCCGACACACCACCACGCCTGGTACCGAGTCGTAAGCCCCCCGAGGGCGTCCGCGGGCTCAAGCGGCGAGCGCCGCACGGCGGCGAGGTAATTCGAGACCAAAGGTCCCGAAGAGGACCGGGAAGGTCCCATTTCGCCCGGGACGGAGGTCCGCTGGCTCCGCGTCCGTCCCGCCGCATCCTCGTGACGTCGGACGTTCGGAAGGAGGGTGCGACATGGCACGGGAGACGGTTTCGATCAGAGAGCCGGTGGCGGCGAGGTGGCTGTTCAACTCGACGCAGGCCGCCTGGATCTGGCTCGTGGTCCGCGTCTACCTGGGGTACGAGTGGGCGCACGCCGGCTACGAGAAGGTCTTTCAGGAGCACTGGCTCACGTCGACGGCGCCGCTGAAGGGGTTCATCGGCTACGCGCTCCAGGGCGCGGGTCAGGGAGAGCACTCGGCCGTCAACTACGGGTGGTACGCGGCGTTCATGCGCTGGATCGGCGGCGACGGCGCTCCGTTCATGTCCAAGGCGATCGCGCTCGGAGAGCTCACGATCGGAATCGCGCTGATCCTCGGGCTCTTCACCGGCATCGCGGCGTTCCTCGCCGGGCTGCTCAGCGTCTCGTTCGGGCTCGCCGGCGTAGCGGGCGTCAACCCAGCCTTCTTCGTCATGGAGGTCCTTCTGATCCTCGCGTGGCGGAACGCCGGCTACATCGGTCTCGACCGCTGGGTCCTGCCGGCCGTCGGCACACCCTGGGAGCCGGGCACGATGTTCGACAGGCAAAACGGCGCCGCGACACACCAGCTGGCGTGACGACGCCCAAGGCGAACGACGAAGGGCGGGGGCGACCCCGCCCTTCGCTCGATGGAATGACTCAATCGAGAACCGTGATGATGTTCCGAGAACGGTGATGATGTTCGTAAGCGCTCGAGTGTTTCTCGGCGTCGGCCGGCCAGACTAGGCGGACACTCCAGCCGCCGCCTGCTCATCGGACCTCGGAGCGCCTACGAGCTCCGCCGGACGGTCGATCCACGCCCGTAGCGAACCCCGCCGCATGGCCCGCTCGGGCGGCGTCCCGTCCGCCCGTAGACCGCGGACGCCGCCGCATTCGACAAGCGCGTGGAGGAGCGGCTCGAGTTGCCGGCCGTACAGTTCCATGCACTCAGCGGGATGCACGCCCGGCCACGAGTAGCACGACGCCACCGTCCGGCGCTCCGTCGTCGGAACACCCGGCGGCACCCGGCTCCATGCGGGGTCGTCGACTCCGAGGACATACCGGTCGAGGTCGCCCTGGGGGATCCCCTCGATCCCTCGCACCGTCGGCGGCCTCGCGTCGAGAAGATACGGGTCGACGACGAGGTCGCAGATGACGGCATGTGCCGGCAGCCGACCGAGCCACTCGTTGGGGATCAGCGGGCGCGAGGCGTCGTGGCGCTGCGTCGCGTCGACGAGCACGTCGACGCTCGACAGCCGGTCGCGCAGGTATCCCTCGTGGCTGGTGAGATTGCGTCCGATCGTCACAGCCTCGACTCCGGGCAGCCCGAGCGTCGCGTACCACGCAGCGCGGAACGGGTCTCCGTACTTGGTCGCCGCCTCGACCGCGTGCCTGCCGATCTCGCCCGCCCCCATGATGAGCACGCGGGCCGGGGGTCGGTCCTTGGTCTCGAGCCCCGGCCACGTCCGCGACAGGGCATGGAACGCGGCCTCGAGGCCGTTCCACGCCACGGCCCGAGCGTTGACGACCAGGCGCCGGCCAGCGTCGTCTTCGATCGAGTCCAGGCTGATCGCCTCGATACCGCGCTCGACGAGCTCCGCGACACGGCCGGGACGCGTCGGGAAATGGAGCATCGAGACGAGCGTCGTGCCGTGCGGGAGCAGATCGAAGTTCGCCGGCGCGCGAAGGATCACGACGACGTCCTGTTCAAACGCCGCCACCTCGTCCCCGATGCGGGCGCCGGCGGCAAGGTAGTCGTGGTCTCCGAACCCCATCCCCGACCCGATTCCGTCTTCGACGACGACGTCGCACCCGACCGATGTCAGCGACGCCACGAGCGACGGAAGGAAGTCGCGCCGCTCACCGGCCTCGCGGTTCATCCGGGGGAACCCAAAGGTCAACGTCTTGCTGCCCATCGCGTCACCTCCGCTCTCGCGACCGCGCGCTCGATGCGGGAGCCTCCGAGCGCATCCCACGCGTTCGCGGGCTTGAAAAGGATCAGCTCGACGACGGGCTCGAGCTGTTCCCCGTACCGTTGCATGCACCGGCGCGGCCGAAGGCCCGGCCAGGAGTAGCACGAGAGTGCCACGCGGCGGTTCTTGGTCTCGACGCGCCCCTCGAGCGATTCGTATTCGGGGTCGTCGGGCTCGAACACGTACCGATCCAGGTCGCCGTGCGGAACACCCTCGATGCCCTTCACGTACGCCGGCTCGAGGTCGAACTGATACGGGTCGGCGGCGAGATCGAGAACGACAGCATCCTCCGGCAGATCGCCGAGCCAACGGTTCGGCACGACGTACCGACTCGGGTCCGCGCGGTGCGTTGCGTCGATCAGCAGATCCGTCACGGACAGGCGCGAGCGCATGTAGTCCTCGTGGCGCGTCAGGTCGAAGTCGACGACGGTGACCTCGACCCCCGGGACCTGCTTTACTGCGAGCTCCTCGCGAAGACGGGGATCGCCGTACCGGGTCGACGCGTGCACGGCCCACCCGCCCACGCGCCCGGATCCCAGACACGTGACGTGGAGGGGGCGGCGATCCGGATGGTCGAACCGTGGATGTCGGTCGCGGATCTTCCGGAAGGCCTCGCGGGTGCCGTTCCACGCGACTCCGTCGAGGTTCTCGACGAGTCGCTGACCCGCATCGTCGACGATTCCGTCCATCGACACGCCGACGATGCCGAGGTCGAGGAGGAGCTCGACCCGGCGCGGACGCGTGGGCAGGTGAAGCATCGACACGAGGACGGACCCGGACCTCATCCTCCGGAGCGCCTCGTCCTCGGGACATCGCACCACCACGACGACGTCCTGCTCGAGACAGTCTTCGCGCGTTCCGAACCGGAGCCGGTCGAATGCCCCGAGGTAGTCGGCATCGCCCGCCCCGATTCCGGCGCCGTAGCCCTCCTCGACGATGACGCGCTCGGCGCCGGCGCGGCCGAGCCAGGCGGCGAACTCCGGCAGGAAGTCCCGGCGATCACCGGCCTCCTTGTGCATGCGCGGGAGTCCGACGCTGAACGCCATGGCCCGACGCTAACCCAAGCGGTCCAACGCGGCCCGGGGCCGTTCGGCCCGTCGGGCACGGGCCGGGGCGCTCCGAATTCAGGTGCGGAGCAGCTGACGCAGGACCATCCGCAGAATGCCTCCCGCGCGGAAGTACTCGACCTCGGCGGGTCCGTCGATCCGCACGATGGCGTCGAACGCGATGGAGGACCCGTCGTCCCGTTGAGCTTCGACGGTGACGGTGGCCCCCGGGCGCACCTCGCCGTCGAGCCCCCGGATTGCGAACGTCTCGCGTCCGTCGACGCCGAGGCTGGACGCGCTGATCCCATCGAGAAACTGCAGAGGGAGCACGCCCATCCCTACGAGGTTGCTGCGATGAATCCGCTCGTAGCTCTCGGCGATGACGGCGCGGATGCCGAGGAGCGAGGGCCCCTTGGCCGCCCAGTCGCGGGAGGAACCGGATCCGTATTCGCGGCCCGCGATGACCAGCAACGCAACGCCCTCGTCGCGATACCGCATCGCGGCGTCATAGATCGTCATCGCCTCGCCGCTCGGCAGGTGCGTCGTCCACGGCCCCTCCGCCCCGCCCGCGAGCTCGTTGCGAAGTCGGACGTTCGCGAACGTACCGCGAAGCATCACCTCGTGGTTCCCGCG
>JBKOWM010000124.1:0-9910 GCA_046724395.1 Actinomycetota bacterium
GATCGGCATCGAGACGACGACCTCGCTCGCGGTCGTGACGCGGCCGGCGCCGCCTTCCAGATCACCTTCCCACACAACGGTTGCGCGGCGCTCGATCACCGTTCTCACCTCCGCTACCGCAACGTCGTCGCGTACCCGACACGCCTGCGGCGCAAACGGCGTCGTCGTTTCCCCGTTCTCGGGCGCGGGTACGTGCGTGATAGGACGTCGAATCCTAGGAGGTCGTCATGATTCTCGTTCGCCACGCGATGAGCGCCGAGCCGAAGTTCGCCAAGCCGGACATGACGGCGGCGGACGCGGCCGGCCTGATGCGTAGCTTCGATATCGGCGTCGTCCCCGTGGTTCGGGAGGACGGTACGCTCCTCGGTCTCGTGACCGACCGCGACCTGGTCGTACGCGTCATCGCCGACCGCGATGACGCGAACCGCGTACTCCTGCGAGACATCGCGACGAAGTCCGTCGTCTCGGCCACCCCCGACATGAACCTGTCGGAGGCGCGCGATCTCATGGCCGAGCACAAGATCCGGCGGCTCCCGGTGATGAAGGAAGACCGGCTGGTCGGCATTCTCGCGCTCGGCGACGTCGCCCTGGCCGACGCATCGAAGCGCGCCGTGGGGTCCACGCTGGGGGACGTCTCGGAATCGCCGGCGACGACGGACGTCGACGAAGCGGGGCCCGATCGCGGGACGCCGGAGCGCGTCCAACAGAACTGGGAGCAGTCGGCGTAGCGTCGAGGATCGTTCCCGCGCAACGCGTCGGCCGAACGGATCGTTTAGCGCCGGAAGCGGCCGGGAACGATGCGGCACGAAAGGAGGTGCCGATGAGCGACCACGAGCACTACCACGACGCACCCGCGGCGAGAGAGCCGGAAGGAAACGGCCTCGTGGGGTACGCGGCGATCAAGTACGCGGCGATCGTGATCATCGTGCTTGCGATTCTCGCCTTCATCGCGTGGTACCTGATCCCGCAGTTCTCGTGAGATGACGTTCGTAGGTTCGAACTGAGATGACGTTCGTAGGTTCGAACCGAAGGGAGGAAGGATGCTTGGGATGATCGCGGCGCTGAGCGGTGGGGCCGCCACGCTTCTGTGGATCCTCGCCGTGATCCTGGTGATCGCCGGGATCGTGTCGCTCGTCCGCGGCGCCGTCCTCGCCGGCATCGTTCTGATCATCGTCGGTCTGCTCGTCGGACCGGGCGGGGTCAGCATCTGGCAGTGACGGCTTCACACGGAGCGAAGTGACGATCTAATGGCGAAATGTAGGCACCGAAGGCCGGCGGCGTGCCGCCGGCCTTCTGGCTTGCTACGACCGTTCCGCGATCGCGCCTCGCAGCTGCGCGAGCGTCTGCGAGAGCAACCGGGAGACATGCATCTGCGAGATGCCGAGCTGCTCGGCGATCTCGGTCTGCGTGAGCCCCTTGAAGAAGCGTAGGTACAGGATGCGGCGTTCGCGCTGCGGCAGCTGACGAAGCATCGGTCCCACGCTCGCCCAGGCCTCGAGGAGCTCGAGCGAATCGTCCTCCTGCGGCAGCAGGTCCCCGTGCGTGAGCCCGTCCTCGCCGATCGGAGCATCGAGCGAAGTGGTGGAGTAAGCCTGCATCGCCTCCATCGCCTCGAGGATCTGTTCCTCGGGCGTGTCGAGCTTGCGCGCGATCTCGGCGATCGTCGGGGAGCGGCCCAGCTCCTGCCACAGCTCCCCGAGGACGCGATTGACGCGGAGACCGACCTCTTGCAGCCGTCGCGGCACGCGGACCGACCAGCCCTTGTCGCGGAAATGGCGCTTGAGCTCGCCGACAATGGTGACCGCGGCGTACGTCGGGAACTGAACCTCGCGATCCACGTCGAAGCGGTCGATCGCGTTGAGCAGCCCGATGCTTGCGACCTGGATGAGATCGTCGACGGCCTCCCCACGGCCGGCGAATTTTCGCGCGAGATACTCGGCGAGCGGGTGGTACATCCGCACGAGCTCCTCGCGCGCGGCGGCGTCGCCTGGGAGTCGCGAGAACAGCTCCGCTGTGCGCTCGCGCGTCTCTCGATCGTCGGCGGGCGTGCGAGCGCTCACGTCGTGGTCGCCGTGGCGGGCACCTTCAGGACCCTGATGGCCGGACCCTCGGGAACCGACTCGAAGCTCACGTCGTCGGCGAGCCCGGACAGGACCTTCCACGTGAGCGTGTCTTCGAGGTCGGCTGGTGGCCACGGGGCAGCGTGCGCGGAGCTCAGCGAGACGACGGCCTCGATCCCGCCCTGCGTGGCCGAAAGGCGGAGTGTGAACGAGCCTTCCGCAGTGGCCACACCCAGGAGCTGCGCGCACGCCTCGTCGATCGAGATACGAAGATCGTCGATGTCGTCGTACGGGAAGTCGAGGCGTGCGGCCAGACTCGACGCGACTGCACGCAGGATGTGCACCATGTCGGGCCGCGCAGGCGCCGTGACGACGACCCGTGTGTCTCGTTCGCTCTGCATCGCTCAACCCTATCGCGGCGCCGCGCGGGAGCGATCCGGGGCGTCGGGCGCCACGGCCTACGCGACGCCGGAGGATGCGAAAAGGAGCAACCCAAGGCCGTTTGGTGCGCGCGCGGATCGGGCATGACAAGTCCGGGCAAAGGGAGGTGCTGCTGATGGCAGTGGCGCATGATCACGACGACGACCACGTGGTCGTCGAGCGGGACCGTGTCGTCGATCGAGGGCCGTCGCGGACGGTCGCCGGCACCACGGCGCCGAACATCGTCCGGATGGTCCTGACGATCCTCGGGGCGGGCGCGATGATCATCGGCTCGTTCCTGACTTGGGTCCTGAACACCGTGAACGGGTCGATCGTCGGCACGGAGTTGCCGATCCGGTCCTTCTACCGTCCCGTGTTCGATGTGACGGCGTCCTCGTTCGTGACGTCGGCGGGTGCGGTGATGATCCTGCTCGGATTGCTCGCGTTGCTCGGTATGGCGGGCCGTGGGGGCTGGCTCACGCGCATCGCGGGCGCGCTAGGGGTCATTGCGCTCGTGCTGGTCGCGATCCAGATGAATCGTGCCGGCCTGTCGCTTCCGGGCGACATCGGCGTAGGGATGTGGGTCGCGCTCGTCGGGAGCCTCGTGGCTCTGGTCGGCGGCTTCTTCACCGTCCAGCCCTACCTGGTGGACGAGGACTGAGGCCGGGCGCGTCTCGTCAGGTCCCGCCGGACGTCCGGGCGCGACGTTTGCTCCCGGACGTCCGGGGGTACCGGAGCGACGCCTCGGAGGCGTGACGCAGGGGTACCCCCCGAGAAGCCGGGGCGTGAGGGCTGAAGCGGCGAGCGTCAGCGTGCGGGCTGCAGCCCCGAATAACAGCGAGGAGGGGGTATGCAGGCGGAGCTGAGCATGGCGGGCGACACCGTCGCCTTCCGCGGTATCCGCGCGACGCCCGGGCGCGCCTCGAGGACCTACGCCGGCAAGCGCATCTGCGCCGCGACGGGGTGTTCAACGCTCCTGTCCATGTACAACGGCTCGCGACTGTGCTGGCAGCACGAGCCGACGCATCCGTTCGTCCTTCGCATCGAGCGAAAGGACAAGCGCGTCTGATCGTCGTCGGTGCCAACCGGCGATGACACAGGCCGGTTGTACGATTGCCGGCGAGTGGCTCAGCCGGATGTGCAGCGGGCTTCGGGATACATCGGTTTCCCGGCAGGCGTGCGCGGCCGCGGCCAGCAACCCCTGGTCGGCGTCGCTGTCGCCGGTGTCGTCGTAGGTCATCTGCTCACCTACCTCCTGCTCGTGCCCGGGCCCGCCCGTGCCGGCGTCCTGCACCACACCGGACACGCGTATTTTCCGCTTGCCGTTCGGGCCGCGCTCGTCGTCGCAGCGCTGTCGCTCGGTTCTTGGTTTCTTCGAGCGATCACGCGCCGGCGCGGCGATGCCGCTGATTCGTCGCTGTTCGCTCGGCTCGCTCGTCTTCAGCTCGCCGGGTTCGCCGCGATGGAGATCACGGAGCGCGTCACAAGCGGTACGCCCCTGATCGAGCTCGTCCACGACCACATCGTGCTGGGCCTCGCCGTCCAAGTCGCTGTCGCGTGGCTCGCCGCCCGCGTGCTCACGGCGCTCGATCGCGTCGCCGAAGTGATCTCCGGCACCGCCGAGAACCGGGCTCCTCGGCCGGTCTTGGCGGCCCTCGTGTTATCGGGGCTGAACGCCGTCGGCCGGCTCGTCCCGGCGGCCGCTGCGGCCCGCGCCCCTCCACGCGCCCCCGCTTTCCTCTCGCGATAGCCGAAGTCCGACGCGGGCGCAGAACCCGTGTGCGGCGATGTTCGAAGGAGTTGTGTATGCGAAAGCTGAGCGTGCTGCTTGTCGTCGTGCCCGCTGTGCTCGTCCTGCAAGCCGGGCCGGCGGCGGCGCACGAGGAAAAGGCGATCGGCAAGTACAGGTTCGACGTGGGGTTCGGGCAGGAGCCGGCGTACGCCGGCCTGCCGAACAGCGTGCAGCTGCTGCTGTTCGACGCGTCCGACGAACCGGTGACGAATCTGCGTGAGGGCGTCAACGTGGAGGTTGCGTTCGGCGACGAGACCGCGGAATACCCCCTCGAGCCCAACTTCGAGGTGGGTGAGTTCGGGACGCCGGGCGACTATCGCGCCTGGTTCATCCCGACGCGCGCCGGACGTTACTCCTTTCACTTCACCGGGTCCGTGAACGGGCAGAAGGTGGACGAGACGTTCACGTCGGGTCCCAACACGTTCGATGACGTGCAGGACCCGACCGGTGTCGAGTTCCCCGTGCAGGATCCGACGGTGGGGGAGCTCGCCGCTCGCGTCGAAAGGGAGTTCCCGCGGCTGGACGCCTCGGTCGCTGCCGTTCGCTCGCAGGCCGCCGCGGCGTCCGACGACGCATCGTCCGCGGTGACGCTTGCCGTCGTCGCCATCGTCATCGGCGTCCTCGGCCTCGCCGTGGGGATCGTCTCGCTCGTGCGGGGCAGGCGCCCCGTCGCCTGATGCTGGCGCACGCCGGGACGCCCGACGAGCTCGTCGCCGAGGTCTTCTTCATCGCGGCGGGGGCGCTCGCGTGGGCGACCGTCGCGCGGTGGCGCGGGCGGTCGCTCCTTGGACTGCCGCGCATCGCCGCCGTGGGCCTCGGCGTCCTGTGCATCGGGGCGACGGCCGGCGGCATCGTCGTCCCTTCGATGCTGCGGCCCACGTTGTCCGCGGTCCGTCCGAGATCCGATGCCAGGCTCGAGATCGTGCTGCCGACGCCCGGCGAAGTCGTCAGGGGCGACTCCCTCGCGGTCGACGTTCACGTGATCGGCGGCACGATCGCGCGGCTCACGACGACGAACATGTCGGCCACGACCGGGCATCTGCACGTCCTCATCGACGGGAGGCTGCTATCGATGGCGGGCGCTGTCGAAACGCGCGTCGACATCTCGGGTCTCGACGACGGTCTGCACACGCTGCGCGCGGAGTTCGTCGCGGCGGACCACGGTCCCTTCCGGCCCCCCGTCGTCGCGTCGGTCCGCTTCGCCAAGGAGTCGCGATGAGCCGGACAGGGCGAGGCCTGTGTCGATGCGTCGTTCTTGCCGCATTCGCCGTCGCCATCGCGGTCCTGTTGGCGCCGCCGGCGTTCGCGCACGCTCTTCTCGAGCGGTCGACACCTGCGCCGAATGAGACGCTGGAGACGACGCCGGCGTCGCTCACGCTCACGTTTACGGAGCCGCCGGATCCCGCGCTCTCCTCCGTCCGGCTCCTCGGGGCGTCCGGCGCCGACGTCGGCATCGGTCCGATGCACGTCGCCGGACGGACGATCACCGTCCCCGTGACGAGCCGCCTCACGGATGGGACCTACACCGTGACGTGGCGCGCCGTCTCGAGGACCGATGGACACGTCACGGCCGGCTCCTTCGCGTTCGGGGTTGGACGAGCGCCGTCGCCGACGGCGGGCGGGGCCGGGGCCGGGACGGAGTCGCCGTTTCCCTCGGCCGCGGCGATCATCGCGAAATGGCTGTTGTACGCGGGGTTGTCGCTCCTGGTCGCCGGCGCCGTCGTTCCCGCGTACATCCTCCGCTCCGCAAAAACCCCCGCCTGGGTCGTCGTCACTGCGGCGACCGCGGCGGCGGGCGGATGGATCGGGCTCGTCGGGGCCGAGCGCTCGACCATCGGCGTCGCCGCGTCGGTGTTCCTGTCGAGTGAGGCCGGCCGGCCGTTCGTCTGGCTCGGCGTAGCCGTCGCCGTGTCGGCCGGCGCGGCGGTGGCCTGGGCGGTCACGGCGAAGCCGTCGCTTCTGTGGACGGTGGGAGCCGCCGCGGCGGCGGCGATGCTGATTCGCGCGATCGGCGGTCACGCCGATGCCGGATCGCTCCCCGCGCTCCAGGTCGCGGCGCAGTTCATCCACCTGCTCGCGGTCGGCGTGTGGATCGGCGGGATCGCCTGGCTCCTGCTCCTCGTTGGTGGGATCGGGGGCACCTCTCGACCGGAGGCGGTGCGCCGGTTCTCGACGACGGCGGGCGTCGCGCTCGGCGCGGTCGTGGTGACCGGGGTCATCCGCGCGCTGGATGAGATCGGGGGCCCGTCGCGCGTCGGCCGGCTCGTGTCGAGCGACTACGGCCTGACTCTCAGCCTGAAGGCGGGGGTCGCGGCGGTACTCATCGCGCTGGGCGCGTGGAACCGGTACGTCAACGTCCCGCGCACGGCCAACGGCCAGGAGGGAACGCGGTCGCTGCGCCGAGTCCTCGTGGCCGAGGCGGTCCTGGCCGCGGGCGTCTTCGCGCTGACGGGGCTGCTGACGGGACTGCCGCCCGCAGCCGCCGTCGCGACGGCACCGGGCTCGCACATGCACGAGCCGCTGGTGGCGACGGGATCGGACTTCGCGACGACGGTGCGGGCGCGGGTGGAGATCACGCCCGGTATGGTCGGCACGAACCGATTCGCCGTCCGCGTCGTCGACTACGACACGGGCGAACGCGTGCCTGCCCGGCGCATGTCCCTCGGCTTCGCACCGTTATCACACGCCGATGTCACACCCTCGACGCTCGAGCTGCGCCGCGCGCCGGACGGCGACTGGACTGGGCGTGGATCGCAGATCTCGCTCGACGATCGATATCAGCTCCTGCTCGTCGTGCAGACCGCGAGCGGCTCGACGCAGGTCCGCATGGAGATCTCGCCGCGCGTCTCAAGCGGCCACACGAGCGTGGCTCGCGCCGAGGGACAGCCGACGGTGTACACGACGAACTATCCGGACGGCACCTCGATCCAGGCGTACCTGGATCCGGGGCGTGCGGGTACCAACCAGATCCACGCGACGGCGTTCGACGGGCAGGGCGACGAGCTGCCTCTGCAATCGATCTCGCTGATCGCGATCCCGCCCGACGGTCGCGGAGAGGTGCTGCAGCCCATTCGATTCAGCCCCGGGCACTACGCCGCGAACATCGACACGATCGCGGGAACGTGGACATTCGAGATCCGCGCCGTCGCGAAGACTGGGGCGGCGCTCGACGCGCATTTCGTCCAGCGGATCGAGCGATCGGAGGAGCTGCCGTGAGGACCCGGCGGCACTTCCGCGTCTCCGTCTCACGCTGCGGTACGTTCGTCGTCGCGACGCTCGTCGCCTCGGTGGCACTCCCGGCGTGCTCCGGCTCCGGTCAATCCGGTTCGAGCAGCGCGATGAGCTCGCCGAAGCGGGCTGCACGCCCCTCGAGCACGGCGACGCTGTCGATCGTTTCGCCAGCCAACGGCGCGGTCGTCCACGGCTCGACGGTTCGCGTTCGGCTGCGGTTGGAAGGCGCGCGCGTGGTGCGTCCGACAACGAACGACCTTCGTCCCGACGAGGGACACATCCACATCCTGCTCGACGGCTCTCTCGTCTCGATGAACTATGGGCTGAGCGACGAGATCCACGACGTCGCGTCCGGACCGCATCTGCTCCAGGCTGAGTTCGTCGCGAGCGATCACGCGCCGTTCGACCCGCGCGTCGTCGTCGTCTCCTCGTTCGAGGTTCGGCGATGATCGCGGCGGTCCACCGGCGCACGTCGGGCGTCGTCCCCGCGCTGGCGGTCGCGGCGGCGGCAGTGTTCCTGCTCGCCCGTCCCGGCCTTCGCGGGACTCCGCACGAGGCGATCGCCCTACTCGGCGGGTACGCCCTCATCGCGGCAACCGCCGCCATCGCCCCGGTACCCGGTGCGATCGGTTCACCCACGCTGCCTCGTTCGGTCGTGCTCGTCCTCGGGCTCGGCGCCGTTGCGGCCGCGGCGGCCGCGGCCGGACATCCCATTCCCTCGGCGACGACGCTGCTTGCGCCGGTCATGAACCTCGTCGCCGCCGTCGCCGAGGAGGCCGTCTTTCGGCGGCTCGCGTACGCCTGGTTGTTGCGCTGGGGGGTCGCCGTCGCCGTCGGCGCGACCGCGGTAGCGTTCGCCGTCGTGCACGTTCCGGTCTACGGCCTCGAGGCGCTTCCGGTGGATCTGGGCGCCGGCCTGCTTCTGTCGTGGCAGCGCGCCGCGTGTGGGACATGGACCGTCCCGGCGACGACGCACGTCGCCGCGAACCTTCTCACGGTGATCGCGTGACCCTCCGACGTGTCCTTCCGTCCTTGGTGCTCGTTCTCGGGCTCGCCGCCGGCGCCTGCACCGGCGACGGGGCCCAGTCGCCGATCCGCGTCGGCGCCGTCTATCCGCTCTCGGGGTCGCAGGGACCAGGGGGGTTCGAAGAGTTCCGCGGGGTGCGGCTCGCCGCGGAGTTCGTGAACGCCGACGGCGGCGTGGATGGCCGCCCTGTCTCGCTCGTGCCCATCGACGTCGGCTCCGGACAGATGGCGCCGGCCGCGATCGAGCGCCTGCGCCACGACGGCGTTCGACTCGTCGTCGGCAGCTACGGCAGCACGATCTCGGTCCCTGCCTCGCAGGCCGCGCAGCGCCGCGGCATGCTCTTTTGGGAGACGGGCGCCGTCGGCGAGATGGCGGGACGGGTGCCGGGAGACCTCGTTTTTCGCGTTCCGCCGAGTGGGATGTTCCTCGGCGCGCGCGCAATCGCGTTCGTGGCGCACCACCTGGCCGCGGATTGGGGCGTCGATGCGGCGACGCTTCGATTCGCGGTGAGCTACGTCGACGACGTGTACGGTCGATCGGTCGCCCGTGGCGCCCTCAAGGAGATGCGCCGGCGGGGCTTGAACCTCGTCGGATCGTTCGGGTACGACCCGTTGCACGCCGACATGGCCCGCGTCGTCCGGCGCGTCGCGCACGTCCACCCGGACGTGCTCTTCGTCTCCGCGTACGTGAAGGACGGAATCGCGCTCCGTCGGCAAACGCTCGCGCAAGGCCTCGACCTCCGGGCGATGATCGGGACATCGTCGAGCTATTGCATGCCTGCGTTCGGACGGGCGCTCGGCGCAGGCGCCGTCGGCGTGTTCGCCTCTGACAAGGCGGACGAGGAGACGTTCGGTGCGCGTGGCCTGACCCCGTCGGCCGCCGCGCTGTTTCGGCGCGCCGCCGCCGCGTACGACCGACGCTACGGCGAGGAGATGAGCGCCGCGGCGCTCGCCGGCTTCTCGGCAGGGTGGGCGCTGTTCCACGATGTCCTACCGGAGGCGGCCGACGCATCTGCCCCCGCGGTCGCCGCCGCGGCCCGGGCGGCCGACATCCCGTTCGGGGCGCTGCCGAATGGCAGCGGCCTTCGGTTCGGCGCAACGGGAACGGCCGAGTCCGGCTCCAACCTGCGGGCCGCGAGCGTCGTGGAGCAGTGGACCGGTCCCGACGAGATGTCGATCCTGTGGCCCGCGCGCTTCTCGGATCCGGACGCCGAGCCGATCGCGCTGTCGACGTGACGCCGCGCGGTCGGGCGGCCGCCGCGGCGGCGGCCGTGATCCTCGCGTATATCGCCGGTGCATACGTGTCCGGCCTGTCTCTTATACACATCTGACGCTGCCGACGATAGCTCACAGGTGGAGATGTCGGGGGTGGGCGGGTCGT
>JBKOWM010000173.1:0-9822 GCA_046724395.1 Actinomycetota bacterium
GTACGCGCTCGCTCACCCCGAGTCCCTTTCCAAGGAACTATCGCTGCGTTCGCGCTCGCTCCTTGAGCCCCCCGAGTCCCCCAGCCACAGCCCCATCAGCATCTCGTCCTCGTAACCGTAGGACTTCTTCGAGTGCCGGACGAGGGTACCTTCTCGGACGAACCCGAACCGGCGGTACAGGCCCATCGCGGCATCGTTGCCGGGGTACACCGTCAATTCCAGCTTCTCGACGCCGACGACGCGCGCCCAGCGCACCGCCTCACCGAGCAGCGCACTGCCGATGCCCCGGCCGCGCCACCCGTTTGAGACGAACATCCCGAGCGTCGCGACGTGCCGCGTCACGGGATGGTCCTCGCGAGTGATCCCCACGCTGCCGACGACTCGGTCTCCCGCAACCGCGACGAGGTGAGCCTCGCGCACGGTCCACGAGTGGCGGAGGCGGCGACGGTAATGGCCCGCGCGACCCGTCACGTGTTCGGTGCGGATGAACCCACCCTCGGCCGCCACGGCTCGATAGAGCTCGAGGAAGGATGCGGCGTCCCGCGACGTGGCCGGGCGGACGACCGTCCCCGCGACGGCGAGCGTCCGCTCGCCGTCGGCGAGCCGGTCAAGCATCCACGCGCTCCATCGACTCCGGCGCCGAGACGCCCAGGAGCCCGAGGACGTTCGCGATCGCCTGCTTCGTCCCGAGACTGAGCCACAGACGCGCCCGCGTCAGCGCGTCGTCGTCGGTCAGCACCCGGGCCTCGGTGTAGAAGCGATGGAACTGCGCTGCGAGGTCCTGAGCGAAATGCGTCAGCCGGTGTGGAGCGCGGAGCTCGGCTGCCTCTATCACCTGCTTCGGAACCTCCGCGATCCTCCGCAGCAGGTCGAGCTCGGGCTCCGATGACAGGAGCGAGAGATCCGCGTCCTCGATCGCGCCGGGATCGACGCCGCGCTCGGCCGCGTTTCGCAGGATGCTCGCAATCCGCGCGTGCCCGTACTGCACGTAGTACACGGGGTTCTCCATCGACCGGCGCTTCATGTCCTCGATGTCGATGTCGATCGCGACGTCGCTCGAGCGAAGGAGGAGCGTGAAGCGAAGCGCATCCGCGCCGACCTCGTCGAGCAGCTCGTCAAGTGTGACGAACGTTCCCTCCCGCTTGCTCATCCCCGTCCGGCCGCCGCGCAGCAGCGCGACCCACTGATACAGCACCATCTCGACGGCTTCGGGATCGAAGCCGAGCGCCTGCGCCGCGCCTTTGACTCGGACGACGTCGCCGTGGTGATCCGCTCCCCACACGTAGATCACGTCGTCGAACCCACGCGAGAACTTGTCGATGATGTAGGCGACATCGGCCGCGAAGTAGGTCGGTGCGCCGGTGCCTCGGATCAGGACGCGATCCTTGTCGTCTCCGAACGCGGTCGAGCGGAAGAACACGGCACCGTCCGCGTCGTACGCAGAGCCCGCCTCGCGCAGGCGGCGCACCGCCTCGTCGATCTGGCCGCGTTCGTGCAGCGCGCGCTCGCTGAAAAATGTGTCGAAGCGAACGCCGAATCTCGCGAGCGAGCGCTCGATCATCACGAGCACGCGTCTCGTGCCCTCGCGGAGCAGCGTCATCCGTCGCTCGTCTTCGGGCAAGTACAGCAACGCGTCGCCGTGCTCGGCCCGGATGTCTTTCGCGACGTCGACGAGGTATTCGCCGGGATAGCCGTCGTCGGGAATGGCGGCCTGCCGGCCGAAGAGCTGGAGATATCGCGCCTCGACCGATTCCCCGAACAGCTCCATCTGCCGACCGGCGTCGTTGTAGTAGTACTCCCGCTCGACGCGCCATCCGGTCGCCTCGAGCACGCTCGCGATCGCATCGCCGATCGCGGCGTTGCGGGCGTGCCCGATATGCAGCGGCCCCGTCGGATTCGCGGAGACGAACTCGACCTGGACGGACCGGCCGGTCGGCTCGGATCGCCCGTACTCCGGTCCGAGCGCGACGATCGAGCGAAGAGCGTCGTACAGCCAATCGTTCGTGACGTCGAAGTTGATGAAGCCAGGCCCCGCGACGCCTACGCCCCGAACGACGGGATCGGAGGGGAGATGCTTCAGGATGAGGTCCGCGACGTCCCTGGGCCTTCGGCCGACACGCGGGGCGAGCGCCAGCGCGACGTTCGTGGAGAAGTCGCCGTGCTCCCTCTGTCTCGGGACGAAGACGTCGACGGGCGGCGGGTCGCCCTGCAAACCGAGCTCCGGGGCCGCGGAGGCGACGGCCTCGTGGATCAGCGCGGAAAGCCGTTCCTCGATCATCTCGCGCGGAGACCGTTAGGCCTGCGGGGTGTGCTCGGGCAGCGAGCGCCGGACGATCTCGACGAAGTGTGTCGGGTCGAACGGCTTCGTCACGTACTCGTCCACGGGCCAGAGCCTAGCCGCGCCGCGGGTCCTCGTCCGGCTCCGGTACCGATAGAGGATCACGAACACCGGCGGCGGATGGGGCCGTTGCTAGACTCGCGTGTCACGCCCTCGTAGCTCAGCGGATAGAGCGCCGGCCTCCGGAGCCGGGTGCGCAGGTTCGAGTCCTGCCGAGGGCACCTCTTGGCGCAGCCCCCCGCGCAGTCCGACGAGCCGCTGACCGAGCGCGACCTGCTCGCCGATCCGATCGAGCAGCTGGCCCGGTGGGTGGACGACGCGCGGCGAGCGGGCGTCGTCCTCCCGGAGGCCATGGCACTCGCGACGGCCGATGCTCGTGGGCGGCCGAGCGTGCGCCACGTGCTGATGCGCGGCATCGACGAGCGCGGCATCGTCTTCTTCACGAATTACGAGAGTCGCAAGGGCGAGGAGCTCGACGCGAATCCCCACGCGGCGGCCGTGTTCCTCTGGCGCGAGCTCGACCGGCAGGCGTCGGCTCGAGGGGCCGTCGCGCGGACGACCCGGGGCGAGTCGGAGGCCTACTTCCGCACCCGTCCTCGCGAGGCGCGCATCGGCGCATGGGCGTCGTTGCAGAGCCGCCGCGTCACGTCTCGGGAGGAGCTCGAGGACCGGTACCGCGACATGGAGACCCGCTTTCCGCGGGACGACGTTCCCCTCCCGCCGGCCTGGGGCGGATTCCGCATCGTCCCCGACGCGTTCGAGTTCTGGAAGGGCCGGCTGCACCGGCTTCACGACCGGTTCCGGTACACGCTCCAGCCGTCCGGCGAGTGGTCGATCGAGCGGTTGTACCCGTAATCGTCGCACCCGAGCCGACGGGTCGGGTATCGTCCGGCGCCATGAACATCCACGATCTCCGCTCGGCCGTAGCCCGCGACATGCAACGGACCGAGCACGAGCTCGAACGGCTCGTGAGAATTCCCTCTATCGCGTTTCCCGGCTTCGACGCCGCGCCCGTTCACGATTCCGCCGTCGCGACGGCCGAGATCCTCGAGGCGGCTGGAGTGAACGGTGTCCGACTGATGGAGCTCCCCGACGGCGTGGACCATCCGGCCGTGTACGGGGAGATCGCCGGGCCGGAGGGCGCGCCGACGATCTTGCTGTATGCCCACCACGACGTGCAGCCCGAGGGCCCGCTCGAGGAGTGGGACTCGCCGCCGTTCGAGCCGGTCGTCCGCGACGGGCGGATGTTCGGACGCGGAACGTCCGACGACAAGTGCGGCATCGTTCTGCACGCCGCTGCGATCCGGGCATGGAGCGCCCATCCGCCGATCGGCGTCAAGATCCTCGTCGAGGGCGAGGAGGAGGCGGGCACGGATCACCTCCCCTTCCTGATCCAGGAGAACGCGGAGCTCATCCGGTCCGACGTGGCCATCATCGCGGACAGCGGTAACTGGCGCCGCGGCATGCCGACGCTGACCACGACGCTTCGTGGCGTCGTCGACTGCCGCGTCGAGGTGCGCGTGCTCGAGAAGGCCGTCCACAGCGGTTCGTACGGAGGTCCGATTCCGGACGCGTTGACCTCGCTCAGCCGGCTGCTGGCGACATTGCACGACGACCGGGGGGACGTCGCGATTGGCGGGCTGACCGCCGGCGCTTGGAATGGGGTCGAGTACGACGAGAACGCCTTGCGCGAGGAGGCCGGCGTGCTTGACGGCGTCGAGTGGATCGGCACGGGATCCCTCGCCGAGCGCTTGTGGACGAGGCCGGCCGCATCGGTGCTGGGGATCGATGCGCCTCGCGTGCGCGAGGCGTCGAACCAGCTCGTCCCCGTCGCCACCGCCAAGGTCAGCCTTCGCATCCCCCCGGGACAGCCGGCGGACGGGGCGATGGAGGCGCTCGTGTCGCATCTCGAGACGCACGCGCCGTGGGGAGTTCGCGTCCGGGTCGAGCGGGGCACCGGTGCTGAGCCGTTCGCGGTCGAAGCCGACGGGCCGGCGTTCGTGGCGGCACGAGACGCCCTGGCCGAGGCGTGGGGACGCGAAACCGTCGACATGGGGTCGGGCGGGTCGATCCCGCTCGTTCCGATGCTCGCAAGCACGTTCCCGGGAATCGCCGTCCTCATGCTCGGCCCAGCCGACGAGCTCGCCGCCGCGCACTCTGTGAACGAGAGCGTCGCGCTCGACGAGCTCGAGCGTTGCGCGGTCGCCGAGGCGTCGCTGTTCGATCGACTGGCGAAACCGGCACGAGTGGGTAGGTTGTCGGGGTGAACGGGACCCCTCAGGACCCAGCCGTTGCCGCTTCGCAGCGGGACGCCGGCAGCGTGATCGAACCGACGCAGCCCGATCAGGGCGGCCAGTCCCAGGAGGCGATCACCCAGCCCGCCAAGCTGCTTCGCATCGCGAGCATGGTGCGCGAGCTCCTCGAAGAGACCCGGCAGGCTTCCATCGACGAGCCCGGCCGCGTCCGGCTCCGCGAGATCTACGAGCGCAGCGTGGGCGAACTCCGCGACGTCCTCTCATCCGACCTGGAGGAGGAGCTCGCGATGCTCGCGCCGCCGCTGGAAGCCGTCCCGACCGAGGCCGAGATCCGCGTCGCACAGGCGCAGCTCGTCGGCTGGCTCGAGGGGCTGTTCCAGGGGATCCAGGCCGCGCTGTTCGCGCAGCAGGCGGCGGCGCGCGCGCAGTTCGAGGAGCTCCGCCGGCGGGGCCTTCCGGGGGGACAGCCGATGCAGCCGGCGCCGGCGCCCCAATCGAATCCGGGTCAGTACCTCTAGCCGCTACGGCGCGGCTGCAGCACCGCCGGCCACCGGCGCCGCGACGCTCTCCGTTCCCCCCTGCGTCAGCCGCTGCGCCAGATAGACCGGCACGATCGAGGCGACCATCAGCACAAGCGCGACGGCGTTGACGACCGGCTGCTGCCTCGGGAGGCGGATGTTGTTGAAGATCCAGATCGGCAGGGTGAGCGTCGAGCCGGCCGTGAAGTTCGTCACGACGATCTCGTCGAACGACAGCCCGAACGCCAGCAGGGCGCCGGCCACGAGCGCCGTACGGATCGAGGGGAGCGTCACGTACCGGAACGTCTGCCACCCGTCCGCGCCGAGATCCATCGACGCCTCCACGAGCGACGTCGGCGTCCGACGCAGCCGCGCGACGACGTTGTTGTAGACGACCACGATGCAGAACGTCGTATGCCCGATGATGATCGTCCACACTGAGAACGTGAGTCCGAACAGCGCGTGGCCGAAGTCGATCGCCGAGGACAGCGCGATCGCCGTGACGATGCCGGGAAGCGCGATCGGCAGGACGAGCGCAAACGAGATGGTCTCGCGCCCGAAGAACCGAAACCGATGCACGGCGAATGCGGCGAGCGATCCGAGGATGAGCGCCGCGATCGTCGCCCCGACCGCGGCCTCGATCGAGCCCGCGAGCGCGGACGGGAGCTCGGGGTCGTGGAGGGCGACCGAGAACCACTTCGTCGTCCACAGGTCCGGCGGCCACGCCCGGGTGATGCTCTTGTTGAACGCGTAGATGCCGAGGATCACGAGCGGCGCGTACAGAAAGACGAGCGCGACGACGGTCCCTACCTTGATCGCCGCCCGCGCGAACCTCGTCTCCACGACGTTTCCTACAGCGCCTCGAAGGCGCCGAGCCTCCGCGCGAGCGTCAGGTAGATCGCCATGATGACCATCGGGATGACCGCGAAAGCGGCGGCGAGCGGCAGATTGCTGGCCAGCCCCACGAGGTTGTAGATCGCGTTGCCGATGAAAAACGCCTTGCCGACGTACACCGGCGTGATGTAATCGCCGAGCGTCAAGGAGAACGTGAAGATCGAGGCGGCGACGAGCCCGGGCAGGATCAGCGGCACGATGACGCGACGGAACGTGACCCACCCGCGGGCGCCGAGATCGCTCGACGCGTCGAGCAGCGATGTCGGCACCCGCTCCATCGCGGCGTAGACGGGCAGGATTGCGAACGGAAGCCAGAGGTAGCAGAACGTGAGCCACACGGCCCAGTTGCTCGCCGCAAGGCTCTTGTCGATCCCGACGAGTCCGAGCAGGCTCTCGAGCGGACCACCACCAGCGGTGAGGATCTTCCAGCTGAACATCCGGACGAGGTAGTTCGACCACAGCGGCATGACGACGGCGAGCAGAAGAAGCGCGCGCGTCCGCGGCCTCGCCAGCCGCGCCGCGTAGTACGAGATCGGGAACGCGAGCGCGAGGTCCGTGACCGTGACCGCGGTGGCCAGCCCGACGGTCCGAAAAACGATCGTCCTGGTGGACGAGGCCGTCGCGAGCGTCTGGTAATTCGACAACGACCACACGCGCTCGATCTGCGAGGTGAGGACGTTCAGGCGCCAGAAGGACGTCAGAAGCAGCAGCATCAGCGACACGAGGTAGACGCCAACGAGCCACGCCACCGGGGGCGTGAGCATCAGCGCGAGCTTGGCGGCGGGGTGCCGAAACAGCGCGGCCGAGATCCGCCGAGACGCGCCGGCCTCGGGTGTGGCCGCGCGCTCGGCGCTTAGGGTCGCCATGGTCGCCGACGCTGGGGCCCGTCCCCGGGCCCCCGTTGGCTCGATCGGCCTACGCGCCGCGGATGTCGGTCCAGGCGTTGGTCCACGCCGAGTAGTCGACGCACGTCTCCCCCCGGTCGTCACCGCAGTCCGGAAGCGGCGTCTTCCACAGGTACACCTGCGACAGGAAGGCGTCGTCACCGCAGTGATAGTTCGCGGCGTCCTTGCCGAGATCCTTGTCGAGCTGCTCGCACGAGGCGGTGTTGGACGGGGTGGCCCCGTAGTACTCGGCGACTGCCGTCTGGACGTCGGGACGGAGCGAATACTCCATCCACTTCATCATGCAGACGGGATGCGGCGCGTTCGACGACATCATCCACGTGTCCGCCCAGCCGGTCACGCCCTCGTTCGGGATGACCGAGGCGACCGGGACCTTGTCGTCGGCGACGAGGATCGACTGGTTCACGGGCCAGGCCGTGCCCACGACCATGTCGCCGGATTCGAACCCGTCGATCTCGTCGGTGTAGACGGCCCAGTACTTGCTGATCATCGACGACTGCTGCTTCAGCAGGTCCACCGCCGCGTCGAACTGCTCCTGCGTGAGCTCGTAGGGATCCGTGATGCCGAGATCGGACTGATGCGACTTGAGGTACATCGCCGCGTCGGCGATGTAGATCGGGCTGTCGTACGCCGTGACGTTGCCGGCGTACGGCGAGTTGGATTCGAACGCGACGTCCCAGCTCGTCGGCGCCGGCTTCACGACGTCGGTGTTGTACATGAGGATGTTCGGGCCCCACATGTACGGAACGCCGTAGTGGACGCCGTCGACGGTGTTGTGCGGCGGCGCCTGCAACGTCTGCATCACATCGGCGTATTCGGGAAAGGAGCTGATGTCGACGGCGGCGACGTCACCGTTGGCGATGAGGCGGTTCGTCGCGTCGCCCGACGCCGACACGCCGTCGTACAACGTTCCGCCTTGCTGCCGCATCAGGTTGACCATCTCGTCGGAGGTATTGCCGTACTTGAGGTCGACCTGACACCCGGTCTCGTCCTCGAAAGGCTTGACCCATGATTTCTGCGTGTAGCCCGGCCACGGGATGAGGCTCAGCTCTCCCTCCCCTTGGGCGTTCGCGTCGTAGCTGTAGACCTTCGGGCCCTGGCTGCTGCCGCCGCCGCCCCCGGCGCCCGCGTTGTCCTCACCACTAGCGCACGCCGCGGCGACCAGGACGAGCACGCCGAGCGCCGCGAGAAGGCTGCCTTTGGATCGCCTCACCGTTTCCCCTCCTCCCCCGGGCCGCGAGACCCGTCGGCCGCACCGGCCTCGACGGGCCGGTTGTTTCGCCGGCCCCAGATCAGCCGGACGGGTCGGTCCTTGACCTCGAGCGCCTCCATCGACGACGTCTGGAGGTTCTGTTGGAACACGACGAGCTCGCCGCCGGCGTCGAGCGCCACCATGTACTTCGTGAGGGCGCCGATGTACGCGACGTCGCGGACGCGACCGTCGGCTCCGTACTCGTCTGGGCGCACCTCCGTCTCCGGCGCCGTAAGCCGGATCTTCTCTGGACGGATCGTGAACGCCTCGGTCGACCCGGTCACCGCGCGCGCCGCCCCGCCGGCGAGCACGTTGGACGTGCCGACGAAGCCGGCGACGAACCCCGTTGCCGGACGCTCGTACACCTCGGCCGGAGTTCCCACCTGCTCGATGCGTCCACGGCTGAAGACGGCCAGGCGGTCGCTCATCGTCAGCGCCTCCTCCTGGTCGTGCGTCACGTAGACGAACGTGAGACCAACCTCCCGCTGAATGTGCTTGAGCTCGATCTGCATCTCCTGGCGGAGCTTGAGATCGAGCGCGCCGAGCGGCTCGTCGAGCAGGAGCACCTTCGGCCGATTCACGAGGGCGCGCGCCAGTGCGACTCGCTGACGCTGGCCGCCGGAGAGCTGCCCCGGCCTGCGGTCGCCGAACCCCTCCAACCGCACGATGGCGAGCGCCTCGTCGCCCTGACGCCGGCGGTCCGGCTTCGGCACCCTGCGTACGCGGAGCCCGTATTCCACGTTGTCGCGAACGCTCATGTGCGGGAATAGTGCGTAGTCCTGGAAGACGGTGTTCACGTCGCGCTCGTACGGCGCGAGCCGCGTGACGTCCCGACCGTTGAGGTAGACCCGCCCCTCCGTGGGCGCCTCGAACCCGGCGATCATCCGCAGACACGTCGTCTTGCCCGAGCCGGACGGGCCGAGCATCGAGAAGAACTCTCCCGTTCGGACGTCGAGGTCGACGCCATCGACCGCCGTGACGTCGCCGAACCGCTTGCGAACGGCCGCGAGACGCACGGCCATGACCGGCTGCGTCGGATGTCGAACGTCGTCGACGTGCACATGCTCAGTTCGCGACAGTCCCGACACCCCCACGCCCGTCGGAAGCGGCCATCTTCCCCGGGAACGCTCCTTCGTCGCAACACACGGGCCGGGTCGCCCCGCGTCCGCTACGACGTCGCCCCCGCCTGCGAGCCTCTCGCCTCGTGGGCGGCCCGGGCGGCGTCGCCGTCAACCGACGCGGAATGCGTCGTCCCCGCGAGGCCGCGGACGATCCGGCCCACGACGGCGGGTCCCTCGTAAACGAGCGCCGTGTAGACCTGGACCGTCGTGGCGCCCGACTCGAGGCACGCGAGCGCTTCGCCGGCGGTCGAGATGCCTCCGCACGCGTTGATCGCGATCGCGGCCTCCGTCGCGCGCCGGACCTCGGCGACGATCGTCGGAGTCTCCTCGAACAGGTCGCGCCCGGACAGCCCGCCGGCGCGCGTCGCCAGGCGCGCGTCAGCGACCGGTCGCGTGTTCGAGCACGTGAGGCCGTCGGCGCCAGCCTCCTGCGCGATGCGAGCGAGCGCGAGCACGACCTCGCGCTCGACGGGTGTTCGAAACGGGGGCAGCTTCACGAACAGCGGCTTGCTTCGCCGCGCCCCGAGCTCATCCAGGAG
>JBKOWM010000069.1:0-17684 GCA_046724395.1 Actinomycetota bacterium
TCCTGTCGTCGGCAGCGTCAGATGTGTATAAGAGACAGGGACAAAGGGGTCCGATACGCGACCGTTGTGGCCGACCAGGTTGCCGACGTCGGTCGGTGGCTGGCGGAGCACGCCGTCGACGCGTGGTTTCATCACGAGGGCGTGCTCGGTGCGAGAACCGGCGCGTGGCAGACGGCCGGAGCCGCCACGGAGGACGCAGTCGACTTCTCCCGCGGGGTTGGCGCCGGCGACCGAATGGTGCCCCTCACGGCCGAGGAGTGCCGCGCGCGCGCGGGCTCGCCGCGGTTCGTCGGCGGCGCGTTCATCGCCGACTCCGCGACCGTGCAGCCCGCCCGCCTGGCCCGCGGCCTGCGAGGGGTCGCGCTCCGCCAAGGGGTCTCGATCTTCGAGGGGACGAGGGTGACCGGCATCGACAGAAGGCGCCCGGCCGTGGTCAGAACCGACGGCGGAGCCATCCGCGCCGACCAGGTGGTCCTGACGATCGGCGCATGGGCCGCGGGCTGGCGAGGGTTTCGCCGCAGCTTCGGGAACATCGCCGACTTCATGGTCGCGACGGAGCCGATCCCCGACCGGCTGAAGGAGATCGGATGGACGTCGCACATCGGGATCGCGGACGGCCGGGAGATGCTCTACTACCTGCGCAAGACCGACGACGACCGGATCGCGATCGGCGGCGGGACGACCGGCGTGATCTACGACGGCAGGATCGGTCGGCGCTCGACGCACGACCGGCGCGTCGCCGAGGTCGCCGCTCGCGGCCTGCTGTGGCTGTTCCCGCAGCTCGAGGGCGTCCGCTTCACTCATGCGTGGGGAGGCCCGATCGATCAGACCGCCTCGTTCACACCGTTCTTCCGGACGCTGCGCCCGGGGAACGTTCATGCCGGGCTCGGGTTCTCCGGCCACGGGCTCGCCCAGACGAAGATCGGCGGCAGCATCCTGTCTTCGCTCGTGCAGGGCATCCAGGACGAATGGACCGCGCTACCCGTCGTCGGCCCAGAGGTCGGCAAGACGCCGCCCGAGCCGCTTCGCTGGCCGCTCGTCCGCGCCGCGGTTTGGGCGCTCGAGACGGGTGACGCCCGCGAGGAGCGCGGGAGGCGTCGCGGGCTGGTGCGGTCCGGCATCGGCGCCGCGCCGATCCGCAATCGCGAGCGGCTACGGGCCCGGTAGCGACCGCCGCTGCTGCTCGTCGTACGCGCGCTGCACGTCGCGCCGGTACCGATACATCCGGTAGCGGACCCACCAGTAGCCGAAGGCGGCCAGGCAAGTGACCGTCAACAGAACCGACAGGACGATCACGAGCGTGACCTTGAGGACCGCGCCGAGCACGCCGAAGATCGCCGCGAGCAGGAGCAGGATGAGGATGAAGACGAACACGCTGCCATCGTACGGCGCGTGTGCCGGAACGCCGTCGACGCCACTCCCGACGTTCTCGCGCGTCGTTCGCGCTGGGATCTCCGGCGAAGTCATCGCGACGGCGCCGCACTCAAAGGCCGCCGACGTCGAGCGCGCCGTGAAGGCCGCGCGGTGTTCCACGTCCTCACCGGGATGGGCGAGACCGCCGGTGCTGCGCTGGTCGAGAGCCCGAACGTCGACAAGATCTCGTTCACCGGCTCGCGCGACGTCGGCAAGCTCATCGTGCGCAAGCTTCGGACACGCTGAAGCGGGTGACCCTCGAGCTCGGCGGCAAGTGCCGAACATCGTGTTCTCCGATGCCCGCTTGCGGAGACGTTCGAGGGATCGGGCAACGGCATCTTCTGGAACCAGGGAGAGATCTGTTCGGCCGGCTCGCGCGTGTTCGTGCAGAAGCCCGTGTACGACGACGCCATCAACGCCTTTGTCGAGCGTGTCGGGCAGATCAAGCTCGGCTACGGCCTCGACGAGTCGACGACGATGGGGCCCCTGGTGTCCAAGGAGCAGCAGGAGCGTGAATCGGTATCTGGAGATCGGCCGGGGTGAGGCCAAGGTCGCCGCCGAGGGTCGACACCCGGCGACGGCCGCCGGGCGACGGGCTACTTCGTGCCTCCGACGGTCTTTGCCGACGTCGACAACTCGGCCACGATCGATCGGGAGGAGATCTTCGGGCCCGTGATGTCCGTGATCCCGTTCTCGAGCGTCGACGACGTGGTCGCGATTGCCAACGACAACGGCTATGGCCTGGCCGCCGCGGTGTGGACCTCCGACATCCGCACGGCGCTCAACGCGGCCCGGGCGCTTCGGGCGGCATCGTATGGATCAACGACGCGCAGCCGGCGCCGACCGAGATGCCATGGGGCGGCTTCAAGCAGTCGGGCGTCGGCCGCGAGCTCGGAAAAGGAGGGCGTGGACGACTTCCTGGAGTCGAAGTCGGTCTGCGTGAACCTCGCCGAGTGAACGGACCTGCCCCCGAAAGCGGTTGAACGGCCATGCAATAGCCACCGATGGTCGTGTATCCTCGCGACCCATGGCGGGAGGAGAGGTCCGGCTCGTCCGTCTCGTGAAGCGGTTCGACGAGGTCACCGCCGTCGACGGGATCGATCTGTCCATGCCGCCCGGCGAGTTCTTCTCGCTCCTCGGCCCGTCGGGGTGCGGCAAGACGACGACGCTGCGCCTCATCGCGGGCTTCGAGCGCCCGGACGAGGGGCAGATCCTGCTCGACGGCGTCGACATGGCGCAGACCCCACCGCACAAGCGCAACGTGAACACGGTGTTCCAGAACTATGCGCTGTTCCCGCACCTCAACGTCTTCGACAACGTCGCGTTCGGCCTCCGGTACAAGGACGTCTCGAAACAGCAGGTCCGCACGAGGGTGCTCGACGCGCTGTCGCTCGTTCGGCTGGAGGGTCTCGAGAAGCGCCGCCCGTCGCAGCTGTCGGGCGGTCAGCAGCAGCGGGTCGCGCTGGCCCGCGCCCTCGTCCTGAACCCTGCCGTGCTTCTGCTCGACGAGCCGCTCGGTGCCCTCGACGCCAAGCTGCGTAAGGCGCTGCAGATCGAGTTGAAGGCCCTCCAGGAGGAGATCGGAATCACGTTCGTGTACGTGACGCACGATCAGGAGGAAGCGCTGACGATGTCGGATCGCCTGGCCGTCATGTCCAGTGGCCGTGTCGAGCAACTCGGGACGCCGAGCGAGGTGTACGAGGAGCCGGAGACCGCATACGTCGCGGACTTCCTGGGCGTTTCCAACCTGATGGATGCCAGGGCTGAGGGGACCAACGGCGACGGTCGGTGTCGCATCCGGATCGGCGAATTCCAGCTCTCCGCGGGGCAGGGCGAGCGTGACGCTCGCGGCGACGCAAAGATCGTGATCCGGCCCGAGCGCGTGCAGCTCGAGCCAGCGGGCGGGACGGGCGAGAACCGGATCCCCGGGATGGTCGAACGGGTCGTGTACGTCGGCTCGATCATGCAGGTCATCGTTCATCTGGCGCCGGGCCACAGCGTGCAGGCGTGGATTCAGAACCGCGGCGGCGGGAACCTGCCGTATCAGCAGGGTTCGCCCGTCTCGGTGCACCTTCCGGCTGACGCCCTCCGCGTGTTGCAGGACGCACTCACCGGGACGCGCGCCGGCGCCTCGGCCTAGCGGACGCCCTCGGGCCGAACCCGTCCCTCGCGCCGCCGATGCTGCGGAGGCAAGATGTCGGGATGCGACCCGTGCGTTTTGCCCTCGCCGCGGGGCTCGTGCTCGCGATAGCGGCGATCGTCGTGTCCAACGGAAGCGACACGCCGTCGCTCGCGGCGTGCGGGGCGTGGCGCACCGTCCAGGCGCCCGAATCGCCGGGCGTGGATCGATTCCTCTTCGGCGTCGGCGCGAGCTCGAACACGGACGCGTGGGCGGTCGGGTCCTTGCGGCGTCTGGGTGGCCGCGCGCGAACGCTCGCCCTGCACTGGGACGGGGAGCGCTGGTCGACGGTTCCGACGCCGAGAGCCGGACCCGGTGATGCGTTCCTGAACGCCGTCGCGGTCGTCTCGCCGACCGACGCGTGGGCCGGCGGGCTGTGGCGCGGGTCCGACGGTCTCGCCCGCACGCTCGTGATGCACTGGGACGGCCGGCGTTGGTCCGTCGTCGACTCGCCGAACCCCGGCGATGGGGAGCACGTCCTGTCGTCCGCCTCGGCGACGACTGGCGACGATGTCTGGTTCGCCGGCTACTCGCGAATGGGGAGCTCGTTCCGCTCGCTGATCCTGCGCTGGGACGGGACCGGTCTTTACGCCACGTACCCGGCCGGTCGGGTGGCCGGCGACGAGCAGGCCATCGGCGCGGTGTCGAGCGCCGGCGACACCGCGATCGCGGTCGGCGGACGGGCGCTCGGCAACGGCGGCACCGAGCCGCTCGTTCTGCGGTGGGACGGTGCCGCCTGGCGACGGGAAGCCGCCGGCCTGAGTGCGGCGCACGGTACGGTACTCGCTGGGGTGGCGGCGTCACCAACGGGCGACGCGTGGGTCGTCGGTGGATATCCCGGCATCGGAACGAGCGCCGCCTTTGCGGCCGCCTACGACGGCTCGGCGTGGAGGACCTTCGCCCGGCGTTCGATTGGCACGGGCGACTCGTTCTCGGGCGTCGCCGCGTTCGACGGCGGGGCGTGGGCCGTGGGTAGCTACGTCGAGGACCGCGTTGAGCGGACGCTCATCGAACTCGGCGGCGACGGAGACTGGCGCCGAGTGCCGAGCCCGAACCTGCCGAGGCGCGACAACCACCTGCTGGACGTGGCCGCCCTGGCCAGCGGCGAGGCGTGGGCGGTCGGCAGCACGACCGATGCGAGGCAGCGCGAACGGCCGTTGATCGTCCACTTCTGCCCGGGATGAGCGTGCGGCCGCCGGCCGTCGCTACAGCTGCGCGAACTCGGTCGCGCCTGTGGCGCCGGCTCGTTCGCCCTTCGAGAACGCTCGGTACAGCATGAGGCCCACGATCGCGGCGACCATCGTGCCGACGAGCAGGGCGGCAGCGGCCGCGTTGACGGCCGGCGTCGGAGACGAGCGCGCCGCCGCGAAGATCTTGACGGCCAGCGGCTCGCTGGTTGCGGGCCCCGACAGGTATCGGACAGTGATGAAGTCGTCTAGGGTGTCGGCGAAGACGATGGCGGCGCTCGCGAAGATCGCGGGATACAACAGCGGCAACAGGACTCGTCGAACGGCCGCGGTCGGCGTTGCGCCGAGGTCCATCCCGGCTTCCTCGTACTCCTTACCGATTGTGAGCAGCCGCGCGCGAACGATGATCACGGGATACGAGACCTGAAACGTGATCAGTCCCAGAAGCTGTGCCGTCGTCCCGAGCTGGACGAGGTCCTTGAACGTGTAGGTGAAGACGAGCAGCAGCGAGACGCCGAGGATGATCTCCGGCATGACGAAGGACAGGAGCATCGCGAAGTTCGCCGTCGCCGCCGGACGGCCGCGCCACCGATCGATGCCGATGGCGAAGGCGACGCCGAGCGGGACGGAGACGAGCATCGTCAGGAGCGCGAGCTTCATGCTTTGCGACAGAGCGCCTCGAAGCGCCTCGTCACGCCAGAGCGAGGTGGGGTCCTTGGTCCACCACCGCAACGAGAATCCCTGCCACGAGCTTCTGGAACGGCCCTTGTTGAACGAGAAGACGATGGCGATGACGACCGGCAGGATCGACCATGCCAGATAGGCCCACGTGATCCCCTCCAGGAACACGGGCTTTCGCCAGGGGTTGCGAAACCAGTTGATCGGACCGCGTCGGATGACGACCGGGTTTCCGACGGGACCCGAGCGCTCGGCAACGGCGACGGGGGCGTCGCTCACAACCCCTCCTCGGTCGCCCGCTTCGTGCTCCGCAGGTAGTACAGCATCGGGATGATGAGGATCACCATCACGGTCAGCACGAGCGAGGCCGCCTGCGCGGTTCGCCCGTTCCCCGAGATGGCCGTGTCGATGAGGTTGCCGATCATCGACGTTCGCGGCGAGTTGGAGAGCAGGTCGTTGGTGTAGTAGTCGCCGAACATCGGCAGCGACACGATGACCAGACCGGCGAGGATCGCCTGCCGCGACAGCGGCAGGGTCACGCGAACGAACGTCTGGAACGGGCTCGCGCCGAGATCGCGGCCGGCCTCCAAATGGTCCTGGCTGATGCGATCGAGCTGTCCGTACAACGGCAGAATCATGTACGGGATGTAGCCGTATACGAGTCCGAGCACGACCGTGATGCCCTCTCCGGCGAGCCAGTTCTTCGGTCCCACGAAGGGAAGAAATCCCAGGAGGTCGTTCACGTAGCCGTCGGGCTCGAGCAGGCTCTGCCAGGCGAACATCCGCATCAGGTAGTTGATCCAAAACGGCGCGATCAACAGGAACAGGAACAAAGCCTTGCGACGGCCCCCGTAGCGGGCGACGAAGTAGGCGACGGCGTAGCCGAGGACGAGGCAGATCGCGCTGGCGAAGAACACGTACGCGAACGTCCGGAGGTACGCGGTCTGGAAGTACGCGTCCGAGCCGAAGATCTTCGACATGGTGCTGCCGAACGAATCGAACTCCCACCACCAAGGCTGATACACGGGCAGCGGGTTCTGGAAGATCGGGTCGACCGTTCCGAACGCGACCGCGAAGATCACGTAGAAGGGAAGGACAAACAGCACGGCGAGCCAGACGGTCGCCGGTGCCGCGAACGACGGCCAGAACCACCTGGGGTACCAGACGCCGCTGGCGCGTTGACCGGGCGGCGGACCAGGGAGCCGTGCCGGCTCGGCCTCTACCGGCGGCTCGGACGGGCGTTGCTCGAGGGTCTCGCTACGCACCGGCCTTGAACTCGTCCCAGACGTCCTGCCACTTCTGGTCGTCGGCGGGAGCGAGCTCGAGCTCGAACAGGCCCCGGTCGAAGTCGTCCTGGCGGACGATGGCCTTGTCGAGCGTCTCGGGCACGTACCCCTGGGCGATCAGCTTGTCCGGTTCCATCGACGTCAGCGGCGGCTGATACCCGTTCCACGCGAAGTTCTTCACCGCCCAGTGCTCGTCGATCATGAAGTTCAGGAACAGGTGGGCCAGCACCGGGTTCTGGCCGCCGGAGAGCACGACCATGGTGTCGTTGCCGATCGGGCCCTTGCCGTCCTCCGGCCACCAGAAGCCCAGGACGTCGTCGGAGACGCCCTTCGGCAGGTACCACTGCGCGCCGACCATGTCGCCCGACCACGCCTGGTGCAGCCAGAACTCGTCCTCCGGCAGCTTCGCGTACGCGCCGTTGATCGTCGCGCGGATGTCCATCGTGTCGATCAGCGACAGCAGGTCGGCCTTCGCCTTGTCGAGCGCCGACTGATCCGCGGTGTTGAGGTCGGTGACGCCGTTGCGAAGAAGGGCGAGGCTGATGGCCTCGCGATAGTCGTCGTAGACGCCGGTCTTCCCCTTGTACTTGGGGTCCCAGAGGATGTCCCAGCCCTTTTCGGCGATCTCCTGGTCGCTGATATGGTCGCGCCGGTAGCCGATGCCGGTCGTGTAGATGGTGTACGGCACCGAGTAGCGCCACTGCTGGTCGTAGAAGGGGTTCTGGAAGCTCGGCCACATGTTCTTCTCGAGGTTCGGGATGTAGGAGTGGTTGAGCGGAAGGAACAGCTTGGCCGCGACCATCTTGCCCATGTAGTCGACGGTGGGCCAGAACACGTCGGCCTGGATCTGACCCGACGAAAGCTTCTGCGCCGCCTCGCCCGAGATGCTCTCGAACGTCGTCCACTCGTACTTCGTGTCGTACTGCTCCTCGAACTTGCTGAGGACGAACTTCCACATGTAGGCGTCCCACTGGTAGAGCTGGACGGTCGCGTTCTGCTCGGGCGAAAGGCCGTCCTCGATCGGCGGAACATCGTCGTGGATCGGCAGCGTGACTGGGTTGTCCGGGCGAGCGAGCTCGTAGGGCAGTGCCGATCCCGACGCACCCGAGGTCTCGGTCCCGGGCTTGGAGCAGGCGGCCAGGATCGCCGCCATGCTCGGGAGGGCGATCGCGGCGCCCGCCGAGCGACGGAGGAACTGCCGACGGGTCATCGGTGTCATCCGGCGGTACCTGGGCCGGTACTCTCCGTGCTCCATCGTGCGTCCCTCCTGCGACCGCATCGGCGCGCGCGGTCCGATTGACCGCCGATTCAACAGCCGGAACTATCACATACCCGCTGTCTGCCGCAACCCAAGCCGGCAGACGATTCGGGCGGCGACGCCGCGCCGACGGGTGGACTGAAGCGCCGTTCAGGCCGGGCGCCCGCCGACTACAATCCGCGCACCGGCCCGGCCAACAGACGCGACCCGGCCAATAAACCGGCCCAAAAGACGGACCAGCAGACCAGAGAGGATCATCGTACCGTGAGCGGCGACGCCCCCAATCACGAGCCCGCCGTGCTCGTCGAGGACCTGGGGCGTGTGCGCCGGCTCACTCTGAACCGTCCAGAGGCGCTCAACGCGCTCGACTCCCGGCTGATCGAGGACCTGTCCGCCGCGCTCGCCGACGCCGCAGAGGCCGACGGCGTCTCGGTGCTGGTGCTTCGCGGCGAAGGACGGGCGTTCTGTGCCGGGTACGACCTGAACGAGGACGCGTCGGACGAGCCGATGGACTCCTCTTCGTGGCATCGCGCGCTTCGGCACGACACTCGGCGGATGCTCGAGCTGCTCGATCACCCAAAGCCCGTCGTCGCGAGTGTGCATTCATACTGCTTGGCCGGCGGGACCGATCTCATGCTCGCGTGCGATCTGGCCGTCGCCGCCGACGACAGCTACTTCGGCTACGTCGACATCCGATTCGGTTCCGGCGCCGTGTCGATGTTCCTGCCGTGGGTCGTCGGGGTTCGCAAGGCCAAGGAGCTCCTGTTCACGGGCGAGGACCGCATCCCGGCCGACGAGGCGCTGCGGATCGGCCTCGTCAATCGGGTCGTGCCGCGTGAGCGCCTCGACTCGGAGTCGCTCGCCCTCGCGGAGGAGATCGCCCGAAACGAGGATTTCGTCGTGCAGACGACGAAGCGGGCGGTCAATCGTGCGTGGGACGTCGCGGGTCTGCGGGCCGCGCTCGAGGCCAACACGGAGCTCGACACGATCATCGAAACGGCCAACCTGCCGGCGCGTCGCGAGTTCCGTGAGATCACGCGGCGGGACGGCCTGAAGGCCGCGATCGCGTGGCGCGACGCGAGGTACCGCGGAACCGCAGGGGTGGGCGAAGGATGAGGTTCGATCTCGGCCCGCTCCTCGCCCCGTCCGCGATCGCCGTCGTCGGCGCGTCGGAGTCGGCGGACTCGTGGGCGCCGGAGATCTACCGAAGCCTTCAGCACGTCGGGTACCGCGGCAAGCTCTACCCGGTGAATCCGAAGTACGACGAGGTGTGGGGGCGGCCATGCGTCCGGTCCGTGATCGACCTTCCGCGGGACGGCGTCGACTTGGCGGTCGTGGTCGTTCCGGCACGAGTCGCGGTGCGGATGATCGATGAGTGCGGTATAGCCGGCGTCCGTGGCGTGATGGTCGTCTCCTCCGGCTTCGCCGAGGCCGGGTCGGAGGGCCGCGCGCTCCAGACGGAGCTGGCGGCGACGGCCGCGAAGCATCGGCTCCCTGTACTCGGGCCGAACGTCGAGGGATTCGTGAACTACGTGGACCGCGTCGCGCCGTACGGGACGACGCCGCCGCCGGAGCCCGTCGCCGGTTCGGCTTCCGTCATCAGCCAGAGCGGAACCGTCGCGTGGACGATGAACCAGATGGCGTCGGACCGGGGATTCGGCCTGCGAATCATCCTCGGGGTTGGCAACGAGGCCGTCATCGGGCTTGGCGACATGTTCGAGTGGGCCGCGGCGGACCCGGAGACCAAGCTCGTTGCTACGTACGTCGAGACGATGCGCGACGTCGACGGCATCGCTCGCGGCCTGCGCGCCCTGCGCGATGCCAGAAAGCCGATCCTGGTATGCGCGCCGGAGGGCCGCAGCGAGGCGTCCCGACGATCGATCGTCGCGCATACGGGGGCCCTCGCCGGGAACACGTCGGTGCGCGACGCCTGGCTCCGCGGGCTGGGCGCGATCCTCGTTTCGGACCCGGTGGAGCTGTTCGAGGCCGCCGTGCTCATGTCGTTCCACAAGAGGCTGCGGACGCACGGCGTGGCCGCGGCGCTGCAGTCCGGCGGTGCGTGCACCCTGTTCGCGGAGGCGGCGGGCGGCCGCGGCCTGTCGCTTCCCGAGTTTTCGTCGGAGACGAAGAAGAGGCTTCGCAAAGCCCTTCCGCCGTTCGCGAGCCAGAACAATCCGCTCGACGTGACCGGTCAGGCCGCGGTCGAGACGGATATGTACGTCGACGCGCTCGACGCGCTTGCGGGCGATCCGGGCGTCGGGATCGTGGCGTTCGACGCGTTCCCGCCGCGGCTGGAATCGGAGGGCGTCTGGGCGGAGCCGGTGCTGCGGCGCGTCCGCGCACTCCAGAAGTCGACGAAGGTGGCGTTCGCCTCCGTGGCGATGAGCCCGCTGTCCTACGGCAAGGCCGCCAGGGATTTCGTCGAGGCGGCGGGCATCCCGTTCCTGCAGGGACACAGGGCCTCGGTCGCCGCGATGCGGGCGCTCGTCGACGTGCAGTCGGCCAGGGATCTCGCCGTCGCCGACCTTCCCGCTCACGAGAACCGTGCGAAGGCGCTCAAGATCCTCGGCACCGCCCGCGGCCCGCTCGACGAGGCGGGCGCGGCGGCGATCCTCGGGCTGTACGGCATCTCGCGACCGAGGGAGCGAACCGTGGACACGGCGGCCCAGGCGGCCGGCGCGGCGAGGCAGATCGGATTTCCGGTTGCCGTCAAGGCCGTCGCCGCAGAGCTGCCGCACAAGGCGAGCCTCGGGGGCGTCCGTCTAGGCCTGACGACGCCCGCCGAGGTGGAGGAGGCCGCGGGCGATGTCATGCAAGCCGCGCGAAGGGTCGGCGCCCGGTCGCCGCGCGTGATCGTGCAACGCATGATTGCCGGCGCAGAGGTGCTGATCGGCGCGGTCGTCGACGATCGATTCGGTCCCGCGGTGACGATCCGGCCGGGCGGGCGGCTCGCCGAGTCCGGCGAGGCGACCTTCGTCGCCGCGCCGCTGACGCGGCGGCAGGCCGTGGTCTTCGTCGAGCGCGAGGCGGCTCGATGCGGGGTGTCGTCGCGCGATCACGACGTCGGCGCCCTCGCGCGCGCTCTCGCCGGAATCTCGCTGGCGGCGTGTGACCTTCGCGACCGACTCGCCTCGCTCGAGGCAAACCCGCTCATCGTCACGTCCCGCGGTGCCGTCGCCGTGGACGCCCTCGCCGAGGCGCGTCCGCCGGCGTGATCTTCGCGTTCGGTGCGGCGCTCGCTTGGGGCGTCGGCGATCTCGGCGCGGCACTCGTCGCCCGGCGGATCGGCAGTCTCGCCACCGTCGTCCTCGTGCAGCTCGCCGGGCTCGCCGCCATCATGCTTGTGGTGGCGGCGTCTCGTCCGGCGTGGGCGGGGCGGTGGACCGACGTGGCGCTCTTGGTCGTGAACGGCGTCATCGTCGCGTTCGCGTACGTGCTCCATTACCGCGCGCTCGAGCTCGGACCCCTCGCCTTGGTGTCGCCGCTCACCTCGGCGTACGCGGTCCTTCCCATCGCGCTCGCTTGGGTCGTTCTCGGCGAGGACATCGGCGGCAGCTTCGCGGTCGGGGCGGCGCTGGCAACGGCCGGGGTGGTGCTGGTGACGGCCGACCCCCGACAGTTCGGGGAGGAAGCGGCGATGCGTCGCGACGGCCTGCCGTACGCCATCGGGGCGATGCTGCTCTTCGGCGGGGCCGCCTTCGTCCTTGGCGTCGTTTCGCGGCACGCGGGATCGCTTCCCACGGTCGCGCTCGGACGGGTGCTCACCGTGGTCGCGCTCTCGCCGGTCGTCGTGGCGCGTCGTCCCGCCGTCGCCGCCGCCGGCGCGGCGGTCGCCGCGGCCGGGCTTTTGGTCGGCGTTGCGGACGTCCTCGGGATCATGTCGTTCGCGAGAGGCGCCGAGGTGGCGCCCATCTCGCTCGTGACCGCAGTATCGGCGACGTTTCCGCTGATCCCCTTCGTCGGCGGGCTGGTCCTCCTTCGCGAGCGGCCGGCGCTGTCCCAGGCCCTGGGCGTCTTGGCCGTGGTCGGCGGCCTCGTGCTGCTGGGCCTCGCCGGCTGACGCGTCACCTGGGCGCACTGCGGTAGAACTCGACGCTCGCGGGCTCGAGCGGCCGGTTGCCGAGGATCATGTCGGCCGCCTTCTCGGCCACCATCATCACGGGCCCATAGATGTTGCCGTTCGGAACGAACGGGAACGTGGAGGCGTCGACCACGCGCAGGCCGTCAACGCCGTGGACGCGCATGGTCGTCGCGTCGACCACGGCGTGTTCCCCGGTCCCCATGCGACAGGTGCACGACGGGTGGAGCGCCGTCTCTGCGTCGTGACGTACCCAGTCAAGGATCTCCTCGTCGGTCTGGGCCTTTTCTCCGGGCGAGACCTCGCCGCCGTTGAACGGGTCGAAGGCGGGCTGGTTGAGGATGTGACGGGCGACGCCGATCGCCTCGACCCATTCGCGCCGATCCTGCTGCGTCGACAGATAATTGAAACGCAGCGCGGGCTTCACGCGCGGGTCGGCGCTGCGGATCCTCACCGATCCGCGAGCGTCCGAGTACATCGGGCCGACGTGGACTTGATACCCGTGATCACCCGAGGGCTTCGACCCGTCGTAGCGGACGGCGATCGGCAGAAAGTGGAACATCAGGTTCGGGTACGCGACGCTGTCGTTGCTCCGGACGAACCCGCCGGCCTCGAAGTGGTTCGTCGCGCCCGGTCCGGTCCGGAAAAAGAGCCAGAGGAACCCGACCCAAGGCCGCCATCGATATTGCAGATAGGGGGCCACGGAGACGGGCTGCTTGCACGCGTACTGCACGTACACCTCGAGGTGGTCCTGGAGGTTCTCGCCGACACCCGGAAGGTGTTGGACGACGTCGACCCCGGCCGAGCGCAGCACGTCGGCCGGACCGACCCCGGAGACCTGAAGGATCTGCGGCGTGTTGATCGCCCCGCCGCACAGGATCACCTCACCCGAGCGGACTCGCCGCGGCGAGCCGCCCCACGGTGTGAACTCGACGCCGACAGCGCGCGTGCCCTGCAACAGCACCCGCGAGACGAACGCCCTCGTTCGTACCTCCAGGTTGGGCCGACCCATGACCGGATGCAGATAGGCGCGTGAGGCAGACAACCGGCGTCCGCGGTGGACGTTCCGGTCGAACGGCGCGAACCCTTCCTGTCGGTAGCCGTTCACGTCGTTGGTCAGCCGGTAACCGGCCTGCTGCGCGGCCTCGAACCACGCGCCGAAGAGTGGGTTCGTGGCCGGTCCGCGCTCCAGGACGAGCGGACCGGCGTGGCCTCGGAAGTCGTCGGCGATGTCGGCGGCCAGACAGTTCTCCATGCGCTTGAAGTAGGGCAGGCAGTGCGCGTAATCCCACGACTCCATTCCGGGCTCGGCCGCCCACCGCTCGTAGTCGAGCGCGTTGCCGCGCTGAAAGATCATCCCGTTGATCGAACTCGACCCGCCGAGGACCTTTCCGCGGGCATGGAAGATGCGGCGGCCGTGCATATGCGGCTCGGGCTCGGACTCGTACCGCCAGTCGTAGAAGCGGCTGCCGATCGGAAACGTGAGCGCCGCGGGCATATGGATGAAGACGTCCCAGGGATAGTCCGGCCGGCCGGCCTCGAGGACCAGGACGCGGTTGCCGGGGTCCGCGGAGAGGCGGTTTGCGAGCGCGCTGCCCGCCGACCCGCCGCCGACGATCACGAAGTCGTACGTCTCGGAACGCATGGCACCCTCCAGCGCGGGCGAATCGTAGCGCGGACGCGTTCGGTCTATCGTGGCGCCTGGACCCGGGAGGTTTTGCCATGACGAGAGCACCGGACACGGTCGGCGAGCTGATGACGAGGGACGTCGTGACGGTGCGTCCGGACGACCGGGTCCGTGACGCGCTCCAGGCGATGATCGATCACGATCTCGGCTCGGTCGTCGTAGCCGAGGACGGCAAGCCGCTCGGGATGTTCACTGAGCGTGACGTCACCCGTCACGTGCTCACCGATGCGTCCCTACTCGAGGAGCGCGTCGGCGATCTCATGTCGACGCCGCCGATCACGGCGCAGCCCTCCGACCAGGTCGTCGACGTATTCGAGCTCATGAACGCAAAGGGCATCCGGCGGTTGCCCGTCGTGGATGCCGACCGGCTGGTGGGCATCGTGACGGAGGGCGACCTGCGCCGTTGGGTCGGACAGGTGGCCATGGAGTGACGCTGTCCACCGACACGTACGAGGCTGCCCTCCAGGCCGTCGAGGCGGCCAACGACAAGTCCGTTCCGCTGAAGCTCATCGGCGGACAGGCCGTCCGATACCTGACGCCGGACTTTCCTCCGCGCACAAGGAGCGGGCAGGACATGGACTTCGCGTCGGTGTCCAGCTCGAAAAAGCCGGTGATGGATCTGCTGGCCGACCTCGGGTTCGAGGGCGACAAGCGGTTCAACACGATGCACGGGCACCGGCAGATGTACTTCGTGTCGCCGGCGAGCGGGACGGCGGTCGACGTCGTGATGGATCAGCTCCAAATGTGCCATGTCCTCGAGTTCAAGGACCGCATCTCGCGGATGCCGTTCACGCTCGACGTGACCGATCTCCTGCTGTCCAAGCTCCAGGTCGTCGAGCAGAACGAGAAGGACGTCCAGGACATCGTGTACCTACTGGCCGGGTACGAAGTTCGCGACGGCGACGAACCCGGGTCGATCGGACTCGACCGGGTCGGCAAGGTCGTCTCGGACGATTGGGGGTGGTGGCGGACGGCCACCGGAAACCTCGACCGCGTGATTGAACTCGTCCGCGGAGATCTCGTTCGGCTCGTCCCGGCGAACGCGGCCTTCGACGCCGTCGAGCAGGCGCTCGCCATCAGGCGCCTCGCCGACGCCGTTCCCAAGAGCCTGCGGTGGAAGATCCGAGCTCGGGTCGGCGAGCGAATGCAGTGGTACGAGCTGCCCGAGGAGGTTGCGCACTAGGGGAACGCGCGGTCGGCCCGGCGGTATCTTGCGGCGAACGTCGTCCGGCCACAAGATAGGGCCACAAGACAAGACACGGCCGGAGGGTCGAGCCGGAAGGTCGAGCCGGGGGGTCGAACCGGAAGGTCGGGCCGCAAGATCGGGCGAGAGGACGCGGCGGGGGATAACGCTCGACGGTGTGGATGCGGTGAAGATCTTCTTCGTCACGGACCTCCACGGGTCCGAGATCTGCTGGAAGAAGTTTCTCAACGCCGGCGCGTTCTACAAGGCCGACGTCGTGATCCTCGGCGGGGACGTAACGGGCAAGGCGATGGTCCCGATCGTTCAACGCGCCAACGGCAGCTGGGAGGCCTCGCTCCAGGACCACCGCGAGGCGCTCCAGAGCGAGGACGAGATCCGCGAGTTCGAGAAGCGCGTGATGAATCGCGGCTATTACCCGATCCGAGTCTCGGACGAGGAGTACGCCGCACTGCAGGATGACGAGGACCTGGTCGACAAGCGCTTCAAGGAGGTCATGATCGAGGGCACGGCCCGGTGGATCGATATGGCCGAGGAGAAGCTGGGCGGCACGGGGATCCGTGTGATCGCGTGCCCCGCGAACGACGACATGTTCGAGATCGACGATTTGCTCACGCACGCGCGCGTGGTCGAAACGGGCGACGAGGACCACCCGATCGAGCTCGACGGGTACCGCATGATCTCGATGGGGTGGACCAACCCCACGCCCTGGAATACCTTCCGAGAGGAGCCCGAGGAGGGCCTCGCGATCCGGATCGAGCGTGCGCTCGAGCATTCCGCCGACCCGGACCACACGATCCTGAACTTTCACGCGCCGCCGTACGGGTCGAAGCTCGACAACGCGCCGGCGCTCAACGCCGACATGACCTACGTCTCCGGGGGACAGGCGATCCGGCCGGTCGGCTCGACTTCGGTACGCGACGCGGTCTCCCGCTTCCAGCCGCTCCTGTCGCTCCACGGCCACATCCATGAGAGCCGCGGCGCCGCCCGGCTCGGGCGGACGCTGGCGTTGAACCCCGGCAGCTCGTACGAGGAAGGCATCCTCCAGGCGGCGGTCGTCACGATCGATCCGAAGAAGAACAAGGTGAAGAACTACCAATTGGTCAACGGCTGAGGACTCGTCGGGACGCCCCGAATGCGGGTTGGGGCAGGAGGAGGGAGTTCGGTCGATGGCAGCGGTCAGCGAAGCACCGGGGCTGTTCCTTCGCAAGGCCACCGGTCTGGTCAAGGGATGGTCGAAGTTCGATGCGTTCCTGTACTCGTTCATGTCCGTGAACTTCGTCACGCTCGGACTGTTCTTCGCCCTGTCCGTCATCGGGTACGTACCGACCGGTCAGGTTCTGCCCGCGCTTCTCATCTCGGGCGTCTTCATCACGTTCCTCGTCATCACGTACGCCGGCTTGATCTCGGTGATGCCGCGAGCAGGCGGCGATTACGTGTGGCAAAGCAGGGTGCTGACGGGCGGCGTGGGCTTCGTTCTCGCCGTCACCGGGTGGTGGTTCATTTTGTGGTACTGGACGCCCGTCTACGCGAGCATCCTGAACGTCGAGGTGCTGCAGCCGCTCGCCGCGTTCTTCAAGTGGAACGGCCTGCTCGACTGGCTCGGCACAAGCACGGGTCTGTTCTTCGTCTGCGTCGCAACGGCCGTCCTCGCCGGGTTCCTCGTCTCGCTCGGCATGGAGGGGTACGCGAAGATCCAAAAGTACTGCTTCTACATTGGGCTCGCCGGCCTGGCCGTGATGATGCTCATCATGCTGTTCGGTTCGCGGTCCGGTTTCCAGAGCGCCTTCAATACTGAGGCCGCCAACCTGTTCGGGACCAGGGGTGACGCCTACGCGGACACCATCAAGACCGCGGGGGGAGGCTCCGCGCTGCCGGCGAGCGTCGGGTTCTCCCCGCTCTTCGGGGACACGCTCCTGATCATTCCGTTCCTGTGCTTCTGGATCCTGTGGCCGAACTGGGGCGCAACGCTCTACGGCGAGGTTCGAGGCGCAAGTGATTTCCGGCGCGTGATGAGCGGCATGATGTACGGCCTATGGGTGACGATCGCGATCGCAGTCGTGTTCCTGCTGCTCGCGTCGAAGTTCTTCGGGTGGAACTTCTTCAACGCCGGGAACGTGAACTTCATCAACTACTTCTACGGGTACACCGACAGTCCGGGACCGACGCCGGTGTGGACCTATCCGCCGCTGCTCATCGGGATGTGGTTCCACAACAGCCTGTTGGGCGCGCTGCTGGTGCTCGTCTTCGGAGCCTGGTTCCTCGGGTGGGCGGGAACGCTGTTCCTCTCGTCGACGCGCGTCATCTTTGCAGCCGCGTTCGACAGAATCCTTCCCGAACGCGTCGCGGACGTCTCCGAGCGACGGCACGTTCCCACTTACGCGCTCATCCTGATGCTCGTGCCGTCGCTGATCGTGAGCGCGTTCTACGCGTACACGGACGCGTTCAAGACCTGGATCATCGATGCGACGCTCGTCATCGCCGTGACGTTCTTCGGGACAGCGATCGCTGCGACGATCCTGCCGTGGCGGAAGAAGCGCCTCTTCGAGAACTCCGCGATCGGCCGGTACAAGGTGGCAGGGATCCCGTTGATCTCCGTCTCGGGTGCGATCACCGCGCTGTTCCTTGGATGGAACCTGTGGCGGTGGTTCAACGACGATCTCTACGGGATCAACAACAAGGATTCGTTGATCTTCATGGGGCTCATGTACCTCCTC
>JBKOWM010000034.1:0-8050 GCA_046724395.1 Actinomycetota bacterium
GAACACGCCCGGTGGCTCCCGAAGCACCGCTTGGAGTTGCGGTAACGGTCCCATTCCCAGTACAAGCCGCAGCCATCAGGAGGACCAGTCCAAGGAGAGCGGACCGAGACGGTGTCCGCGAAACAGGGCGCATGTCACACCGACCTCTCGCTCAAGGCAGGGTAGGCGAATCGGCGACTGACGTCACGGAAGTCTCAAGGCGCGTCTGGGCGATTCGGCATCACAGGCCGCGTCCGCGCACGAGGTCTTGGTGCAGCCTCGTCAGCCGACCTCTCACCGCTGCGCCTCAACCGCGGCGCGGATCGCGTCCGCAGTGACGCCGAGTCGCTCGAGCAGCAGCATCGCGAGCGCATCACGAACCTCCGTCAAGCCGAGCAGCAAGTCGTCGGTGTCCACGGAGCGTCCTTGGGCGATCCTCGAGGCGCGCTCCAAGCTCAGCTTCAACCGAGGCATGACCGGTAGACCGCAGTACCCCGGACGTGCTCGGTCCAAGGCGCCCGGCCCAAACACTGATTCGACGCGACGGCGCACCTCACGAAGGTCGATTCCGACGGTCCGAAGCGCGTCTTCATCGCGATCGCCGAGCGGGCGGTCTGGGGACGGGGGCCCCAGCTCCGCGACGAGCACGTCCTCAACGGATGCCGTCGAGACGCCGAGACGCCGAAGAGCGGCGGTTGCTGGCGTGTCCCGCTGCTGCAAGATGCCGAGAAGTAGGTGCTCGGTACCGAGCCAGGGATAGTGCAGCCGAGCCGCCTGTTCTTGCGCGAGAACCATCGCCTGACGCGCTTCATCAGTGAATCGCGCGAACATCAACGCCGTCCCCGTCCCAGCCGGCGCCGGGCGTATTTCTTATGGACGGCTTGCTTGCTAACGCCCAAGTGCTCCGCGATCTGTTGCCACGACCAGCCGAGCATTCGGGCGTTGCCGACTTGAAGGGCCTCAAGCCGCTCCAGCAGCTCTCGAAGCGCCGCAACCGCCCGCAACCCCATCGCGGGGTCCCTACTTCCTGCCTCGTCGGCGAGCTTGGTCGCCTCGCTCACACCGTCACCTTACGTTGACCGTATTTTCGGCGTCAACCTTGGTTGCCGCTCCACGAGGAGAGACAGGAGAGGTCGAAGGACCAGGAGCGCTTGTTCGGCGAGAGCGCGCGAAGCCTCGGGCCTTCAGTTCGCAGAGTCAGAATCGTCCGCAGCGTGGTCGGCCACCGTCACCCCGCGTGCTTGAGCGCCCAGTCGAGCGCGAAGTCGGCGACTTCGTCCCACCCGTCGATCGCGGGCAGCAGATGCGGACCGTCGAACTCTACGATGTCCGTCACCGTGTTCGACTTGTAGTGCTTCGCATTGGAGTGGCCCACTTTCGGGGGAAAGAGGTGATCCTGCTTCCCGGAGATGAACAGCAAGGGCGGTCGCGCGTCGTTGTGGTAGTCGACGTAGGTGTCGTCCTTTCCGGGGTGGATGTTCGCCAGTGCGCTTCCCCAGAAGACGCTGCCGGAGGCTGGAATGTGGTACCGCTCGTAGAGCGCCAGCGACTCTTCGTCGGTGAACGTGTTCGCAAAAACGTAATGCCATTGTTCCGGCGTGAAGCCGACGGCTCGGTGCCGGTTCGCAGGATTCTTCAGCATCGGGAACGAGGACTTGATCTCCGAAAGCGGGATGACCTTCACGCCCTCGGTTGGCGCTGAGTTCATCGCAACCCCGACCGCGCCGAACCCGTGATCGAGCAAGATCTGGGTGAACACGCCGCCCGCCGAGTGCCCGATGATGATCGGCGGACGATCCAGCTTCCCGATCATGTTCTCGAGCATGTCAATGATCTCCGGCACCCGGAGCTGCTCGATCGGTGTGGGGTCAGCGCGGAGCGCCTCGACCTCGACCTCGAACCCCGGGTACGCCGGTGTGAGCACGGTGTAGCCCTTCGCCTCGTAGTACTCCTTCCAGTGCTCCCAGCTCCTGGGCGTCACCCAGAACCCGTGGATCAGGACAATCGTGTCGGGCTTCGTCTCCACAGCCGCCCCTCCCAGTTAGGCCGTCTTCCGTCGGCGGGCCTTTTCACCCTAGGACATCCGTCACCGAGAGGCGATGGCGAGGCGGCCCGCTTCGTTTTTCGCCAATGCGCGCGATACCTTTCGCCGACGAGACGGCGGACGCCCGCGGATGACTACGCCCGCCGGACGCTGTCGGGACATAACGACGGTTCAGGTGTCCGTGACGATCGCACAGGGTGTCTGACGCCGTCGGGTCGGTCGAGGCCGCACCGCGTCGCCGACCTGGCACGAGTTTCGGGGGCCTGCTGACCCCCAAATAGCTGGCGATTTTCCCGTGGAAACTTGTAGGCTACCGGGTTATGGAGGAGAGCTATCGGATTGGCGAGGCGGCCGCGATCCTCGGCGTCCGCGTCGAGACTCTCCGGCGCTGGGAACGAGAGGGCAAGGTCAAGACCAAGCGGACCGCCGGGCGTCAGCGCCTCGTGCCGCCGTCCGAGGTGGCGCGCCTGCTCGCCGAGCGCCACGAGCATCAGCGCGTGGCCGCCGGCAGCGTCCGCAACCGGTTCCCGGGCGTGGTGACTGACGTGAAGCGGGACAAGGTCGCCGCGACCGTCGAGATCCTCGCCGGACCTCACCGGATCCTTGCGTTGATCACGCGCGAGGCGGTCGACGAGATGGGGCTCGAGCCCGGGATGCCTGCCGTCGCGACCGTCAAGGCGACCAACGTCATGGTTGAGGTGGAGTTGTGAGGAAGCTGTCGGTGCTCATCGCGTCCATTTCGCTGCTGTTCGCCGCGTGCAGCTCGGCCGACGGTGGCTCCACGAACGCAACAGGCGGAAACGACCCGCAGGCCGAGCTCACCGTCTCGGGCGCGTCATCGCTGACGGACGCCTTCGGCGCCATTGGCGCCGCCTTCGAGAGGCAGAACCCGGAGGTGACAGTCAGGTTCAACTTCGGGCCGTCCGACGGGCTGGCGACACAGATCAACGACGGTGCGCCGGTGGACGTCTTCGCGTCGGCGAGCCCCACATGGATGGATTCGGTGCAAGACGACGGCCCTGGTGTTTCGGATCGAGCGGACTTCGCGAAGAACCGGCTCACGATCATCGTGCCGACGGACAACCCGGCCGGGATCGAGGATGTCAGCGACCTGGCGGAGGATCACGTGCAGTTGGTGATCGCCGCCGAGGGGGTGCCGGCTGGCGACTACGCGCGGGAGATCTTCGACAACGCCGGCATCTCGAAGGCCGCGGTGGCGAATGTCGTCTCGAACGCCGAGGACGTCCGGGCGGTCGTGACGTCGGTGGCATCCGGCGAGGCGGACGCCGGTGTCGTCTACGTCACGGACGTGACCGCCGACGTCGGCGATGAGGTCACGCAGATCGAGATCCCCGACGGCATCAACGTGATCGCGACCTATCCGATCGCCGTCGTCAATGACACTCAGGAGACCGACGTCGCAAAGAGCTTCGTCGACTACGTCCTCGGACCCGGACAGCGAACCCTCGCCGAGTACGGGTTCCTCCCCGCGTAGGGTGCGCCGAACGCCGGTCGGCTTCGTCGTGCTTGCGACAGCGGGCGTGTTGCTCGTCGGCCTGCCACTGCTCGGCCTGATCGTCCGAACGCCGTGGGCGCGCATCGCCGAGGTCCTGACGGGCGACACGGTGATGACGGCGCTGCGCCTTTCGCTCCTCGTGGCGACGACGGCCGCGGCCATCTCGTTCGTGTTGGGCTTCCCCCTTGCCTGGATGCTGGTGCGGAGCTCGTTCCCAGGCAAGACGTTCGTGCGTGGGCTCGTCGTGCTGCCGCTCGTCATGCCCCCTGTCGTCGCGGGCGTGGGCCTGCTGGCCGCGTTCGGACGCGGGGGCATCGTCGGCGCACCGCTCTACGACTGGTTCGGCTTCCAGGTCACGTTCACCACGGCGGCGGCGATCCTGGCCGCGACGTTCGTGTCGTTCCCGCTCGCGGTCCTCGCGCTCGAGTCCGGGCTGCGTGGGCTCGACGAACGGCTGGAGTACGCCGCGTCGACGCTCGGTGCGTCGCGCTGGTACACGCTTCGCCGTGTCACGCTGCCGCTCATGGCGCCGCAGATCGCGGCCGCGCTCGTGCTGTCCTGGGCGCGGGCGCTTGGTGAGTTCGGCGCCACGATCACCTTTGCGGGCAACCTGCAAGGCCGGACGCAGACGCTCCCGCTCGCCGTCTTCGAGCGCTTGCAGACCGATCAGGACGCGGCCTTTGCGATCTCGATGCTGCTGATCGCGATCGCGTTCGGGGTGATCATCGGCCTCCGCGGGAGGTTCTTGCGATGACGTTGTCCGTCGACGTCAGTGCGCGACGAGGAGACTTCGAGGTGCGTGCCGCGTTCGAGGCCGCGCCCGGCGAGACGGTGGCGCTGGTTGGCCCCAACGGCTCGGGAAAGTCGACGCTCGTTTTGGCGATCGCGGGCCTGCTCCCCTCGCTCCAAGGGCGGATCGCTCTCGGAGGGGGAGTGCTGGACGACGGGCGCGGCCACGTCCCGCCCGAACGCCGCCCGATCGGCGTGGTCTTTCAGGACCTGCTGCTGTTCCCGCACCTGTCGGCAGTCGAGAACGTCGCGTTCGGGCTGCGCGCCCGCGGGACCGATGTATCGGAATCGAGAGCACGCGCGCGCAACCTGCTGGAGCGGCTGGGCCTCGGCGACCGGGCCGGCGCGCGGCCGGGGGACCTGTCCGGCGGCGAGGCGCAGCGGGTGGCCCTCGCAAGGGCGCTCGTCGGCGAGCCGGCGCTGCTGCTGCTGGACGAGCCGCTGTCGGCGCTCGACGTCGGCACGCGCGTCGAGGTCCGCGAGCTCGTTCGACAGGAGCTACGAGGATTCCCGGGCGTCCGGGTGGTCGTGACGCACGATCCCGTGGAGGCCTCCGCCCTCGCCGATCGCCTGATCCTGCTCGAGCGCGGCCGGGTCACGCAGATCGGCTCGCCCGAGGAGATCCGGACGGCCCCGAGGTCTCGCTACGCGGCGGACTTCGTCGGGATCAACGCCTTCCAGGGACGCCTCGAACGCTTGGCGGACGGTGCCGGGAGCCTCGTCGTCGGCAACGGTGCCGAGGTCGTCGTCCCGTGGCCGGAGTCCTCCGGAGGTGGCGAGGTCATCGCCCTGCTCCGGCCGGCCGACGTCACGCTGTCTCTCGAAGCGCCGACCGGCTCGGCGCGCAACGTCTTCGACGGCCCCGTGAGCTGGATCGCAAGCGAGGGCGAGCTCGCCAGGGTTCGCGTGGCTTCGATGCCGCCACTCATCGCTGAGGTCACTCTCGGCTCCGCAGAGCGGCTCGGTCTTCGCGAGGGCGTGCGCGTATGGGCTTCGTTCAAGGCCACGGCGGTGCGCGTACTCCCGAGGTGACCGGGGGATCGCGTCGTTCGGAGGTCCGCGTCGGCCCGCGCTTCGTCCGATGCAGTGTGGCGTGCCGCAACTCCGGAAGCGAGAAGACTCTATCTGGGCCGGGCGTCCTCGCATGCCGCGATAAGTAGTCTCATCAACGTGACGTGGTGTTCACGTGACGAGGCCGCCGAGCAAGCTGGCGTCGGGCCTGAGTTCGTGGTTCGACTGATGGATCTCGGCATCCTGGCCCCCGAGAACAAAGATCGCCTTTCATCGGGAGATGTGCGGCGCGTGTTCACGGCCAAGTCGCTGGAGGATGCTGGGATCCCGGTCGAAGACGTGGCGAGTGCCATCCGACGCGGTGCGCTGTCGCTCGACTTTCTGGACGCCGCCAGCTACGAGCGTCTCGCCCACCTCGCCGCCGAGTCGTTCCAGCAGGTGAGCGATCGCACAGGGATCCCTCTCGAGCTGCTAACAGTTGTCCGAGAAGCTGCCGGCATGGCCCAGCCGTCGCCCGACGATCGACTTCGCGAGGACGAGATGGCGGTCGTACGGTTCATTGAGCTCCAGCTGGCAGAGGGATTTCGTCCCGCCGCCATCGAGCGTGTCCTTCGTGTGCAAGGAGACGGCACCCGCCGGATCGCCGACCAGGAGGCGGCATGGTGGGCCTCCGAGGTTATGGAACCGGCTATCGTCGCGGACCGCGGCGCACAAGGGATCTCGAACGCCGACCTCGCGGATCGGATCGCCCCGGTCACGGAGCAAGCCGTCCTGGCTATGTACCACCTTCACCAGGCGCGAGCGTGGACCGGCAACATCATCGAGGGTTTCGAGGTGCTGATGGAAAGGGCGGGGATCCGCAGCCGGCTCGCGCGCCTCCCGGCGATCTGCTTTCTGGACGTCACCGGCTACACGCGGCTGACACAGGAACGTGGCGACGATGCGGCCGCTGAACTGGCCACGACGGTAGCGCGGCTCGTGCAACGGACCTCCGTGCAGCACGGCGGGAAGCCCATCAAGTGGTTGGGGGACGGCGTGATGTTCTACTTCAGCGACCCCGGCCCCGGGGTACGTGCGGCGCTGGAGATGGTGCACGGTTTGGCTGGCGCGGGTCTCCCGCCAGCGCACGTTGGCCTGCATGCGGGGCCGGTGCTCTTCCAGGAGGGGGATTACTTCGGGCAGACGGTGAACCTCTCTGCGCGCATCGCCGACTACGCGCGTCAGGGCGAGGTGCTGGTGAGCAAGGCAGTAGCCGAAGCGCCGCAGGAGAAGGGGATCGCGTTCGACGACATCGGTCCGGTGGAGCTGAAGGGAGTTTCTGGAACGGTGCACCTTCTTCGTGCGCACCTCGTTTCTGCGTCCCGCAATCACGGATAACGCCCGTCTCAGCCGAGCTCGTCCGTGTCCCGAGGCGGAGGGATTGACCATGCTGACGTCATCGGCAGAATGGACAAAGATGCCGAGGTGCGGGCGTTGCGGTGAGGGAGGCCAGCACCATGATGGGGGAAGTTGGTCCGGTCGAGAACGTACGGCGCGCACTTACCGAACCGGGTCAGCAGCACGACCGCGTGGAGCGCCTCCTGATCGTTCGGCCGCAGGAGGACGCTGACGGAGAGGCGGCCGGCTCCGAGCTGGGGGACCTCCCGGGCGTTGTTGGCGTGACCCTCAACACCCTCACGCGCTCATTTGACGTTCTCTACGATTCGGCGGTCGTCTCGGACGACGAGCTCGCCGCAGCCCTGCACCATCAGGGCTACGACCTCGTCAGCTGGCAGGAAGCGCGGCAGCAGCACGCCGCGGAGCAGCGGACGTGGCTGCTCGAACAGATTCGGTCGCTCGCCGCACGCGCCGACGTCGAGCTCGCCGAACGTGGGACCTACGCGGATGCTGTCACGAAGGGCGCCGTCGATGCCTATGTCCGAGCGGCGAGGGCGTTCGGTCTTGTGACGGACGCTGAGATCACCCAGCTGATACCGGCTCGCTTCCTCGAAGGGCCTCACTGACGGATATGTGACCAGGCCGAGTGCGCGAGGTCACGGTCGTGCGCGTCTCGGCATTACGCCATCCAGGCATCGATCCGTTGCTCCACCTCGCGGAGACGGAGTGCGAGCACCTTCATCATCGAGAGCGCGACGCTGGGACGCTCAGCCAGGAACTGCCGAAACTCATCGGCGGAGATCCGCAACGCCTGGACGTCGTTCTGTGCCCGAACGGTGGCCATGCGCTTGCCGGGAGCAAGCAGCGCCATCTCGCCGAAGAAGTCTCCTTCCCGCAGGACATGGAACCGGCCCCCGACATCGACTTGCGCTTCTCCGTTTACGATCACGTACATCGAGTCGCCGTCGTCGCCAACCTCGAAGATTGGCTTCCCCGCGGAAAAGAACGCAGGCTGACCGGAGGCCAGGAGGGCTTGGCTGTCTCCGGGTTCGAGTTCTCTGAAGAGCCCCGTGGTCCGCGGAGCGATTCTCTGGTCGTCGTGCTCCGTCAGCGCGTCACCTCCGGCCCGGATAGCGCCACGAGTCTATGCAAGAACGACATCGACGTGAGTGCGCGCGTTCCGCTCGCCCCGCGCGACGTTGGTGTCGTCAAGCCCCCCGCCGTGCATCCGAGGAAGACGTCGCGTCGTGCGTGGTCGATCCACGCCGAGGGGACTCCGTCGTCCTCCACAGGGCGCGCAGTTGCGGCGACAGCCGTTTCAGCTCCTCGAGGTG